>NZ_QQRR01000002.1:300000-600000 GCF_003439925.1 Haloprofundus halophilus
TCGCTTCCTCCCACGGTACCTCCTCAACGAGGAACGCCGCGTCGGCGCGCTCTTCGCGCTGTCTCCGAACGATGTCGCCGAGATTCGCCTCGAAGACGTTGTCGCCGAGCATCAACACGAAGTCGTCGTCGATGTGCTCTTCAACCGTGAGCAGCGCGTGCGCCAACCCGTTTTGCTCGCGCTGGTGAGCGTAGGTGATGGGAACGCCCTGCACCTCGTCGCCGTAGTGGCTGATGACCTTCTCTTTCTTGTAGCCGACGACGACGATGAACTCGTCAGCGCCGAGTCGCGCCAGTTTCTCAAAACAGTGCGTCAGAATCGGCTTCCCATCGACTTCGACTAGACCCTTCGGTTTCTCGTCGGTGAGCGGCCGCAGGCGAGTTCCCTTTCCCGCCGCGAGCACGACTGCTTGCATACCACCCTCCGCGAACGCATCCAATATGTGTCTTTACACTGACGGTGAGTGTTCTCTATCTCTATATGAAATTCGTCACACCGGCTGAATTGTTATGAGCAGTTGGCGACGACCGGCGAAAGTGAACGGATTCGACGACCCGGACGTGGCGAGCGGGTTAGACAGCTGACCGAATCGAGTTTCATGGTCGACTCACCGCAAATGGGTTCTCGAAATCAAGGTCACTCGTTAAGCTCTGAGAACGCGTAATCTATCTGATTCGAACGCGGTACGCACGTACCACCCCCGAATCGGTGGAAGCATGGTTACATACGAGACGGAAGAGGTCGGACAGTACGGGAAGACGACGTCGACAGACGGTCGGTTCTGGCAGCTCAGCGCGCTCGCTGCGATTCTCGGCGGGCTGCTCGTCGTGGGGGTCGGTCTCGCACTGTTCACCGTGTTGAACGAGGCGGAGTTCGTCTACGCAGACCCGCTCGGCGCTGTCGGGTTCCTGCTGATTATGGTCGGACTCCCGGCGTTCTACCTGCACGAACGCGACTGGTTCGGGAGAGTTGCGAAGCTGACCTTCGCGATGGTCGCACTCGGAACCGTCGTGACCGCCGTCGCGTTGCCGATAGCCATCTACGGCCCGGGCATCGCCTTCCTCGGGTTCGTCCTGGGATTCCTCGTCACGGTCGTCGGTGCCTTCGGGTTCGGCGTTGCGAGGCTCCGTGCCGACGTCCGGCCGAAACTCGAAAGCTGGCTCTTCGTCGCCGCGCTGCCGGTCGGTCTCCCGCTCGCGTACGGCTTCACGACGTACGTGATGGGCGAGACGGCCGACCCGTGGGCGGGACCGATGGTGTTCTTCGGATTCGCGTGGGTCGTCTTCGGCCGCCAACAACTGAGACGAACTCGCGACGCTCGGTAAGCGCCCGACGCGACGCGCTCGCCATCCGTCGACGGCATCGACTCCGGAGATCCGACGCGGTGAACTCGCTCTCTCGGAATTTTATCAGAACCGTCGACGGTGTCAAATGTAACAAATCGGAAGTGTGTTCTGTAAACTGTTTTCGGAGCGAACCGACATCCCGCGGAATCTCCCGAGAGGCCGTCGTAACATCCGAGACACGGTCGAACCGAGCGAACGGGCCGACAGAGTCACTTGATTGAGCGCTTTACCGTGGACGGCCACAGCGTTTTATCGCTCACTCCCGTAGTGTAGAGGATGGCAGATACGAAAAAGAGTCGAGACAAGCAAGCCGACGATGCGGAGCGACGCCAACGAGAGCGGGAGATGCAGGAGGCGCGCGACCGCGCTGACGAGACCGAACCGGTGCCCGACGAACCCGAAGAGGGACTCGGCGAGTTGGACGACGCGCTCGAAACCCACGAGTATCCGGCGACGACGGACGAACTGATCGAGGCTTTCGGCGACCGCGAGGTCGAAACGCAGGGCGGTTGGAAGCCCGTCGACGAGGTGCTCGCTCCGGCCGACGACCGAACGTACACCTCCGCCGACGACGTCCGAAGCCAGATACAGGGACAGATACGGCGCTGAGAAAACGCTCCGCGCATCGAACTCGGTTCGTACCCGCTCCCCCGGAGTTCGACCGGGGTTCTTTGGAAAGTTGGTCCGCCGCGCTCCACTGTCGGACCGATACAGTCGGCTCGGCCGACCGCGACGGTGACGTCGACGCGACGTTCCCGGCGCTGTCGAGTTCTTCGACGGTCGCGCTATTCCCGCACACCGCAACGGCACCGAGTACGAGGAGCCGACACGGTGTGCGCGCTCACCCGACTGCTCGTTAGAACAGCGGCAGCGCCCGCGACAGCGCCCGAATCGCCGGCAGCGCGAACTCGCCCGCGTACCCGAAGTACTCCCAGCCCGACAGCAGCAGAAACACCGTCGTCGACCCGCAGGCGATGCCCACCAGTACGGCACCGACGCGCGGATGCGTCTCGTCACGACGCGCAGCGAACAGAACCCACAGCGCCAGCGCCGTCGCGGCCGCGAGATGGACCAGCGCGTGCAACTGGATCGCCTCGCCCAACTGGACGCCGTCGAGCAGCAGTGCGAGCAACAGCAACTGACCGCCGACAGCGACCGTTCCTACGTAGCTCCATCCGAGCGTCGACCACTCACCGAGTGCGTCACGGACGCTTTCGAGACGAACCACCGCGTAGACCAGTATCGGAACCAGGGGCACGAGATACCGAACCGTCACCATCGCGTGCAACGGCAGTCGGTGCAGGTAGATGAGCGAGAACGTCGAGAAGCTCGTTACGGCCAGCAGGTCCGTCGCGCGCGTCGGCGACTGGAGCGTCGTACGGAACCGGAAGGGGCGTTCGCGGAGTGACTCTCGACTCGATGGTGTCCCCGCTCGCTCGCGTACCCGGCGAACCGCGAGCGGGACCATCCCGACGAGCGCACCGAGGACGGGCGCGGACTCGACGAGCGCCATGTTGACCGCTTCGCCGCCGTCGTCGCCGGCGACGCCGGCGAGATAGCCGCTGCGGACGAAGATGCGGTAGAGTCGGACGGGTTCGACGCTCGCGTGCAGTCCCCGGCTGACGAACTCGCCGAACAGCGCCGCTCGGTCGAGGGCGCTGACGAGGAGTACGCCGACGGATGCGACGAAGCCGGCGTTCGAGGCGTCACCGCCGTTTCCGCTCACGTCTCCTCCGCCGCCGGTTCCGATGTCGACAGTCTCGTTACCAACAGTCTCGCTGCCGCCGGCCTCGCTACCAACGCTCTCGCTACCGGTTCCGCTCGTCGGGTCCACCGCGAGCGCCTGCTCACCGGTAAACCGAGGCCACAGACGCGGCGGCGACAGCGGATTTCCAGTCACGGCCGCGTTTGTCGCTAGAAACGGGAGCAGCGAGAGCGCGAACGCGACGGCGACGACGCCGAGCGTGCGCCAGTCGGTGCGCCGCGCGGTCAGTAGGTCGACCGGTGCGAGCGCGACGAACAGCGTCAGTGCCTCGGCGGGTTGCACCCACGTCGAGAGGCCGACCGTCGCGTACGCTGTTGCCCGAAAGCCGAGCGCGCGTCGAGGGTCGCTTTCGGCGCATTCTCGACTCCGATAGAACGTGTACAGCACCACGACGACGACGAGCGCCATCGTCGCGTGTCGCTTCGGCAACGACGCCCAGAAGCCCACGGGCGTCGCCACGGTCAGTATCGCCCCCGCGGCGAGTCCCGCTCTCCTGTCGGCGACGCGCGCGAGCAACCGATACGTGACGACGCCCGCGAGCGCCGCCGCGAGCATCGACGCCAACTGCAGCGCCATCAACGGGAACCACTTCGGGTCGAGCGGGGTCGCAAACGGGAGATTCGCCGCGAACAGTCCCACGGCGGCGACGGAGCCGACAACGTCGCCCACCGCTGGACGACCGGCGACCCGTCCAGCGACGACACACGCGCCCAGGACAGTGAGACTCCACAGGCCGACGACGACGAGTCGGGGGTCCGCGACGAGCGCGCTCAGTTCGAGCGCCCACAGTATCGGGAGCGCGAGCGCCATCTGTCCGTAGTTTCGACCGTACAGCCGGCCGTCGACGACGTTCATTCCCGGCGTCGCGCCGTCGGCCGGGCCGTATCGGAGTTCGTCGACGTAGAGGTGACCGTCGGCGACGCCGACGAACGCGTTGGCGACGGTGTAGGTGTCGTTGACGAACACGCCGACGCGCCAGAACAGCCCGAAGAAGGCGAGAGAGAAGAGAAACAGCGCGAGACCCGCTCTATCGCCGAAAACTGCGGTCACGAAACGTCGCTTCGAGTCGCTCACTCCTCGACCTCCACGGTGACCGAGAGCTGCCGAAGCGTCCGACTCCCCGACTCCGTCCGCAACAGCACCGACAGCTCCGCCTCGTAACTCGACTCGGTCACCCGCTCGGGGTCGACGGGGTCGTCGTCGACTGTCAACGCGAGCGTCGTCGCCCCGGCTTCGGTGTACGACTCGTTCAGAAACACGGCCGAACTCCGTTCGAGACCGAGCGCGGGAACCCGGATCTTGTAGCTGAGCATCGGACGACCGGTCACCGACCGGAGCCGGACCGTCGCATCCGGGACCCGGAGGTAGTACGCCTTCGAACCGTAGTCACCCCGCTCGAGTCGGACTCCCGCTGCATCGAGAGAAACGTCGGTGACCGTCGCGTTCCCGGCTCCGAGCGCACCCTCGGACCCGCTCTCGCCGGTCGTGTCCCCCGCGGACGTGAAGTCGACGCCGCCGACGAGCGGGCCGCTCGCTATCGAGAGTGCCGCGATTAGCAGAACCGAGAGCCACACGACGGTGCCCGACGTTCGCATGCTACCTGCGAACGACAGAGAGACTGGATAAATGCGTCGGAACTGAAATACGTGTGATTTGACGTTATCGGCGGGAAAACCGATGTTCGACGGCCGGTTTCGCCAGACTGCGGCGTCTTCTCCTCCTGCAAGAAGTGCATCTGCCGCGGCCAGATGCGACTTCTGGCCCCGGTTGAAGACATTTCGTCGAACCTTCGGCGACGCCGACACATTGTTATACTTTCAGCCAAATTCAATGGGCAATGACTACTCACCCAACCGTGGCCTCTACCCGGAGGTGGTCTCGATGACCGTACGGTTCGGGTGCAACGACGGCGGCGACGGCATCGAAGTCGTCGACCCCGTCGAGCGCCACCGATACGAACTCGGGACGCCGAATCCGGTCGACCCCGAACCCGTCGACACCGACGAGTTTCGGTTCCCCGTCGACGCCGCCGTCTCGTTCCGAACGTCGTCGCTGACGCTGCCGACGGTCGTCCCGATCTACGTCCGCGACACCGACGGGACGATGCTCGCACACGTCACTCCCTCGGACTCGCTCACGCTCCCCGACGGCGAGTACGCCGTCGAACTCTGTACGCCAATCAAGATGTACCTGCGCGTGTCGAGCGGGCTCACCGTCGACCGCACGCAGCAGCGTCTCGACTTCGGCGCGGAGACGACGGTATCGCTGGGCGGGCGCTCGCACCACGAGCACCCGGCCGGAACCATCACCGTCGGCGACTCGGTCGAGGACGTGATGCGCGCCGTCTCGCTGTTCGGGTCGGCGATGAAGACGACGACGCCGGAGCGGTCCTACCCGACGCTCCGCGGTCACCCGCCGACGGTCGAACTCGGCGAGACGTTCGATGCACCGGACGACGTCGTCGCCCCCGAGACGGGCATCCGCATCGAACTCCCGCGCGAACGCTCGTACGTCCACACGGCCGCACCGCTCGCGTACTACCTCGGTGCACGCGTCGAACCCGGTCCAGTGGCTCGCCTCGTGACCGACTCGGGCTTCGAGCACCGACTCGACACCTGCGAGGGCGTCGAGAAAGAACTCGAGCGCGTCTTACGTCACGTGTTCTTCCTCGACTGCCTCTGTCGGACCGAGGGACTATACAAAGTCGACCTCCACGAGCGTCGCGCGGTCGAATCGACCGCCGACATCGACTTCGAACGGCTCTACGAGTTACCCTCCGACGAGCGACTCGAAGCGTACCTCTCGATTCCGTGCGAGACGCTGGAACCGCACCAACCGGAGTGGAAACTCGTCAGCCACGTCGCGCCGACGGCCCAGAGCGCAGAGCTACTGCCGTTTCTCGTCGACGACCTCGCAATCGTGCGCACGCCCACGAAAACTGAGGCGTCGACCGCGCCGAAGATACAGGTCGACGCCGTTCAGGAGTTCCTCCGCGACAGTGACGAGTTCACCCGGAGTACGGCGGCACAGCCGTCGTCGATGGAGTTCGTCGAACCCGAGTCGGCCGACTCCGTCGAGCAAGCGTGGGTCGGCGACGGAGCGCCCGTCGGCGCGAACAAGGCCACCATCGAAGCGTATCGCAACCGACTCAGTCGGACGGTGGCCGACGACGACGACATCGACATCGTCGTCGTCTGCAACGACGCCCAGATGAGCGAGGAGCGTGACGACATCGACCGGGTGTACGGGTCGCGCGACGAACTCCCGTTCGACGTCCGCATCCACCGATCACTCACCACCGACGAGTTGGCCGAGGTGCTCCGCGAGGAGACGGAGTTCCTCCACTACATCGGCCACATCGACGACGGCGGCTTCGAGTGCACCGACGGCCGCCTCGACGCGCGCGAACTCGACGACGTGGGTGTCGACGCGTTCCTGTTGAACGGCTGTACGTCGTACGAACAGGGACTGTCGCTCATCGAGGCCGGAGCCATCGGCGGTATCGTCACGCTCTCGGACGTCATCAACAGCGGCGCAGTGCGCATCGGTTCGACGCTGGCGCGCCTGCTCAACGGGGGCTTCCCGCTGTCGGTCGCGCTCGAGATCGCTCGCGGCGAGAGCATCGTCGGCAATCAGTACGTCGTCGTCGGTGATGGTGGCCTCGCCATCGCGCAGGCCGAGAGCGGGACGCCGCTGCTGTGCGTTGTCGAAGAGTGCGAGGATAGTGAGCGCTATACGGTCCAAATTCGAGGATATCCCACTGACCGGTCGGGAATGGGTGGGCTCATCCTCCCGTATGTCTCTTCTAACGAAGAGTACACGCTCAACTCGAACAGCCAACTTTCGTTCGAGGTATCTAAATCGGAGTTGGCGGAGTTGCTACAGCTCGAAGAGATGCCCGTCCGCCTCCGTCACGAACTCCGGTGGAGCAACAAGATTCCGCTGTACGAGCTTTAGGGTCCGGCGACCGTTCCCGCTGCCGCCGCCGCGGCGTTTCCTGCCTGTGAGAGAAGCAGCATCATCGTGAAGACGACGCCGACCATCCGGGGGTTGTTTTTGAGGTAGTTCGCCATCGCAGAGTCGTTCTGGCTCATACTACAGACGACACCCCCCGAGATAATGAGTATATTTAAACACTTCCCACAGATAATTCAATAATATAATATCAGCATCTAGACGGAATAACGCATTTATCAACTGTCACGACAGCCGCCGAGTTATCCTTTCTCACGGGGGGTATGTGGTTCTTCCGCCTACTCTCGGCCGCTGTCGTTTTTGGGTCGTCGCGGCCGGCACGCCGTCTCTCGACGGTCTCTTCGGCAGATTCGCTACGCCATCGAACGGGTCGGTCGCTCGCCACTGCGGTAGAACTGGCCGTGAAAGTCGAAGGGAATCGGCGCGTCGAACACCGCCCGAGCGCGCTCGGTCATCGTCGCCGCGTCGAGCACGAGGAGAAACGACCGCTCGGCGTCGGCGTCGAGAACGATAGAGAGGAGCACGCCGTCGTCCTCCGCGGCGGTCTCCTCGCCGTTTCCGTCCGTCTCGGGCGAGACCCGCGGGACGAAGAGCGGCTCGCCCGGGTAGACGTTCGGCTCGGTCCACCTTCTCGACGCCTGGTAGCGACCGGCTCGCTCGCCGAGGTCGATTTTCACGATTCGGTCGGCGTAGCTCTCGGGCGAGCGCTCGGCGGTTCCGACGCCGTAGACGTAGCGGTAGGGCTGGGTGTTGTAGCGCGCGTAATGGGTGGTCGGAAACTCCACGTGACCCGGATGTAACGTCCGCGTGACGACGTGCCCGGTTTCGGGGTCGACCTGCAGGCGACGGAGTTCCGCGCCCGGCGGCGCGAACTCGGGCGAGTCGAAGCTGTCGAGAGAGAACGCGTCGACGACGCTCGCGTCCTCGAACGCCGCCACGTCGAAGTGGAGCGCACCGTCTCGCTCGAAGGCGTTGACGTGGTGGAAGACGAAACACGGCGCGGTCCGCGTATCGACGACGAGTTCGCCGTTCTCTCTGTCGACGACGAGGACGCGCGTCCCTCGTTCGGGCTCCCAGCGGTAACTCTCGACGAACGGGCGGTCCCGGAGCAACGCGAGCGGCGAGGTCCGAAACGGCGGGACGAGCACGGCGACGTAGTTCGGCGTCAGCGCGAAACTGTGGAGGTAGCCGGGGCGGCGAATCGGAATCCGCGCGACCACCTCGCGCCGCTCTTTCCCGTCGGGGACGCGGTAGACGACGTACTCGCTCCGGAGGCCGAAGCGCGTCGCGACGCCCACAATCTCCTCTCGAAACGGGTCGTAGTGGACGTGCGCGAGCGGGCCCGCCCGTCCGACCTCGTCGTCGAACTCCCGTTCCCCCCGCGTCCGGAGCGTTTCGGGGTCGTAGACGGTCCACCGCGGCGTCTCCGTCGCCGCGAGATGGCGACCGCCGAGGTAGACCACGTCGACGGGCGCGTTGTCCGTCGCCGCACCGGTCCCGAACCGCCGGAGGTGACCGAGGCCGCGCCACTGCGGGTCCGTACCGAACTCGCGGAGGCGGAGGCGTCCGTGCTCGCGGACGTGGCGGAACTGTCGACTCCGCAGGAACCGGTTACTGTACCGGACCTCGCCGTCGCCGATGCGGAAGCGGCGCAGCATCGCAAGTCCGTCGAACCAGTGGTTGACTCGGCGGTCGCCCACGGCGAACGACCCCGGGCCGTTGCGGACGAGCGTCCCCTCCAGCCACGGTGGAATCTCACCCTCGATTCGGAGCGGTTCGTCGGTGTACTCGGTCGTCGCGGGTCGCAAGCCGAGTCGGTGGTCGCCGCTCATCGGTGCGTCACCTCGACTATCGCTACCGCTTCGACTGCGGCTCCGCAGTCCATACCGAGGAGTCAGTCGCCAGCCGAATGGTGTTTGTCCTGGTCGTTCCGTCCCCTCCGCGTCCGGAGTGCAGTTCGAGTAGCTGACCGCTTCCCCGACACTCTTGTCGTCCCCGACGAACGCTCTCGCATGACACGACTTCCCGACGACGTCGTCGGCGACGCACAGACCAGCACCTTCGGGTGGGAGACGCTCCGGTCGCTCGTCGACGTCGGCAACCGGATGGCCGGACAGGAGGGCGAGAAGGCGGGCGCGGCGGTCGTCGCCGACGCCTTCGAGGAGGCGGGCCTGCGCGAGGTCGAGATAGACGAGTTCGACATCCCCGGCTGGTGGCGCGGCAGCTCCGCTATCGAACTCCGCGGGTCGCATCCGCGTCGCCACGAGAGTCAACACGACGTGCTGGCGCTGCCGGGGTCGCCGTCGGGGACGGTGTCGGGGCCGGTCGTCGACGTCGGCGACGGTACCTACGAGGAGTTCGACGAGGTCGGCGACGACCTGCAGGGCGCAATCGCGCTCGTCTCCAGCGACACCCCGGAGAACACCGACCGGTGGCTCCACCGCATGGAGAAGTACGTCAACGCCGCCGACCACGGCGCGACCGGGTTCCTCTTCCGAAACCACATCGAGGGGTCGCTGCCGCCGACCGGCGAGGTCGGCTACCACAACCGACCGGGGCCGATTCCGGCCGTCGGCGTCTCCAAGGAAGTCGGCGAGCGACTCGCGCGCTACGCCGACGAACAGGAGGGGTTCGTCGTCGAACTCGACGTCGACTGCCGAAACGAACCGACGAAATCGAGAAACGTCGAGGGCGTCCTCGGCCCCGCCGACGCCGACGAAGAGGTGCTCGTGACCGCGCACGTCGACGCCCACGACATCGCCGACGGCGCGAACGACAACGGTGCGGGGTCGGCGCTCGTCGCCGAAATCGGCCGACTGCTCGCGCAGGTCGAATCGGACCTCGACTCCCGCGTTCGGTTCGTCACGTTCGGCTCCGAGGAGATCGGCCTCTGGGGCGCCTACCACTTCGCGGAGAGCCGCGACCTCGACTCGGTGAAATGCGTCCTGAACGTCGACGGCCCGGCGAACTCCCGGAACGTCCGCGTCGGCACCAACGGCTTCGACGAGATGGGCGAGGCGTTCGAGGCGGTGGGCGAGGAACTCGACGTCCCCATCCAGTCGGGCGACACCATCTCGCCGCACGGCGACCAGTGGGCGTTCGTCCAGGAGGGCGTCCCCGCGGTGATGGCCTCCTCGACCTCCGACCAGAGCGGCCGCGGCTGGGGACACACCCACGCCGACACGCTCGACAAACTCGACCCGCGCGACCTGCGCGACGTGGCGACGATTCTCGCGAGCACTGCCTATCATCTCGCGAGCGACGAGGTGGAGACGCCGCACAAGACGCGCCGCGAGATTCGAGACAGCATCGACGCCGGCTACGTCACCGAACTGAAGATGGGCGGACGCTGGCCGTACGACGACGACGCTCGAAGCGGGGCGAACGAGAGCCGATGACGCTGGTTCTCACCGGCTACGAACCGTTCGGCGACGACGACGAGAACCCGACGCAGACGCTCGCGGAGGAACTCGACGGCGGGACCGTCGCCGGTCACGAGATCGTCGGCCGCGTGCTGCCGGTCGAGTACGCCGTCGCCGCCGACGAGATGGCGACGCTCGTCGCCGACTACGACCCCGACGTAATCGTCTCGACCGGACTCGCGGCCGGCCGTTCCGCCGTCTCCGTCGAACGAATCGGCGTCAACGTCAACGACTGCGGCGGCGTCGCCGACAACGCGGATGCGGAACCGCGAAACGAATTCATCGACGCCGACGGCGCGGACGCGTACTTCTCGACGCTTCCGGTGGTGTCGGTCGTCGAGTCGCTGTTGGACGCCGGTATCCCCGCGCGCGTCTCGAACACGGCGGGAACGCACCTCTGCAACAACGTGCTGTACAGTACGCGGGCGCTCTTGGAGCGCGAAGGGCTGGAGACGCCGATGGGGTTCGTCCACATGCCGTTGACGCCGGAGATGGCCGCCGAGAAAGCGAGCGAGGACGAAGCGACGGCGGGCGGCGCGGTGGAGGCGAGCCTCCCGCTCGAACTGCAGAAACGGGCGGTCGAGTTGGCGTTCGAGACGGCGCTTGGCGGCTGAGTCGGCTGTCTCTGGTTGACTCTCCTTTGATCGTCCTCCACCGATCTTCGTACTGGATTGGATGTCACACTTAAACGACGGTTCTCACGGGAATCGAACGAGTGCACCGGGCCCGAGGAAGGAACGCGGCCTGTTATCAAAAAACCACGATAGCAGGTTCTTGCTCGGGTCGAACTAGTCAATCAACTCTTTTGGTGCGACACCACCGTGGTCGAGAATCTCTCCATCGAAAGTAGTCAACGTCGCGTTCACGTCGTCCGCCAATGCGAGAAGGACGCAATCCATCGTATAGAGGAGGTTGTCCCGCTGTAATTCATACGCCGTGATTTAGTCACTGATTTCGGGTGCGTATATGTCCACAGTACTGTAAATATCAGATAATACCGCTTCGACTCGGTCTTGCTCAACGCGCTTCTTCTTGGTCATCACTGACCGAATCTCCATGAGATTTAGAATAGATGTACAGAACTCGTAGTCTTTATTGAGTAACTGCGTCGCAACCTCGCCGCGGCCCGGTTCGTCGGTCAGACTGGCAATGAAGACGTTCGTATCGATGAAGACCTTCATTCCTACTTTCGTTCGTTACGGACTGCTTCGACGGAATCGAGGTCTACATCTGCAAATCGGCCCGAAAGAAGATCGCCCAGTCGCGGTCGAGGTTCGTTGTCGTCGGACGATTCGTCAGCCCGATTCGGCGGCGTTGCGTAGCTACCCATTACCAGTAATTGCAGGCGTGCCTGTAAATCGCTTTCTCTGTTCGAGAGTTCCGCTCTGTCGAACCGATTTGCTTCGTCCCGTCGAATCGGCGTTGCTCGACTCCTCGCTCTCGGACGGTTCCGCAGAGTCGTTCGCAACTCCGGAATCAAGCCTACAGTTTTGTGTAACGGAGTCAATACTATCCTATGGGTCCGATCCGAAGTAGCCTCGGAGCGGGAGTCGTAGCGACAGTCGTACTTCTCGTGTTTCTCTTCGCTGCGGACGTGTTGCTCCCCGGAACAGAACCCTTCGTGTTCGCCACCTTCACGAGTCTCTGTGCCGTCGGCGGACCTCCCTACTGCGGACTCGGGACGCTCACCGCGACGCTGCTGACGTACCTCTGGTTCGGACTCATCTTCGCGGTGGCCTGGCCGCTCCTCTTCGGCGGGTTCACGTGGGGACTCCCGGGCGAGTCGGGGGTCGCCCACGGCGCGGTGTTCGGACTCATCCTCTGGTCCGGATACGTCGTCGGCGCTCTGTTGGGCGTCTTCGTCGGAACCGAAACGGTCGCCGAGGACCTCCCGCTGCTGGCCGTGACGCTGGTGTCGTACCTGATATACGGACTCGTTCTCGGCGGCGGGTACGACTACCTCGCGGACCACCGCACGTTCCTCAGCGACTGACGGGCCGCCTAGATGATTTATACGCTCGCCGACACGATACTGGATAGATGAGCCCGCTCGGGTGGATCGTCGTCACGACCGTCGGCGTCAGTCTCACCGCGTGGGTCGGCGTTCTCACGTTGTTTCTGCGCGACGAGTTGACCGACAGGATACTGTTGGGCCTCGTCGCCTTCGCTGCGGGGAGTCTCATCGGGGGTGCGTTCCTCCATCTCCTCCCCCGGGCGGTCGCCGAAACGGAATCCGCGGACACGCTGCCGCTGTTTCTGACGGTCATCGGCGGGTTCTGTCTGTTCTACGTGCTCGAACAGTTCCTTCGGTGGCACCACCACCACGCTACGACCCACGAACACGAACCCGTCTCCTACCTCGTCTTAGTCTCCGATACGCTCCACAACTTCATCGACGGACTCGTCATCGC
Organism: Haloprofundus halophilus; assembly: GCF_003439925.1. NCBI lineage: Archaea > Methanobacteriati > Methanobacteriota > Halobacteria > Halobacteriales > Haloferacaceae > Haloprofundus > Haloprofundus halophilus. The sequence goes on from NZ_QQRR01000002.1 coordinate 312,920, forward strand.
CGGGGCGTTCCTCGTGAGCGTGCCGCTCGGCCTGGTCACGACGTTGGCGATCGCGTTCCACGAAGTCCCGCAGGAGATTGGAGATTTCGGCGTTCTCGTCTACGGCGGGTTCGACCGACGCCGGGCGCTCGTCCTCAACTATCTCACGCAGTCGACCGTCATCCTCGGCGGTGTCGTCGGCTTCTACCTCGACAACGTCTTCGCCGACCTCTCGACGTTCCTGCTTCCGTTCGCGGCGGGTAACTTCATCTACATCGCCAGTTCGGACTTGATTCCGGAGATAAAGCGGGAAGACGACACGCTCCGCTCCGGGCGCTACTTTCTCGTCTTCCTCGTCGGCATCGTTCTCATGCTCGGAATCAGACTGTTTGGTGGAGTAACCGGGTGAGGAGAATCCGTCGAATGGGAGTACAGAGAGTGTATCTGTGGGCTTCGAACCCGGAACTTGCGGTCTCGATCCAGTCGCGACGAGTTCGCGACCGACCGGCTAACGAGGGAGCGAAGTGAACGCCGCAGGCGTGGCTTCTGCCCGGTTTTTTGCGGTTCAAGAAACGTCGCGGGAGGTAGTCAGTCCTCCGACTCGTACGGCTCGCCGACAGATGCGGGAACCCGCGTCTTCCCCCACCCGCTGAGAACGACGATAACGACGACGTACGGGAGCAGCTCCAGCAACTTGGCGGAGAGATCGATGTTCAGCGTTTGGAGCTGTCCCTGCAGCATATCGACCCCTCCGAAGAGAAGTGCCGCTACGGCCGCACCGAGCGGATTGTAGTTCCCGAACAGATAGGCGACGATGCCGAGCCATCCGCGACCGTCGACCATGGTCTGGCCGGTGCCGACGAACGACGAACTGTGGGCGAGTAACACGGCACCGCCGAGGCCCGCCATCGCCCCCGAGAATATCACCGCCGCGTAGCGAACGCGGTTGACGTCGACACCGGCCGTATCGAGCGCCTCCGGATTCTCGCCCGCCGCCTGAATCCAGTAGCCGTAGTTCGTTCGGTAGAGGAACACCCACGAACCGACCACGACGAGAGCGGTGAGCCACACGAGCGGCGACTGGTCGAAGACGATTCGCCCGAGATACGGTATCTCGTTGAGGCCCGGCACGGTCAGTCGCCCGACGGAAGGGATTCGGGGGCTGTTTCTGGACCCCCAGATGACGGACGCCGCAAACGGAGCGAGACCGAGACCGATGAACCAGACGCCGAGACCGGCGACGATTTGGTCGGCCTTGTACCGAATCAACAGAACGGCGAACAGCGACGCCAGTACCGTCGTGAGCGCCGTCGCGAACGCGATTCCGGCCCACGCGTGGACGGGCCCGCTACCGCCCGCGAAGTACGTCCCGACCGCCGCGAAGAACGCGCCGAATATCATGAACCCCTCGAGTCCGATGTTGAACACGCCGCTCTTCTCGGCGTACAGGCCGCCAATCGCCGCGAGCGTGATGGGTGCCGCCAACTCCATCGACCGGGCGACGTATCCGGGCGTGAAGATGCTTTCGAGCGGGACGTCGAACGCGACGGTCGCCACCACCCCGACGGCGAGCGCCGCGACGACGGCGAGGCTGACCAGCCTGACTCGTTTACGACCGGCGTACTCGACGACGCTCATTCGTCTTCACCTCCGAACTCGGCCCGGTGTGCGGCCATGCGGAACAGCTCCGGAACGGCCACGAAGAGGATGACGATTCCGACGATACCGTCGATGAGTTGGACGGGGACGTCGCTGTAGATCTGAATGTACGACGTCGCCGAATTGAGGCCGCCGAACAGCAGCGCCGCCGGGACGACGCCGAGCGGGTTGTTCGCCGCGAGCAGACTCACCGCGATCGCGTCGTAGCCGTACGTGTGGATGCTCGCCGGTTCGAGGAACCGCCCCTGGTACATGATGACGAAGAGCGCGCTCGCGAGTCCGGCGACCGCACCGGAGAACGTCATCGTCGCGACGACGTTTCGCTTCGCGTCCACGCCGGAGTACACCGCGGCCGACGCCTGGTAGCCGCTCGTCATCATGTCGTAGCCGAAGCGAGTTCGCGCCATGACGATGGCGACGACCGCGACGAGCGCGAGCGTGAGGACGAGTCCGACGACCGAGAACCCCGACTCGCCGAAGACGACCGGCGGGAGTCCGACGCTGGCCGGGAGCGGTTCGGTCTGGACGTTCGTCGACCCCGCCTCCCGGAACGGGTTCGTGATCAGCCAACTGACGACGCCGATCGCGATGAAGTTCAGCATTATCGTCGTGATTATCTCGTTCGCGTCGGCGTACGCCTTCAACACGCCGGGGAGCGCGCCGTACAAGCCGCCGCTGACGGCGGCGGCGACGGTTCCGATGAGCATCAGACCGACCCCGCCGAGCCCCCCGCTGGGCAGGTACGGGGCCGCCCAGAGAATGGACATGGCGCAGGCGAGTCCACCGACAACGAACTGACCTTGGACGCCGATGTTGAACACGCCCGCTCTGAACGCGATGGCGACGGCGACGCCGGTTACGATGAAGAACGTCGATATCCGTAGCGTTCGCGCCAGCATTCGCTCGCTCCCGATCGCGCCGACGATCAAGTTGTTCAGGAAGACTATCGGATTGTACCCCGCGGCGGCGACCATGAGGAGGCCGAGGAGAATCGCGGTGAGTATCGACACGAGCGCGATGCCGAGGCGTTCCAGCACCGTGGCGTCGAACAGTCGGTCGCCGACGCGGTCCAGAAGCGACCGAGCGCCGGGTTCGTCGGTCGAACTCACGTCTCGACCCCGCTACTCGATTCGTCCCCGGACGTCCCGCTCGGAGACACCTCGCCCTCTGGCACTCCGTCCTCGGACGCGTCGCCCTCGTCGTCGAGGCGCTGTCCGGCCATCAGGAGGCCGAGTTCCGCTTCGGTCACGTCGCCCGGGTCCACCGTGTCGATGAACTCGCCTTCGTACATGACCGCGATTCGGTCCGAGAGCGCCTGAATCTCCTCCAACTTCGAGGAGACGACGACAATCGCGAGTCCCTCGTCGCGGAGTTCGGTCAGCCGTTCGTGAATGAACTCTATCGCCCCGATATCCACGCCGCGAGTCGGGTGGGAGGCGACCAACACGTCCGGCTCGTGGCCGAGTTCCCGACCGACGATGAACTTCTGTTGGTTTCCGCCCGACAGGGACTCCGCTTCGCTGTCGGGGTTCGGCGGTTGCACGTCGAACTCCTCGATGATCTCCTCGGTGTGTTCGCGGACGGCCCCCCAATCGAGGAAGCCGCCGTTCGCGAACGGCGCTATCGTCTGATTTCCGAGCAGTCCGTTTTCGACCAGGTCGTACTCCATCACCAACCCCTCGACGTGGCGGTCTTCGGGAACGTAGGCGATACCCGCCTCGATTCGGTCGCGCCTCGACGCCGCCGAGATGTCGTCGCCGTCGAATCGGACGACGCCCGAACTGAGGGTTCGGAGACCGGTGAGGGCTTCGACCAACTCGGTCTGCCCGTTCCCCTGAACCCCCGCGATGCCGAGAATTTCGCCCTCTCTCACCGAGAGACTCACATCCGAGACTTTCTCCAGGCCGCGATCTCCGGCGACCCGGAGGTTCTCGGCTTCGAGAATTGGTTCACCGACCGTCGTCTCGCGGGCGTCGCTTTCGAACAGGACGTTCCGACCGACCATCATGCGGGCGAGTTCCGCCTCGGACGTCTCGGACGCGGACACCGTCCCGACCGCGTTGCCGTCGCGGAGAACGGTGATATCGTCGGCGACCGCCAACGCCTCGTCGAGTTTGTGCGAGATGAAGATGAGAGAGCGGCCGTCCGCTCTGAGGTCCTCCATGAGGTCGATCAGTCCGTCCACTTCCTGCGGCGTGAGGACGGCCGTCGGTTCGTCGAGAACGAGAATTTCGGCCCCGCGGTAGAGGCTCTTGACGATTTCGACGCGCTGTCTCGTCCCGAGGTCGAGTTCCCTGACCGGGGTGTCGAGATGTTCGACGACGTCGAACCCGTAGCGGGTGCTGATGGCTTCGATCTCTTCTCGCGCGCGCTCTTCGTCGACGAACCCGTTTTTCACCGGCTCGTGGCCGAGAACGACGTTCTGCAGGACGGTCATCGGCATCACGAGCTGGAAGTGCTGGTGAATCATACCGACTCCCGCGTTCATCGCGTCCCGGGGGGTGTCGAACGACCGTTCCTCGCCATCGACGTGTATCGTCCCCTCGTTCTGATCGTAGAGACCGTAGAGAATGCTCATCAGCGTGGTCTTTCCGGACCCGTTCTCGCCGATGAGCGCGTGAATCGACCCCGCCTCGAGGGTGAAATCGACGCTGTCGTTCGCGACGACGTCGCCGAACCGTTTGGTGATTCCCGCTAATCTCACGGCCGGGGGTGTGCTATTCGTAGTCATAGTGCGCTCGTGTTAGTCATGATACGCTCTTTTGGAGGGGAATAAAATATCGGCCGAAAAGCTTCGCTCTCGGCTCAACACCCGGTCGGACCGCACTCGAAGTCGATCTCGCCGTTGACGATGGCGTCCTTCGCGTCCTGGATGTTCTGGTCGAGCGAGTCGGGCATGTTGCCGTCGAACGCCTGGCCGGTCACCCAGTCGATCTGTCCGCCCTCCGTGGAGAGGTTCTGTTCTCCCTGGACGCTGTCCCATTCGTCGTTGACGACGGCCCCCGCGACCTCGTACGTCGCCTCGTTGAGCGCTTTGATGGCGGAACCGAGGATGACGTCCTGATAGCTGTCGAACGCGACCGACTGGTCGCTGTCGACGCCGATCGCGAACCGATTGTTGTCGTCCGCGGCCTGGAACGCCCCTTCGCCCGCGGCCGACGCCGCGTGCCAGACGATGTCGGCCCCGCTGTCGAACTGCGAGACGGCCTGGTCGTTCACGCCCGACGGGTCGCTGAAACTGCCGCCGTAGCCGGTGAGTACCTCGATGCTGTCGTCCACCCACTCGACGCCCTGTCTGTACGACACCTCGAACGCCTCGATGAGGGGAATCTCCTCACCGCCGACGAAGCCGACGGTGCTCTCGTCGGGGTTCGTCGAACTCCCCTCGTGTTCGATCTCTTCCTGCGTCAGCGTCCCGGCGCCGACACCGGCGAGAAACGACATCTCGTGGTTCATCTCGATCCACCCCGAGACGTTGGGTTCCTCGACGACGTTGTTGATGAGCATCCAGTTGACGTCGGGGTACTCGGGAGCGTTCTCCTGCAGCGGGTCCGTGTGCTGGTCGGCGACCAGCACGATGAGGTCGGGGCCGGCTTCGGCGGCGTCGGCCTGCCGCTCGGCGTACGCGCCTTGGTTCGTCTCCTCGACCTGATTGACGTCGATGTCCCACTCCTCGGCCGCGTCTTCGAGTCCCGAAAGCGCGTTGTCGTTGAACGCCTGGTCGTCGAAGCCCGCCGGACTCGAAATAATCGTCATCTGGTACTCGGCGCCGCCGCCTCCGCCGCCTCCGCCGCCTCCGCTCATACAACCGGCCAGCGACAGTCCGCCGACCGCCGCTGCTCCTGCCGCTCCCGACCGGAGAAACGACCGGCGGTCGACCGATGATATCTCGCTGTCCGAGTCTTTGCGGCTACACCCATCTTTCCTGTGAGGCATCATACAACTACCAACCGTAATTCGAGTATATGATTCTATGCACTACCAACAATGTTGCCGCATAGTTGACATCTATTCACCGAAACTGCCACCGAGAAGTAGGTCTGCCCTCTCCCGAATGCTCGACATAATCCACGGATTCCAACAAATTAGTTAAGACATTTTCGAATAGCAAACAACCTCGGGCCGCTCCGGCCATTATCAACGCGTTCGTCGTCTCATCGGTGAGAGTAGTGACACCCCCGATTGTCGGTCGCGCGACCGCTACGGTCGGTCACCCGTCGATTCGGCCGGGTACGGATCGAACTCTCCGCGTGCGGGCGCGGGAATGTACCCCTCTAGGTCGACATCGGCAAATTCGACACGTTCTCCGCGTTCGGCAGCGAGGTACGAGGCCATACAGAGTTCGACGACCTCCAGTCCGTCGTGGAGGTCCTCTCGAGCGTTCTCGCCCGCACGGAACGCGGAAACGACGTGACGGTTCTGGTCCAGATACCCGTACGTCGTCACCTCGTCGGGGATGACGGCCATCTCTCCTTGCGTCGCCTGCTGTTTCTCGACCACGTAGCCCGCGTCGTCCTCGTTATCGGACGAGACGAAGATACCGACGCCGGATTCGAGCGTGTTGATGTTCCCCGAGTACTCCGGGCCGAGCAGTTCGATGGTTATCCGGAGTCCGGAACCGACGAAACACCACGAGTTCGTGGACTCCGCGACGACGACTTCCCCGTCGTCGGTTTCGTAGAACACCGTCGCGTGTGCGTAATCCTCGGTCGGCTTCGACTGGAAATCGACGTCGAAATCCGCCGCAAGCCGGTCTGCGTACTCCTCACGCGCCCACTTCAGCGTCGAGAGGTCGCAGGTGACCGCGAGCGGCGTCAGGTCGTCACCCGTCGTCGATTCGAGCAGGTGTTTGTTGACCTTGTGGGAGTGACACATCATGTCGTTCAGAACGCCTCCGCCCTGTTTCTCCCCGTCCCAGAACCACGCCGAGTGCGGTCCCGCGTGCTCCTCGGCCGACCGCGCGAGGTAGGGACGACCCGCCGCCTTGGCGCTCTCCCACAGCAACGCTTTGACCCTCTCCACGCCGGGCATGTAGACTTGATTCTCGAGATACGCGTGGGCGACATCGATCGACTCGATCAGTTCGACGACTCGCCTGGCCTCCGTGAGATTGCGTGCGAGTGGCTTTTCGATGGCGATTCCGTCGAGGTTGGCACCGTCTTCGACCGCACTGACGATCTCTTCGACCGTTTCGAGACGGGTGAAGTTCGGACTGGTGATCCAGAGCGCGTCCACATCCGGATCTTCGGTGAGGTCGCCGACCGACTCGTGGACCGTCGCGTCGCCGCACTCGTACTCCTCGAGTTTCTCGGCGACGGCCTCGGCCTTGCTCCGGGTGGGGTTCATCACACCGGCCGCGTGGGCGTGGCGAATCCCGCGAAGCGTCTCGGAGTGAAACGTATCCGTGATGAATCCGGCACCGACGAACCCGATTCCTAGTGAATCGTTCGCTGACATGTACTCGATGAGCAATCGCCGTCGGCAATATAAATAGCTTGACACGCCGCTCGCCCTCTCTCCGTGCAGTGTCGTACTGTACTCGCCACGGCCGAGACGAACAGCGTCACCAGCGTCGTATTCCCGGGGCGACCGCGCAGCGCATCGCCGTCCCAAACGGAGCCTCGCGGTTGTCAGCGCCTACGAACTCGGCGTCGGCGCGTCCCGCGAGTCCGGTTCGTCGGGGACCTCCGCGACGCTTCCGGCGACGGCCTGCAGGAACGCCAGCGGGGCAGCGGCGGCCCACGCCTGCGGTTCGCACGCTTCGCCGTAGGAGACCGGCACTTCGGTCTCCTCGCGCTCGAAGCCCGCGAACAGTTCGGGCAGGCGGTCGTTGCCGCGCTTTTCCGCGGCGGCGACCAGCCCCTCCGCGACCCGTCGGGCGGCGTCGACGCGGCCGTAACGGGCCATCCCGAGGACGACCAGCGAATTGTCGTGCGGCCAGACGCTGCCGAGGTGGTAGCTCTGCGGGTTGTAGACGCCGTGGCTCGCCGCGAGCGTCCGGAGGCCCCAGCCGGTGAACATGTCGTCGGCGACGAGGCGGTCGACGAGCGCGTCCGCCCGCGCCTCGGGGACGATGCCGCTCCACAGGCAGTGACCCGCGTTCGTCGTCACCGACGCGACCCGCTCTTTCCCGCCGTCGAGCGCGACGGCGTAGCAGTTCTCCTCGGGGAGCCAGAACGCCTCGTCGAACGCCTCCTTGAGGGCGGCGGCCTCGCGCTCCAGTTCGGTCGCGCGCGCCTCGTCGCCGGCGTGGCGTGCGAGGTCGGCGGCGCGGCGCTTGGCGTCGTACGCGTAGCCCTGCACCTCGGCGACCGCGAGCGGTCCCTCGGGATGCTCGCCGTCGGGGTGCATGATGCCGTCACCGCTGTCCTTCCACGCCTGATGGGTGAGGCTGCCGTCGCCGCCGTCGGTCGGGTACTCGAGGAAGCCGTCGCCGTCGCGGTCGCCGTACTCGTCGAGCCAGCCGAGTGCGCGTTCGACGTGCGGGCGCATCTCTTCGGCGAAGGCGTCGTCGCCGGTGCGCCTCCACGTCTCGTGGACGAGCACGACGAACAGCGCCGTCGCGTCGACGGTGCCGTAGTACGGCGAGTGCGGCACCTCGCCGCGGGCGGCGAGTTCGCCGTAACGGACCTCGTGGAGAATCTTGCCCGGTTCGGCGTCGCGGAACTCGTCTTCCGCCTCGGCTTGGTGGGCGGCGAGGTAGCGACAGGTGCCCTTCGCCAACTCGGTCGAGAGGCCGAGCGACTGGTAGGCGGCGATGAGCGAGTCGCGGCCGAACGCGGTCGCGAACCACGGCATCCCCGCGGCGAGCATCGGTCCATACTCGGTGTCGAGACGGAGCTCCAACAGGTTCTCGCGGCTCTCTTCGAGCACCGACTCCCAGCCTGCGGGCGCGTCCTCCAGCGTCGTCGCTTCGGCCCACTCGCGTTCGCGCTCGCGGACCTCGTCGCGGGCCGCGTCGACGGCCGCCCGCACGTTCGAGGTCGGCCCGTCGGTCGTCACCGCCAGCGAGAGCTGCTGTGACTCCTGCGGGTCGAATTCCAGCGGCACCGACAGCGTCGCGTCGACCCGGTCGCCCGCGGTCTCGACGCCGACCTCGACGTCGCGATTCGCGATCACGGAGACCGACGCGTCGAATTCAACGTCGTCGGGGTCGTACGTGAACGTCACGCCGTTTTCGCGCGTCTCCACGTCGATATCTCGGTCGCGGAGCGCGTTGCCGTCGAAGCCGCGCACCTCGAACAGGTCGTCGAACCGGGTGCCGACGGCGAGTTCGAGCGTCTCCGTGTGGGGGTCGCGCGTGAGGTTCGTGACGGTCACCGACTCGTAGAGGCCGTCGGTGACGAACTGGCGGCGACTCAGTTGCAGCGCTCGCGCGCCGCGCTCCAGCGGCGTCGCGAGGTGGACGAGTCGCTCGGCGGGGCGGACGTCGACCAGTTCGAGCGGTTCGAGCGTTCTCCCGCTCGCCCCGAGTCGGTACCGGTCGAGACGCCTCGTGTCTCGGTGGTAGAACCCGTCGTGGCTACGCGTCGGCGCGCCGTCCTCGTCGGTCACGAGGAAGGTCGACCCGTTCGCCACGGTGCTGTCTGTCTTCATCTGTCGTGTGTTGCGGTCGGCCCCCAGTTATACGTCCCGGTTCACACTACTCCAGTAGTGAGAAATCCCGAATGTTTATTAATCGGTGTACATATGTCCTGAACATGGCAGACGATAGCACGCGGTTCGGCGGGATGACACGACGACGATTCGTGCACGCGGCCGGTGCGACCGGCGCTGCGGGGTTGCTCGCCGGCTGTTCGAACGACTCCGGAAACGGCGGCTCCGGGGGCTCCGGCGGGTCGAACGGTTCCGGCAGCGGCGGGTCCGGCGACGTGTCGGGCGACCTGACGCTCTCGGGGTGGGCCGCCGACGACACCGAGTCGGAGCTCGTCAAGGAGCTGCTCTCGGAGTTCGAGTCCGACAACGAGGGCGTCAGCGTCGAGTACAACGCGGTGCAGTCGGAGTACAAACAGAAGATGAAGACGCAGCTCGGCGCGGGCAACGCGCCGGACGTCTTCTACCTCGACGGGAGCTACTTCAGCTCCTTCGCCTCCGAGGACGTGCTGTTGGAGATGGACTCGCTCGGCGAGGCCGACGACTACAACCTCGACGACTTCATCGAACCGGTGCTCGACGCGTTCCGGTACGACGGGACGCTGTACGGCATCCCGAAGGACTTCTCGACGCTCGGGCTGTTCCACAACACCGCGATGTTCGAGGAGGCGGGCGCGGAGGTGCCCGAGACGTGGAGCGACCTGCGCTCGGCGCTCGAAACCATCGACAGCAATCTGGACGTCGACGCGCCGATGATCGAGTTCCCGAACGCCCGCATCTGGCACGCGATGATCTACCAGAACGGCGGCCAGATTCTCGAAGACGACGGCAGCGGCGTCGCACTCGCGTCCGACGCGGGCGTCGAGGCGCTGCAGTTCCTCACCGACCTCAAGAAAGACGGGCTGCTCGCGGTGCCGAGCGACATCGGCGCGGACTGGCACGGCGCGGCCATCGGCAACGAACAGGTCGCCGTCGCCGGTATCGGCGCGTGGGCGTTCCCGTACCTCGAAGAGGACGCGCCCGACGTCGACGAGAACGTCGACGTGGCGCACCTGCCGACGCCGCAGGGCGGCCAGAAGGCGACGACGGCGTTCCCCGTCTCCTACAGCGTCTCGACGGGAACCGACTCCCCCGAGGCGGCCAAGATGCTCGTCCGGGAACTGACCAGCGACGAGGGGATGGCTCGATGGGCCGAGAAGGGGCTCGCGCTGTCGGCGCGGAAGTCCCACGCCGATCTCGACTACTACGAGCAGAACCCGCGCAAGCAGAAGATGCTCGAAGCCGGCGAGTGGTCGCACCCGTTCGCCTACGGGCCGAACAGCGAGGCCATCGTCAACCGCCTCGACCCCGAACTGGAGGGGGCGATGCTCGGCGAGCAGTCCGCCCGTGAAGCGCTCGAAAACGCCCAGCAGAAGATCAACTCGGAAGTCTTCAACTGACGATGGCGCTCGAAGAAGGTGACGCCGGCGGCGACGACTCCTTCGGGAGCGCCGCCCGCGACTACCTCGGGCGAGGACGAACCGCCGCCGGGAGACGCGTGGGCGTCACCGAAGACCAGGACAACCTGATGGGGTGGCTGTTCGTCGCGCCCAACGTCCTCGTCTTCTCGATGTTCCTGCTCGGCCCGGTGCTGTTCGCGTTCTACGTCTCCTTTCAGGAGTGGAGCATCCTCCGCAACGCGGGCGAGTTCGTCGGACTGGAGAACTACCTGACCGTGCTTCAACCGCTGCCGGTGACCTCCGAGGGGCTCAACCTGCGCGTGTTCACGAACCCGACCGAGAACCTCTTCTGGTACTCGCTGAAGAACACCGTCGTCTACGCCGTCGGCACCGTCCCCCTGCAGATTCTGGGCGGCCTCGCCGTCGCGCTGATGCTCGACAAACGGGTGCGCGCGAAGAAAGCCTACCGCGCGGCCTACTTCATGCCGGTCATGCTGAGCGGCGCGGCCAGCGCCGTCATGTGGCGCTGGTTCCTCTCGGCGGACGGCGTCATCAACAACTTTCTTCGACCGATTGGCCTGGCGCACAACTGGGCGGGTGACCCGGCCACCGCGCTCGGCGGCGTGATGCTCATGGCCGTCTGGGGCGGCATCGGTTCGAACATGATCTTCTTCCTCGCGGGGTTGCAGAACATCCCCGAGGAACTGTACGAGGCCGCCCGCATCGACGGCGCGAGTCGCTGGCACCTGTTTCGGCACGTCACGTGGCCGAACCTCGGGAACACCAACTTCTTCGTCATCGTGATGGCGGTCATCAGCGCGTTCCAGGTGTTCGGCATCGCGCTCGTCTTCTCCGAAGGTGGGCCGTACTACGCGACGACGACGACGGTGCTTCTCATCTACCAGCGCGCCTTCGACGAGGGAGCGATGGGTGAGGGTGCGGCGATGGCGTTCATCCTCTTTCTCATCATCTTCGCCTTCTCGTACTACCAGTACAAACACCAGCAGTCCGGGGAGGTGGAGTACTGATGGCGCGCTCCAGCTACGAGTACCCCGGCTACGAGCGCTCGGGCGTCGGCTACTGGTCGAAGACGGCGCTGCTGTACGTCGTCGTCACCGCGGGCGCGCTGTGGATGACGCTCCCCTTCTGGTGGACCATCACCACGTCGCTGTCGGCGAACCCGCAGGCCTCGGAGGTGTCGTTCATCCCGGCGGCGGTGACGCTGCAGAACTTCGTCCAGCTGTGGGAGCGCCCCGACATCCTGCTCGTTCGCTGGTTCGTTAACACCGTCATCTTCGCGGGCGCGGTGACGCTGTTCAACCTCACGTTCGACAGCCTCGCGGGCTACGCACTGGCGAAGCTCGACTTCTGGGGTCGAGACAAGCTCTTCTTGGGCTTCATCTCGACGATGATGATTCCGGGCATGGTGACGCTCATCCCCGTCTACCTCATCCTCGTCGAACTCGACTGGACGAACACCTACCAGGGGCTCATCGCGCCGCTGATAGCGGGGCCGTTCGGCATCTTCCTCCTGCGGCAGCACTTCAAGAGCCTCCCGACGAGCCTCGGCGAGGCGGCGAAGATAGACGGCTGCAACGAGTTCCAGACGTTCTACAAGATCTACCTGCCGCTGGCGAAACCCGCGCTGGCGACGCTCGCCATCTTCACGTTCATGGGCGCGTGGAACAACTTCCAGTGGCCGCTCATCATCGCCAACGAGAACGAGATGTACACGCTGCCGGTGGCGCTGTTCGCCGTCAGAAACCAGTACTTCGCCGAGTGGGGGCTGATGATGGCCGCGGCGCTCATCATCGTCGCGCCCGTGCTCGTCGCGTTCCTCGCGGCGCAGAACTACTTCATCCGCGGGATGAGCCTCAGCGGCATGAAGGGGTAGGTTCGGCTCCGCGTACCGTTCCGTTCTGTTCTACTCGGCTGAACCACTTCGCCCACGAGAGAAGTCAGTGTGAATCCAGCGGACGCATCCATCACCGAGGATGAACCGGGCCGAAAAGACGCGAGCCTGTTCTTTAATCGACGAGTTCGAATTCTGCGTTTCCACAGTTACACGACCCGTCTGTTCCGACCGGACGGAAATTCCCGTTCGTCTTCTCCTGTGCGGGATAGATGTTCGCACAATCGGTGCATCGTGCGAACACAGTCGGGTCGTTTCCATTGTGTAGATGTTTCTCAGTCATGTGCTTCGAGGCCGACAGTACGCCGGTATCTCCTGCTCCTCAGAGGCTCATAGCCGGTAAATAGCTTTCTAACCGATTTCCGATAGGTTTGCGAGCGCCGTTAGTGGTCGGTCGTGGCTTCCGACGAGTACAGTCGTGGGTTCTCTCCTTGAGTTCGGCAACTAGGTGTTGATTTACTCGCTTCTCCGACGAAGTCAGTCGTCAAGCGCGCCGATGGAATCGAGGTAGTCGCGAACCGCTTGGACAAACAGTCGATAGCGCTCCAGATCTTGGAGCGCGTTGTAGACGACATCGTGATCGATGATTCGTCCATATGTATGCGACAACACGTTGCGGAATCGAGCCCCCTGTGCCATCTCCTCGGCCAGCGTTGGTGAAAGCACTCCAATCTCACCGAGCGCTCGCATCGACTCTGGATTGCTAGCTGGTGGGTGCCCACGTTCGTGCTTGACGAGTTCTTCACCGATGTCAATCGAGGCTTCAGTCATCTTTACGAACCGGCGCTCGACGATATCACGAGTATCCGAATCAGACTTGTATTCGTCGCGACTGAGACGCTGCTTCCGGGCGAGTACACCGAGGCTCTCCTCAATGGTTTCGACAGCAGTCAGAATCCTGTTGAGACGGTCCGCTGGAAAGCTATCAGTCGTCATCCGTCATTCTCCGACTCGCCGGATACAGGCGCCCTAGCATCACCGCTATCGAGATGGGCGTCAATTCTGGCCAGCGCTGCGTCGAGCCGTTCGCGAGGTGACTGCGTCTCGGTATCAGCCGCCGTTATCTGCTGACGAAGCTCGGCGGCGCGTTCTTGCTCGCCGAGGAGGAGTACACCATTTTCGAAGACCGCCTCCGCGAGTGCTGGTGAGGCTGCATGAAGATCGACGAGATCCACGTCATCGGTCCCGAGTGTATCACTCAGATCGGCACTCAATCCAAGGAAAGTATCGTTGTAGTTCGAATCTGACGGGCGTTCAGCGTCGAATTCGACCGCGAGATCGATATCGCTTGCTGAGTGCGTCGTCTCGGTCGCGTGTGAGCCGAAGAGAATCGCAAGCCGGACCGGATGCTCCCGAAGAACGCCGAGGAGGGCGTCGAGATCAACGGACGCATTGACAGCGGTCGACTCGACGGTTCTCATTGTCCGAAATCAGGGTTTCCGGCCATATAAAAACGCAGGTGCCCCTCGGACACTGTTCCTTGTAGATGTCTCACCTGTGATATTAACTCGGAGATGTCCCGACGGGCGTGCTGCATACAGAGCGCGTACTCCGCCCCAAATAGTTATCTCGGCCGTTTGCTAAAGAGTAACATGGGACTAAATGGCACGAACACTGTCGACACGGACTCAGCGATCGGTGATATCGCGTATCTCGCACGGTCAGCGCACCGCATCCCGACGCTCGTCGCGCTGACGGAGCGTCCCCGGAGTCGCTCCGAACTCTGTGAGCAAACCGGCGTGTCGCCGTCGACGATTCGGCGAACGTTGCGCCAGTTCGAGTACCGTTCCTGGGTCCGAAAGGAGGGGTACCGGTACGTGGCGACGCGGCTCGGAGAGGCTATCGCGGCCGGGATGGAGGACCTGACGAGCCTCGTCGAAACCGAACGGAAGTTGCGCGACGTCTGGCACTGGCTTCCGGACGAGGTGACCGAGTTCCCGACCGAGACCTGGGCCGAACTGACCGTTACGCTCCCGGAACCCGACTCGCCGTACCGTCCCGTGAGACGGTTCGAGTCGCTCCTCCGGCAGACAAACGAGGTCCGGTATCTCCGACCCGAGGTCGCGCTGATGGAGCCCTGCTTCGACTCGCTGTTCTCTCTCATCGACGCCGGAGTCGAGATCACGTTGATCGACCGACCGAGTTGCCACGCGTACTTCGTCGCGACGTATCCGCAGCGCAGCTCGGAGATGCAGAGGCGGGACAACTTCACCGTCCTCGAACACGACGAACTCCCCGAGTGCGGAGTCGGCCTCCTCGACGATCGAGTCACGATCAGCTGTTACGAACGGGACAGCGGGTCGGTCCGGGCGTTGGTCGAGGCCGACGCGCCGGTCATCCGCGAGTGGGCGGAGCTGACGTACGCCTCGTTCGAGGCCGACGCGCGGCCGGTCGAACCCGAAGCCTACGTGCAGTGAGGCTCCAACCGTGTCGCTTTCGACATCGTCCGGCGCTCGGCGTCTTCGCCTCCGCGTTGCCGGACGAGCCAGGCGGGCCATCGGTTTCTCGACGAGTTCGGTAAGCGGCTGTTGACGCGCGGTCAGTAGCTGAAACGATGTCAGGACCTGCCGAGACGGCACGAAATAGCTACAACGTCTCTGAGGTCGTTCTTCCGGCTGTCGGAGGCGACACGAAACTATGACTGACGACCAGCAAATCGTGCACGGCGTAGACCTGAACAAACTCGAAGGGTTCGCCGAATACGCGGCCGAGAACCCCGACGCGGTGCAGCTCGGGCTCGGCGCGCGTTCGACCTACGAGGGAACGTGCGCGCACAGTTTGGCGAAGGTGGACAGCTACACGCTCGGCGGCGAGACGATTTCGCGCGAGACCCGAGAGTACACCATTCCCTACGGGGCGTGGAAGGAAGTGATGGACGCGGGCGGGTGGGTCGGCGGAACCGACCGACTGGAACCCATCGAAGCCGCGCTGTCGGCGCTCGCGTCGTGTATCAACGTGGGCATCAGCGTCAACGCCGTCGCCAACGGCGTCGACATCGAGAAACTGCAGACGCGCGTCCGGACCGACTTCGACCCGAGCGTCCTCTTCGGCCTCGCCGACCTCGACGAAGCCGACGGCGTCTTCGATAACCTCACCGCCGAGGTGGAGATCGAAGCAGAGGGCATCTACGAGGAGACGATAGACGAGTGGACGCGGCGCGCGCCGGTGTTCGCGTTCGTCTCGCTCGCCCAGGACGTCGACATCGCCGTCGAGACGACCACGGCGATGCACGCCGACGACTGAGCGCACGAACGACGACGCCGCCCGTCTCCCGACGACGGCGGGACGAAGGGAGGGAGTTTCGGCGGCGTCGCCGCGGACCGCTCGTCGACTCGACGCGAGCGACGAAGCGGATACGTCCCGCGAGCGACGGAACGGATACGTCCCACGAGCGTACTGTCTCGGGCTCCCGACAGCGACGATTTGCCGGACGGGTGCCACTAGAGAGCGTATGACAACCCACGATTCCCTCGAGAGAGAAGACCAAGAGGTGGCCGGCGAGATCGCCCACGACGCAGACGCGCTCCTGTCGACGATTCCGCACTACTACCGCGGCGAGGTCAGCCAGACGAACAACGCCCAGAACCGCATCGACCAGACGACCAACTGGGTCGTCACGATCATCGCCGCGCTTCTCTCGGTCGTGTTGGCCGACCCGAGCATATCTCCGAACCTACTACTGGTCGGTGTCGTGGTTTTGGGGATTTTCCTCAGCTACGAGGCGCGGCGCTACCGCTTCTACGACCTGTACCGGAGCCGAGTGCGCTTCGTCCAGCAGAACGTCTTCGCGAACGCACTCGACCCCAAAGGCGTCGAACACTCGCAGTGGCGCGAGGAACTGGGTGACGACCTTCGGTATCCGAAGTTCAAAGTGACGCTGCTCGAAGCGCTCTCGCGGCGGATTCGTCGGATTTACGGCCTCCTGTTCGTCATCGTCGGCCTCACCTGGGTCGTCAAAATCACCATCCTCACGCCCGAGACGGCGTGGTCTGACGCCGCATCGCTGTCGGGAGTTCCGGGCGAGGCTGTCGCGGGCGTGCTTTCGGTCGTCTACCTCTGTATCGCGGTCGTCGCCTTCTGGCCGAGCAGCCGCGAAGCGACGGGGGAGATACACGGCGAAGAGCCGGGGAAGTGGAAGCGAGAGTGAGATGTTCATCGACGTGCGCTCCGTATCCAACGCGGACGAGTGTGAGCGGTGAGGTCGTGACACTCGGTCGTCGATATGTATTTCACGCACATTGGATAATGAGACCGCATGCCAGAAATGAAGGTTCGAGAGGAGAATCGACCCTCGGTCGGTAAGTACGTCGTCTTCGCGACGGTCGGGGTGCTTCTGGTCACGTGGCTTACGACGGCGGTTCTGGAAGGTGGAGCCACTCCTACCGGCGAGCTTTTGATGCTGTTTCTCGCCGGCGTCGCGAATCTTACTATCGTCTTTCTGCTGGTCAACTCCCTCGTCGAACAGTGGTTCGCGGCCGCGGAAATCGTCGACGAGTGAGATGTCCGACGAGCTCTGCGGTGAACGGACGCTCTCCACCCCCGTCAGTCTCTTCTCGACGACCCGTTGGTACGTTCGTCTAAAGTAGTCAACTCACCATAATGACTATCTGGTGTTACGTTAGAACCCTAAGAGATGGCTGTCCTGAATGCCCTCCGGAAAGTGCCTGGTGCGTTGGCCCGGAGTCCGATTCTCGTCGCGGTAATCGGACTGTTCGGTCTCCTCCAGGCACCGCAGTTGCTCGCACAGTACGTCAGTCCGATACTCTCGCTCGTCGTTTCGGGCCTGCTGTTCGTCGTGTACGTCTTCGGCACCCCGTTCGTCCAAGGCGGGATGATCGGCATGGCCGACGAAGCGCTCAGAACGAAGACGAAACTCGAGACGTTCGTCCAGGCCGGCAAGCGGAACTACGTCTCGCTGCTCGCCGCGTACCTCCTGGTTACGGGAGTCGTCCTGGTGCTGATGTTCGTCGTCTTCGCCGGCGTCTTCGCCGGCGTCTTCTCCGCTGCGAGCGGCAGCCAGACCGGACTGTTCGTCGGTCTCGGCGTCGGTCTCCTCGTCGGCCTCGTCTACCTCGTGTTCGCGTTCTTCATCCAGTTCTACAGTCACGAAATCGTCTTGAACGACGCAAGCGCCGTCTCGGGTCTCAAAGGGAGCGTCGGCCTCGTGCGCCGGAACCTCCTGAGCACCGTCGGTTACTTCGTGGTCACGATGGTCGGCGTGTTCGCGGTCGCCGGCGTTATCGGCGTCGCGCAGTTCCTCTTGCTGCCCCAGTCGGGCGCGGGAGCTGCGGCGGCCGCCCCCGCACAGCTCCCGCTGACGAGCGCGCTCGCACAGATCGTGCTCACAACCGTCGTCACGGCGGTCGTCGGCAGCGTGGGCGCGCTGTACTCGGTCGCGTTCTACGAGGAGATTCGAGAGCGAAAAACCGGCGTCGACTCGACCCCGAATCTCTGAACCGTCGGCTCTCGGCAGAACGGAGCGATTTCGAGCTACTACGCACGAACTCAAGGAGTGTGTGGTGACGTTGTAGCGGGCTGTCGGTACGATTCGGCACTACTCCTACGACTCTGGTATCCGAGGATGGTTTTCGCAGTTCGGTGATGGGGACCAGAGGAACGAAAGGCGCTCGATGGCGAAGCGTCGACGAGCACCTCAGTAATCGACTCAACACCTTCCTCGCTCTAAAGGGCGATGCTCTCTCCACACTTCTGCAGCTTACTGTTGGGGCCACATCTTAACAGTGCTCGTCGACCCACTCACAGAACGACTGAAAGTCCTCAGCACCGCACTGCTTGGCGATGCTTCCGAGCGTCCCCCGGGGGATCTCACCGTGAATCGGAACTGTCGGTCGTCGTACCTCGCCGGTGTCTGGGTTGACGTACTCCAGTGTGAGGTGACTCCCGGTCCGTGACTTCGGTTCGTAGCTAAACTTCATCAACACTTTGGCGACCTCCCGTCCCGTGAACGTCGTCCGGCCCACGCTAGGCGTCCCACGGCGGACGGCCTTCGCTCCCGACCTCGTCCTCGTCGAGGCCGAACTCCGTGGCCAGCGTCTCCGTTTCTACGGACTCGCCTTCTCCGTAGTAGGCGTCGAGGGCGTCTGCGAGCATTCGTAGCGCCTCTGCGCGGGTCTCTCCGAAGGATGCGACGCCCGTCTCGATATCCCTCGCGGTGACCTGTCCGTCGTTCTCGTGGACGAACTCAACCCCCCCGTCGTCGTTTTTTCGAGTCGTACTGGCCATCCCTACCGAAACCAGGTCCACTGCTCCAATAAGCGTTCGGACGGTCCCCTTTGGGATTTCGAGCCGACCGTCGCGAACATCGTCAATTGATTTTCTCCACCACGAACCGCTGGCCTTCGATATCCTCGACGAGCGCACCCCAGCCGCCGACGCTGACCACCTCGTCGCCGGTGTCGAGTTCGAGCGTCGCCGCCTCGACGAAACTCGACAGCAGCGGCCCGGCGTCGCCCTCGCTGGCGACGTAGTTCACGTCGACGACGCGACCGGTGAGTTCCCGTTTCTCGCGTCCGGTCCGGTTCTGTCCGATGACGGTGAGCGTCACCTCGCGGCCCGCCTCGACGTCCTCGTAGACGTCGCGGATGCACTCGCGGATGTTCGTGTACGTCGCCGGCAGCGACCCGTCGCGCGCGGAGTACAGCGTCTCCCACGTCTCCCAGAACGCCGTCTGGAAGTGGGCGTCGAAGATGCGCGACAGCGAGTAGTCGTTGACGAGCACGCCGTACTCGTGGTTGGGGTGCAGCGGCGCTTCGGGCGCGAAGCAGACGTGCGTTCGGTCGGCGAGGACGAGAAACGGCGTCGGCAGCGTCCGGAGTCGGACCTCGGTGGCGACGCCCGCGAAGTCGAACACGCGGTCGTCGACGGTGGCGTCGGCGGACTGTTCGGGCGTCAGGACGAGTTTGACGACGACGCCGCGGTCGACCGCCGCCGCGAGCGCGTCGCGGAAGCGGTCGTACTGCGGGGGCGTCACCGCCAACTGGAGTTCGTTCTCGGCAGCTTCGATGGCCTCGTGCGCGCGGTCGAAGATGGACGAGAGGGGTTTGAGCACGCTCACGCGATGGTTCTCGACGGTCGGGCGCTCCCACCTGTCGCGTATCTCGGCGGCGGCGCTCGTCACCGTCTCCGCGTACGCCTGCAGGTCGTCGACGACCGCGGCGGGGTCGTGCGCGCGGGCGTGGAGGCTCCCCTGTTGGTACGTCTCGATGTAGCCGTCGCTCTCTAAGTTGCGAAGCACGTCGTAGATGCGCGCCTGCGGCACGCCGGAGGCGTCGGCTATCTCGGTCGCGGGGGCGCTGCCGAGTTCGACCGTCGCGATGTAGGCTTCGGCTTCGTACTGCGTGAGTCCGGTCCGCTCCAGCGTCGAGCGGAGTTGGTCGGTGTCCATGCTCGGATACCGAATAGAGGGAGGGCGGACGGTTTCGGTGTTGCGGTGTGAAAACGGAATTCACGCGGCGTCGTCCGACTCGGGCTCGCGGACCCACATCATCGGAATCGGCGACGTTCTGACCAGCTTCGCGCTGACGCCGCCCATCACGTAGCGGTTGAACTCCGTCACGCCCTGCGTCCCGAGGACGGCGAGGTCGACGTCGTTCTCGTCGATGTAGGTGCGAATCTGTCTGGCCGGAGAGCCGTACTCGACTTCGGTCTCGATCGTCTCGACGGACGCCGTCTCGGCGGTCTCGACCGCGTCCGCGACGATCGAGTTCGCCCTCTCGGTCAGTTCATCCTCCTTCAGGATGGAACGGGCGTCGAGGCCGAGACTCCCCGTGTCGACGACGTGCAGCAGGTGAAGCGCCGCGCCGGTCGCGTTCGCCACCGCGACTCCCTCGGCCAGCGCGAGTTGCGCGCCACGGCTCCCGTCTACCGGGACGAGGAGGGTCTCACACGGGTAAGTGCGTGGGCGGTCTCCGTCGGGGTTGACCGACACGACGGGCGCTTCGGCGGTGTTGATGACGCGTTCGGTGACGCTCCCGAGGAGGAACTGCTTCAGTCGGCGACGGCCGTGCGTCGGCATCACGACGAGGTCGACGTTGAACTGTTTCGCGTACTCGACGATTGCCGTCGACGGAGCGCCCCGACGGACCTCCGAGACGACGGCGACACCGCTGTCTGTCGCACGCTGTGCCGCCTCGTCGACGATCTCTTCCCCTTCTCGCTCCAACTCGGGGACGGCCTCCTGTCTCTGCGTGAGGCTATCCCGACCGGTGTCTGCGACGTTGAGGACGTGTATCGTCGCCTCGTGTGCGCTCGCGATTTCGAGCGCGTAGTCGAACACCGATTCTGCGGGCTCGCTCCCGTCCGTCGGGTACAAGATGCGGTCGTACATGGTGTCTACAGTCTGCGGGGTCGGTGAAATCACCTACCCTCGGTCGTGATATCCAGCGTACCTTCTTCCGCTGTCTGGGCTTCACGCCACCAGACCAACTCGAACTCGATGCTCTGTTTGGCCTCGGTGTCGCCCTCGGACCAATCCGACTCGCCTTCGAGTTTGAACGTCACCGGATTCACCGGATTCAGTCGCACGTGCTGACCGCCGAGTTCGAGCGTGACGTCCCCGTCACCGTCTAACTGGTCGGCTAACTCGCGGAGGTACGACGCGACCTCGGACCGCGTTTTCTCGGATTCGGTTTCGAGCTCTCCCATACTGTCTGGTAGACCACACGACCGCATAAGCGAGAGGCAGGTTGTCGAACGTCGAGAACCATCCGCGGGTTCTACAAGACGGCGCAGGCCGAGTCCTCGGGGCTCGCCTCCGAGGCAGTTCACGAAGCTACAGCTGAGCTCAAATCGTCTCCGAACGCTGCCGGAACGCTACAGCTTCACGCCGTCCGGCAGCGACTCGGTCTGTCGCGAACGGTTGAACAGCGTCTCGCCGGAACCGGCGTCGAAGGCGTGGATGCGGTCGCGGGGGAACTGCAGACGCACGCGGTCGCCGATGTCGATGTCGTAGTCGCCCGACACCGACGCGGTCACCTCGTCGCCGCCGACGTCGAGGTGCAGGAGGTGTTCGCGGCCCATCGGTTCGACGACTTCGACGGTCGCCTCGACGGTGTCGGGACCGGACTCCCCCGCGAGTTCGACGTCTTCGGGGCGGATACCGAGCGTCACCCGCCCTCGGCTCCCGAGAACGCTCGTCTGCTCGTCGGTGAACTGGTAGGTGACGCCGTCGGTCAGCCCCCGACCGGCGGTCGGGTCGTACTCCATCTCGACGAAGTTCATCGAGGGCGACCCGATGAAGCCCGCGACGAAGCGGTTCGCGGGCTCGTGGTAGCACTCCAGCGGCGTGCCGAGCTGCTGGAGCTGCCCGTCGTCGAGGACGGCGATACGGTCGCCCATCGTCATCGCCTCCGTCTGGTCGTGCGTCACGTAGACGGTGGCGACGCCCAGCTTGTCGTGTAACTGCTGGAGTTCGGTGCGCATCTCGGTGCGGAGTTTGGCGTCGAGGTTCGACAGCGGCTCGTCCATCAGAAACACCGTGGGCTCGCGGACGATGGCGCGACCGAGCGCGACGCGCTGTTTCTGTCCACCCGAGAGCGCCTTCGGACGACGGTCCAGGAGCTCCGAGATGGAGAGCATCTCCGCGGCCTCCTCGACGCGCGTCTGAATCTCGCTGTCGGCGAGTTCGGTCGTCATCTCCAGGCCGAACGCCATGTTTTCGCGCACGGTCTTGTGCGGGTAGAGCGCGTAGTTCTGGAACACCATCGCGATGTCGCGGTCCTTCGGTTTCTCGTCGTTGACGACCTCGCCGGTGATGCGTATCTCGCCGTCGGAGATGGTCTCCAGCCCCGCGAGCAGTCGCAGCGTCGTCGACTTGCCGCAGCCCGACGGACCGACGAGGACGAGGAACTCACCCTCCTCGACTGTCAGAGAGAGGTCCTCGACGGCGACGACTTCGTCCTCACCGGAGTCGAACACTTTGTAGACGTCGTCGTACTCGGCGCTTGCCATGGTCTATCACGAACAATCCGTCCCGGGCGTATATGTGTTACTACTGGAGTAGTGTCACACGAATGGGCGAGTTGCGGTCGACTCAAACGCCGGCCAACCACGGCAGAAACGCCGCGGCGAGGTAGCCGTACCACTGAATCGCCCACGAGATACCGAGCCAGAGCAGCCCCCACGGCGAGGAGAAGCCGACTGGGCGGACGGGCCACTCCGCGCCGGGGTTCGTCTGCTCGCGCGGGTAGACGTAGTCGGCCAGAAAATGTAGACCCATCCCGAGCGCGAGGAAGTGAATCGTCGTCGCCAGCGCGGGAAGCACAGACAGAAGGTCGAGGCGGAGCGCCGCCTGATACAGCAGCGTCGGGAACAGAAACGTGTGCACGAGCCACGAGCGATGCGTCTCCTCGCGGAGCGCGTCCAGTTCGGGCAGCAACACCCCGACGACCAGCGGCAGCGCGACGGCAGGGTGGTGGCCGACGGCGACGGCGAGAAACGCCACCGGGACGACGCTCACGAGGTGGAGTTCTCGGCTGGTCACACGAGTTCACCCCGGTACGCGAGGACGATTCGTTCGGCCCCCTCGCCCGTCGTCTCCTCGAAGGCGACGACCTCCAACAGCGCCAGCCACCCCGGTAACAGCAACACGACGGCGATGCCGAGCGAGACGCAGAGCCCCAACAGGAGCGCGGCGAAACAGGACTGCAGGACGCTGAACGAGGGCGTCTCCAGCAGGTGGTACGCCGCGTCGCGGAGTGCGGTGGTCGTAGACAGCTCCGTGCGAGGTTCTTCGGGCGCGCGAGCCACCAGCGAGGCGGCCCGAAAGAGGACGACGACGACGATGACGACGGCGTACAAGCCAGCGAGCGCGCCGAGGAGGAACGCGGGCTGGCGGACGGTGAGCGCGATAGTCGAGTAGGCGTAGGTCGTCGCGACGACGGCGATTGCGAGCAGACTGAGCGGGAGGCCACGTCGGAGATTCCGCCGAAACGACTCACGGAAGGCGGCGAGTCGCGCCCGTTCGCTCACCCTCCGTCCGGCGGCCTCGCCCTCGACGACATCGGTCATCGTCTCGACGAGCGCGAGAAGCGCCGCTCCGAGCGTGACGAGCGGGAGCGACGCGAGCGACGCGGCGACACTCAGCGCGACGACGGTTACGAGATCGGAGTACGT
The DNA here is from genome assembly GCF_003439925.1 of Haloprofundus halophilus. Taxonomy (NCBI): domain Archaea; kingdom Methanobacteriati; phylum Methanobacteriota; class Halobacteria; order Halobacteriales; family Haloferacaceae; genus Haloprofundus; species Haloprofundus halophilus. The sequence continues at coordinate 336,635 of NZ_QQRR01000002.1, forward strand.
CGCCCGGCCGAACGCCGAGACGGCGGCTATCGGGTCGAGGCGTTGGGTCTCGTCGGTCGTCGCGCGCATCGCTCGTGTTGCCGCACGCCGGACGCAAAAGCACACCGGTAGCACACTACCGGAGTAGTGTCGTTTCGGCGACTGGATTATCCCACTCGCCGTCGAACGATACTCCGAGGGGTTCCATTGCACCATCTCGAATACATCTACACCGTCGGTATGGACCGAGCGGAGGTCGAAGCGACGCTCGAACAGCGGACCGACGGCGTGCTGTCGCTCGCGCGAGACAGCGAGGCGTACGCGATTCCGGTCGCGTACTACTTCGACGGCGACGCGCTGTACTTCCGTCTCGGCAGACACGACGAGAGCGACAAACTGGCGTTCGCGGACGAGACGGCCGAGGCGTGTTTCGTGCTGTACGACGCCCCGTCGCCGGACGAGTCGTGGAGCGTCATCGTCCGCGGGCCGTTCACCAGACTCTCGCGGGACGACCGACCCGACGACGCCGAAATCAACGAGGCGTACACCTCGCTGCGCGTCTTCGGCGAGACGGTCGAGGATATCGACCCGGTGTTCTACCGGCTGGACATCGAATCGGTCACCGGCCGTCGAACGTCGTAGGTCGAGTTTGGGAGGTCGCGCGGTAACTCACAGGAGAGCGTCGACACAGAACCGGGCTCCGCTCGAAGGAATTGTTCAATCAGAATTTGAGACGCACCTCATTACGTATCCAACAATTCTACCGGAGGGATTTTGGTGAAGGAGTCGAATGTAGGGACTATGAGTTCCGATATTTTCGGCACAGTAATCGTCCCAATCGCCGGTCCAGACGACGCAGCGAACACCGCCCGAATCGTCTACCACTATGCTCGTGAGGATTCACAGGTCATCGTCGTTCACGTCATCGAGAAGGGCGAAGGGGTACCCGACAAGGCATCCGTCGAACAGCGTCAAGCGTTCGCCGAAAAGGCGTATCAATCCTTTTTGGATGTGTTTCCCGACGACGGACCGACGCTTGAGTTCCGCACCTTATACGGGCGAAACGTCGGAGAAACGATTCGGGACGCCGCCGAAGAGGAAAACGCGACCTCGATTGCGTTCGTCCCGCGAGTTGGAAGCCGTTGGATCAAATTCCTCAGCGGAGATGTCACGACTGAGCTCTTCAAACGGAGTAAAATACCAGTGATTGCACTCCCGAAGGAACAGAAGAGGATAGTTTTCACCCACGATGCGTGACGAGACAGTACCCGAGTTACCCATCAGGACCAACTATGAAATGTGAGCGATGTGGGGACGATACGAGTGTGCAGGGATACGATGTAGATGGATTCACAGGATTTCTCTGTGAGAACTGTGTGGAAGAGTGGGACAGAATCCAAGAACAAAAATGACTCCACGATGGAAACAATGAACAGTCTCCTCGAAGCGCAACCGAACCGAAACGCCCACCCGTTCGTCGTTCGACCACCATAGATATTCGATGGCCCGCACACCGAGCGTCTATGTCGATTACAGAGTAAGCGTGGCCCTCGTCGGGACAGTTCTCAAATACATCGGCATTACGCCGCTGTTCCCGCTCGTCCTGGCGTTCTATTACGGTGAAAACCCGGTCCCATTCGTCGCCACTAGCGTGCTCATGGTTGGCGGTGGATTCCTCTTAGAGCGAGTCAACAACGATGGCGAACTCAGACAGCGAGAGGTGTTCCTCTTAGTAAGTCTTGCGTGGCTGGTCGTGCCGTTAGTGGGAACGGTTCCGTATCTCGTCGCCGGAACAGGCACTGTTGCCAGTCCAGTCAACGCTCTGTTCGAGAGCATGAGTGGATTCACGACGACCGGTGCGACTGTTCTCGGGGAGATCTCGGTTGAGCGCCATGGGTACGCGATGCTGATGTGGCGCCAGCTCACCCAATGGCTCGGTGGTATGGGCATTCTCGTGTTGATGGTCGCCATCCTGCCAGAGCTCTCGGTTGGTGGTGCCCAGATCATGAAGCAGGAAGCACCGGGAATATCGCTGGAGAAGATGACGCCGCGCCTTCAGCAGACTGCGCGTGGGCTATGGGGAATCTACGCCGGGTTCACCGTTCTCGCGATTGTCGTCTATTACGGGTTGCATCTGAGCGGATTAGCGCCGAACATGACCCTCTACAATGCGGTTGCGCACGCACTCACGACACTGCCTACCGGTGGATTCTCTCCGGAGGCACGGAGCGTGGAGGCGTTCACGCCTGCGGTCCAGTGGGCGGTAATGCCGTTCATGGTTGTCGCAGGGACGAACTTCGCTCTGTTCTGGTACGTCTTTCGGGGAGAGCCTCGCCGGTTAACCAACAATACAGAGTTCCGTGCGTATCTACTTGCCATCCTCGCTTTCGGGACAGTAATCTCGACAGTGCTCTTTCTCGGCGTTGGAATCGCCGAACCGCCGGCGAACCTCGACATCATTCCCGGAAATCTCGAAAATTCGCTCCGGCAGGGACTCTTTCAGGTGATCGCTATCGTGACGACGACTGGGTACGCGAGTATGGATTTCAACACCTGGGATGCCTCTGCACAGACGATACTGTTGTTTGCGTATTTTCTGGGCGGCTCTGCGGGGTCGGCAGCCGGTTCGATCAAGATTGTCCGGTGGGTTCTCGTCAAAAAGGCTATCTTCCGAACACTGTTCACGTCGGTCCATCCCGAGGCCGTTAAACCGCTACGACTCGACCGGAAAGTCGTCGACGAGCAGACTATTCGAGATGTACTCGTGTTCATACTGCTCTTTTTGGCGATATTCACCCTCTCGACGGTGCTTCTGTACCTCGATACTCTCCGAACGGCTGGCGTATCGTTGTCTGGTCTCGAGGCGATGAGCGTCGCCATTGCCACGCTGGGGAACATTGGTCCGGGCTTCGGTGTTGTTGGTCCGATGAACAGTTTCCTGCCGTTCTCGGATGCCGCAAAACTCTACATGGTCTTTCTGATGTGGATTGGTCGTTTGGAGGTGCTCTCGGTGCTGGTCATCCTCACACCGACGTTTTGGCGGCAGTGACGACCCTTAGTAGATGCACCGTTCTCAGAACATCCTTCCTTGTATACTCCCCCGTATCTCGCACGCTATTCCTATCCCGCTCCGGTGGGTTTCGACAGAGCCAGTGACGCCGTGCGACCGGGAGCCACCACCGGCAAGAACCCCCCACTCGCGTGGCTCTTTGAGGCCGATTTGCCAAGGGGTGGTATGGACGCCAGTGACCTCGACAGTTTCACCTCACGCCGGTCGACCGTGTACGGTCGTCGCGGCGTGGTCTCCACGAGCCAACCGCTCGCCGCGCAGGCGGGAATCACCACCCTCCAGGAGGGCGGCAACGCCTTCGACGCGGCCGTCGCCACCGCGGCGGCGCTGAACGTCGTCGAACCCACGTCGACGGGCCTCGGCGGCGACGTGTTCGCGCTCTACCGCACCGCCGACGGCGAGGTCGGCGCGATGCGCTCCTGCGGCGGTGCGCCCTCGGGAACGAGCATCGAGAAAGTGCGGGAGGCTATCGAAGACGCCGACGAGGAGACGCGCTCGTCGTGGTATCCGGCCTCTCGCGGCTACGCCGTCGACTCCGCGGAGGAGGCGGGGATGCCCTTCCTCGGTCCGCACGCCGTGACGGTTCCCGGAACCGCCCGCGGGTGGGAGACCACGGTGGAGGAACTCGGTCGGATGACGCTCGCCGAGGTGCTCCAACCGGCCATCGAGTACGCGAACAACGGCTACCCGGTCACCGAAGTCGTCTCCGCGCAGTGGCAGCACGGCGAGGAACTGTTCAAATCCGAGCACGCCCGCGACGCCTACCTCTTCGACGGCGAAGCGCCCGAGACGGGCGATATGGTGTCGCTGCCGAAACTCGGTGCGACGATGGAGCGCATCGCCGAAGAGGGTGCGGACATCGTCTACGAGGGCGACATCGCCGAAGCCATCGCGAGCGAAATCCAGGAACTCGGCGGCTTCATGACCGTCGACGACCTCGCCGACTTCGAACCGGAGTTCGTCGACCCGGTGTCGACGACGTACAACGGCGCCGAAATCTACGAACTGCCGCCGAACAATCAGGGACTCATCGCGCTCGAAGCGCTCAACATCGCAGAAGAACTCGGCGCGGCCGACCACCCCCTCGATTCGGCCGAGCGCGTCCACTACTTCGCGGAGGCGATGAAACTCGCGTTCCACGACGGCCACCGCTACATCACCGACCCCGAGTACGAGGAGATTCCGCCGCTGGCGTCGAAGGAGTGGGCGAGAAAGCGCGCCGAGGGAGTCGGCGAGACGGCCGACCACGACGTGAGCTTCGGGGTTCCGGACGCGCAGGCCGAAGACGCCGACACCGTGCTGCTCTGCGTCGCCGACGACGAGGGCAACGTCGTCTCCTACATCAACTCCCGATTCGCCGGCTTCGGCTCGGGCGTCGTTGCGGGCGATACGGGCATCGCGCTGCAGAACCGCGGCGCGTCGTTCTCGCTGGACCCCGACCACCCGAACCGCCTCGAAGCGGGTAAGCGACCGTTCCACACCCTCGTGCCCGCCGTCGCCAAACTCGGCGAGGACGACTGGGCGGCGTTCGGCGTGATGGGCGGGTACATGCAGCCGCAGGGCCACGCGCAGGTCATCTCGAACGTCGTCGACTACGATCTCTCGATTCAAGCCGCGTTGGACCGCCCGCGCTGGCGCTACCGCGAGGACGGACAGCTCGCGGTCGAGGAGTTCTCGGACTCCGGCGTGCCGACGGCGCTCACCCGGATGGGCCACGAGGTGCAGATTCTCGCGCCGCTGATGTTCGGCGGCGCGCAGTTCGTCCGCAACGAAGACGGCGTCCTCTCGGCGGCGACGGAACCCCGAAAAGACGGCAACGCGTTGGGGTACTGAGGCTCGCACTCGGCACTTCACAGTACCGATAACTCAGCCGCGCTGATTGCTATTTCTCACCCGGTGCAACCACCGTCGCGCGACGTTGCATCGCTCGTCGGAAACCGAGAACATATTTTCTTCCAGAGCCTGAATGAGGAGTCGTGACCTCTCTCCGCCCTCTTTACCCCCTCGTGTGTCGAACGAGTGGTGATACCTCGTGACACAGCCGATGGGTGATACCGACGACTCGAACGTCGTCTCCGAACTTCGGCAGTTCCGCCCGAGCGCCGTCGCGGGGCTGTTCTCCCGCGCGGACGCCCGCTACGTCTCGCCCGTACTCCTGGCGGGTGTCGCCGTCTACGCTCTGTATCTGACGGTCAACGCCTACCCGGGTTACGGTGCCGGCCTCTACAACCTGATGGGCGAACAGATCGCCGCTAACGGCTATCTCCCGCCCGAATCCATACCGTACTACACGGTCGACGGCGTCCCCTTCGCGTACCCGCCGCTGATGTTCTACGTCATCGCCGCGATACGCGACGTGACGGGCGTCGGGCCGTTCGCACTCGCGCGCTTCTTCCCCGGGCTCGTCACCATCGCGTATCTCGCGCCGACGTATCTGCTCGCGCGCGACGTGCTCGCCTCCCGTCCGGCGGCGTCGGCCGTCGGACTCCTCGTCGCGCTCAACCCGAAGGTGCTCCAGTGGCACATCACCGCCGGCGGGTTAGTCCGCGCACCCGCGTTCCTGTTCGCCGTCTGCGGCATCTACGCCGGGTACAGACTGTACACCGCCGTCGAGACGACGGGCTACGAACGCCGGTGGCTCGCCGTCTCCGCGCTCTGCTTCGGGCTGACGCTCCTGACGCACCCGACGTACACGCTGTTTTTCGTCGGCAGTTTCGTCATCCTGTGGCTCTCGCTCGACCGGTCGCTCGCGGGCTTTCTCCGCGGGGGCGTCGTCGCCGCCGGCGGGTTCGCGCTGGCGACGCCGTGGCTGCTCTGGAACGTCTCCACGCACGGTATCGAGGTGTTCACCGAGGCCTCCGGAACGCACGGCGGCATCGGCGGCGGACTCGGCGTCACCCCGTGGCTCGCGATACCGCTCCTGCTCGCAGCGGCGCTGTTTCTCGTCCGGCGACCGTTCCTCGGCGTCTGGACCGTCGCGGCGGCGCTGTTGTTCCAGCAGGCGCGATTCGTCGCGTTCGTCGGCACGTTCGCCGTCGTCGCGCTGGCGTTCGCGCCGGTCCGAACCGCGGTCGCCGAGCGAGTTCCCCGACCGAAGCGACGGACGCTCGCCGCCGTCGCCGTCGCCGTGACGCTGATCTGCGGTCTCGGCGTCGTCGGCTACTCGATGACCGTCGCCGAACCCTCCATCGCGCCCGCCTTCGTCGACGACGACGACGTGGCCGCGATGGAGTGGGCCGGCGACGAGACCCCCGATGACGCGACGTTCGTCGTCGTCGGCGACGCCGCCGAGTGGTTCCCCGACGTCAGCAAGCGGACAATGGTGGTCGGCCTGTGGGGCGTCGAATGGGAAGGGGCGGAGACGTACGCCGAGCAGAAAGAGCTGTACCGGACGGTGTCGACCTGTGACTCCGCCGACTGCATCTCCGAGACGTTGAACGCGGCGGACGTGACGCCCGACTACCTCTACGTCCCGAAGGGGACGTACATCGTCCGTGGGAAGCGAACTACCGGCGGCGGCGAACTCGCGGCGTCGTTGATGGCCGCCGAGGGTTACGAGGCGGCGTACGAGAACGACGGCGTCGTCGTCTTCCGCGTGGTGTCGACGGAGTCGTAGTTCGTTCCAGCTCTCTTTTCGGATCGTTCGGTGCCACGTCGACGGGAACCCTAAGTACGTGTACACGTAGACGTATACGTATGGGGACGAAGAGTCTCACAATCACCGACGAAGCGTACGAGCGTCTGAAGGCACACAAAAAAGAAGGGGAGAGTTTCACGGATACAATTCTCCGTCTCACGGGGAGTGAGCGGGATATCATGAAAGGATTCGGCTCGTGGAAGGGGACCGGCCTTCGCGAGGCCGTCGAAGAAACGGAAGACGAGTTCGACGACGACCTCGAGGAGCGTCGAAATGAACTGTTTTGACACGAGTGCGCTCATCGACTATCTCGAAGGCTCCGAGGAACTAAAGCAGGTACTCGAAACGCGCGAAAATCAGCCGTTTTTCGCCCCGACAGTAGTGCTGCACGAAGTATTCGTCGGCGCTGCTCGTCTTCGCGGGGAGGAGGGTGTCCGCGAAGTCCGTGAGGATCTAAACTGGATCGAGCCACTCGAACTGACCGTTGACGATGCGGCAGAGGCAGCGTACGTGAGCGCTGAGCTGTCCGATGCCGGAACTCCGATTGGGTCGATGGATACGCTCATCGCGGGTATCTGTCGCTCGTCGGGTTCGACGCTAATCACACGAGATGGCCACTTCGACCGCGTGGACGGTCTCGAGACGCTCACGTACTGACCTACTGTTGGAGACTGACAGTTCCCGTTTAATCGTTCGCACCCTCGCGCACCAGACGCGCGACGGCCGCCTCGTCGAGTCGGTCGAACTCGCCCGCCTGCACGCCCCACAGCGTCGCGTACAGCCCGCCGAGCGAGACGAGTTCGTCGTGCGTCCCGCGTTCGACGACGCGCCCGCCTTCGAGGACGAGAATCTGGTCGGCCCGCCGAATCGTCGAGAGGCGGTGTGCGATGACGAGCGTCGTTCGATTCTCGGTCAGCCGCGTCAGTGCCCGCTGGATGAGCAACTCGGTTTCGGTGTCGACGGCGGAGGTGGCCTCGTCCAACACGAGCACGTCCGGGTCCTGTAACATCGCGCGGGCGATGGAGAGCCGCTGGCGCTGCCCGCCCGAGAGTTTGATCCCCCGCTCGCCGATTCGAGTGTCGTACCCCTCGGGGAGTTCCGAGACGAACTCGTGGGCCTCGGCAGCCCTCGCGGCGGCGACCATCTCCGCCTCCGTCGCGTCGAACGCGCCGTAGACGAGGTTCTCTCTGACCGTGCCGTCGAACAGGTAGACGTCCTGGCTGACGTAGCCGACGGCGCGGCGGAGGCTGTCGAGCGTCGCGTCGCGCACGTCGACGCCGTCGAGGCGGACCGACCCGTCGGTTACGTCATAAAGGCGAAGCAGCAGTTTCGCGGCCGTCGACTTCCCCGCGCCCGTGGGACCGACGAGCGCGACGGTCTCGCCCGGTTCGGCGACGAAGCCCACCTCCGAGAGGACGGGACGGCCCTCCTCGTAGGCAAACGAAACAGAGTCGTACTCGATTCGACCCTCGACGCGGCCGAGGTCGACAGCGTTCTCGTCGTCGACGACGGCAACCGGGAGGTCGGTCAGCCCGAAGATGCGCTCACCGGAGGCGCGGGCGTTCTCGTAGGAGTTGACGATGCGGCCCGCGCCCGCCAGCGGGTCGACGAACCGCTGGGTCATGAACAGGAACGTGACGAACTCGCCGACCTGCAACCCCGGACCGCCCAGCGGACCGGTCGACCCGCTGACCAGCCAGTAGCCGCCGATGGCGAACGTCGCCGCGAACGCGACGTTGGCGGCGAGTTCCATCCCCGGTTGGTAGAAGTACTCCAGTTTGGCGACCGCCCACGTCTTCAGGTAGTAGTCCCACGAGGCGTCCTCGATGCGGCCGTCCTCGTACGTCTCGGTGTTGGAGGTCTTGATGACCTCGATGCCCGAGAGGTTGTTCTCCAGTCGGGTGTTGAGCGCGCCGACGCTCGCGCGAAGCGCGCGGTAGCGCGGTCGAATCGTCCGCATGAACGCGACGGTGAACACGACCAGAACGGGCATGGCGACGAGCGTAATCGCCGCCAACTGCGCGTTGAGCCAGAACAGCACCGCGCCGATACCGAGCGCGGAGACGACGAGTTGGACCGCGCCGCTGAGCGTCGTCCCGAGAAACTCCCGGAGGTTTCGGACGTCGCTGTTGAGGATGCTCATCACCTCGCCGGTCTGCTTGTCGTCGAAGAAGGCCGCGTCGAGGCGCTGCATCGTCGCGTACGTGTCGGTCCGGATGGCGTGCTGGACGCGATTCGAGTACAGCGACAGCGAGACGCCCTGCGTCCACGAGAGTCCGACCGAGAGAAGCGACGCGCCGACGATGAGGCCGAGTGAGAGCCACAGTTGGGCTTCGGGCGTCGACGGCAGCGACCCGTCGGGGACGACGGGGAGGCGGTACGCCGTCTCGGTGCCGGGGGTGAACAGCGCGTCGATGGCGATACCGAGCACCAGCGGGGGAACGAGCGCGACGAGTCGACTGAACAGGCTCGCGACGAGACCGACGACGAACAGCCAGCGGTCTTTCTGGCCGTAGTCCGAAAAGAGCCGAACCATCGGGTCCGTCTGTCGTCCGCGGCCGGCGCCGTTCGGATTCGTCTCACCTGTGGCTGGGGGAACTGCGTGTGACATGCGATGGCCGACGCCCGAAGACGCCCTTACCGAAGGTAACGGTGCCAACGGGCATGAACTGTGCGTCGGCGGGCGGAGTCGGACGCCACCGGCCGCGGTGCCTCGTCAGTACGTTTTTGGTGGGGGTGTCTGTAGCAGACGTTACGATGAGCGAGAGAGTAAATTTTGGCAACTGGTCACGGAGACAACTGGTCGGCGGGTTCGGTGCCGCCGCCGTCGGCGGGAGCGCGGTGGGCCTACTGGCCTTTCGGGAAGACCAGCGTGAACGGCCGGTCGAGACGATGGAACCCAACGGCGACGGTACGTCGTCCGCGGGCGAACTGCGCTGGTTGCTCGCGGACGCCGGTATCGACGTCCGAGAGATGGTCCGCCGCGGCGACGACCTCGTCGTCCGCTACACGTCGGGAGCGTCGTCGATAGACGAGCACAACCAGGAACTCGTCGAGGTGACGAGCCAGTTCGTGAGCCACGTCGACAACGGCGGGGGCGGCGCGCGCCTCGTCGCCGAGGTGGACGAGCGCTTCGACGACGTGGAGACGCAGTACCACGCCACCGCCAAGTGGGTCGACGCCTACCTGAACGAGGAGATGAGTTCGATGGAACTGGTCAACACCGTCGCGCGGACCGAACGGGAGCGGTAGGGGGGCGACTGTTCGATGGTCGCTTCCGAACTCAGTCTCACGCTCGTCTCTGCGGTCGGTGTCGTCAGCGCCGTCGCCGCGGTGCTCGTGCGGCGCGTCGGCTACCCGCCGGAGTACGAAACGAAGGCGAAGGAAGTACAAGCCGGGCGGCTCTCAGGCGGGTCGGCCGAACTCCGCCCGCTGACCGAACTCTCCTCGTTCGTCGCGCGACGGGGAACCGAACCGGACCGAAACACCGCCCGCGCCGCCGACGCGGGCGTCTCGCTCGCTCGCGCGCTCGAAGACCCCGACCGGTTGGATGGCCTCTCCTCGGAGCTCTCGTTTCTCCACGAACCCACGGAGGCACACGAACGCTGCGTCGCGAACCGGAAGAAGGCGGTGTTGCTGTTTCTCGCGGCGGTGATGGGCAACGCGGGCGTCGCCTACGGGCTCGTCTACGCCGAACAGACGATGTTCCTGGCGCTCGCCGAGACCGCGCTGTTCAGCGTGAGCGTCCTCGCGTTCGGCGGCGCGCTCTGGCGGACCGCGCAGTTGCTCGCCGGACGACGCGAACTCGACCGGATGGCGTAGCGTCGTCGGAAATCCCGGCGACAACGACCCGATACGGCGTTGACTCTCCTCGGTGTCGATTCCGTTGACGAGGACGACGACCGCACGCGGGTCACGTCGAGTCCCGAGCGAGACCTGAGCGAGGCCCGAGAGGCGGCCCGAGACGCGACGGCGTCGCTCGGCGGGAGAGTGTCGGAGTTCCTTCGAGAAGCGATGGAGTCGCGGCGGGTCGACCGCCGCCCGTTACTCCTCTCGCGTCGTTCGTTCTACCAGTTCTCGAAGCGTCGCGTCCGGGAGCGTCGCGTCGTCGTGGTTCGTAAACCACGTCGCCAACGACGCGAGCAGTTCCTCGGCGTCGTCGGCGACGAAACGCCGGTGGGAGACGCGGCCGTCGACCGATGCCGCGAGTTCGACCTCGAACTGCGGGCCGTCCTCGTCGGTGACGGACGTCTCGGTCCGGTTCGTTCCGTCGTCGCTTCTGACGACGAACGAGTGTTCGCCGCGCTTTCGGACGTGGTCATCCGCTTCGATGTCGAGGTCCGCGGGTTCGAGGACGCCGCGCGAGAGCGGCTCGCTTCGCCGCGAGTCCGACCGGCGTCGGTCGTCGTCTTCGGAGTCCACGGACCGTCGACTGTCGTCGGAGGGAAACATCGTTACGATTCGCTCCGGGAACTGGTCGCGGACGTGGAGACGTTCGCCTCGGCCGCGATGTGCAGTGCCAGTTCGTACAGCATCACTCCGGCGAACAGCGTCGCCGCGCCGAACACGACGGCGGCCGCGCCGACGTACAGGTCGCGGACGACGCTGCTGAACACGCCGAATGATGCCCCGATACTCGTGACGACGACCATGCGCCAGCCTTGCGAGAGGTTCGCGTAGCCGACGATGAGCGTCGGTTCGATACCGACCAGTCGACACCATACGACGTACAGTGCCGTGTCGAACTCGAACGCGAGGACTGAGAGTCCTACGAGTACCAGAAACGTCGAGTCAATCATTGCGATTCGGTGTGAGAAGTGTGTTCGCGGTTCGGGAGGTGTGTCGGTCCCGAACGCGAGAATCGAGGGGTGTGTCAGTCCTCGATGGTTGGTCGGCTTAGACTTCGACCGAAGCGCCAGTCGAACTGCTGAGCGATTCCGGCACGTTCACGATGTACGTGTACTGGCTGCCGGACTGCGTGACGAAGCGGACCGTCGCGGACTCGCCGCCTTCGAGGGCGCGAAGTTCGTTGGTCACCGTGTCGACATCATCACCAGAGGCGGGTTCCTCGAGAGCGATCTGGACTTCCATTCGGTCGTCCTTCGCGTTGAGAACCGGAATTGAGCTGTCTTCGTCCTTAAGCGCGCTCGTGCCGAATTCACCAGCGGTGGCGTCTGCCGTTCCGTCGGCATCGTGAGTAAGCGTCTTCTTGCCGTTCGGGCCGATGTACTCGATGGTCGCGTCGTTCATGTCGATCTCACCGGCACCCGGCGACTGCATGGTGGTGAACTTCAGCGTGTTAACCAGTTCGTCATCGCTGACTTCACCAACCGCGCTGGCCACGAGGACCTGGTTGGACACCTGCTCGGTGGAATCGTCACTGGTTGCGGATGCTTTGTTCTGCAGGAAGCCGGCGGTGTTGATGAGAACACCGGCGGCGACTGCCGCCACGAGAATCATGGCGATGAAGATGATCAGGGTCTCGATACCGACCTGACCTCGGTCGTTGTCTTTGTTGAACGGTAACATGGTTAGGTTAGGTTCTTGCTAACCGCGCCTTCGACGCGGCTTATTCACCCCGAGAATGTGATGTAACATAAACCTTTGCTCTCGAAAGACAGTCTAGTGCAAAATAATGTACGATTAGAATTAAATAATTTCAGACACATAACGCCGGATTAGGCGAGGCACAAGACCGCCAAGAACAGGCTCAGGGAGTGTTAGAAGGTGGCTAATATGGGCTCTAATGGGCGAAAACGCCGGTATGGGTGGTTCGGGTGGGAGGCGTCGAATCGGTGCATCTGACGTACCCTGAGCCGCTCGAAATACAAATTATCTGAACACTAATACCTATGGAAAGGTTTTATACGTACTAATTTTCAAGAACAGACATAGTATGGATATCGGAAACGTTCTGCGCTCGCTCGGACTCGAGGCGCTCGCTCCCGAGGCACGCGAGGGGCGAGCGGGCACCGACCGCCCCGACGACGACTCCGACGACCCCGACGAGTCCGCAGAATTAGAGGAGGAGGGAGGACCCCGCGAGGGTGACGCCGGCGACGCCGCCGCGACGGATGGTGACGCCATCGAGGACCTGCGCCACGAACTCGACCAGGTCGCCGCCGACCTGGAGACGACGCAGTCGAAACTGCGGGCCGTTCAGAGCGAACGCGACGAGATGGTCGAGCGACTGGACGGACTCGAAGACGACACCGCCCGGCTGCTCGGCGTGTACGACCGGCTGACCGCGGAGGTCAACCCGTTCGACGAGCAGTGGAGACAGTCCGCGGAGGGCCGAACCGGCGGCGACTCGCGGTACGGCGTCGTCTCCGTCGGCGAGGAGTCGTCGAACGGCTCGGTCGTCGAGACGAACGGACACGCGGACTCGCGCGCACGTGATGACGAACCGACCGAGGAGACGTTCGAGGCGACGCCGCCCGCGCCGCCCGTCGACGCGGAGTCGCTACCGCGGACACAGGGGTCTTCGGACGTGTACCTCCGGACGCTCGCCCCGTCGTTCGCCACCGAGGTGCTGTTGATGGAGTGGATGACGATGCTCATCGACAGCGCCGGTCCCGGCGGCGCGATGAAAGCCGTCGACTACTACGAGCGCATCAACTGGATCGACGAGTCGGTCAAAGACCACCTCGAAGACCTGCTCGGCGGCGTCGAGACCGCGCCGCTGACCGCCGACGGCGTCGTCGACGACCTCACGAGCGAGGAACACAGCCAGAGCTTCGCGTACATCATGAAGCTCGACGGCCTCCGAGCGACGAACGCGGCCTGACAGATGGGGTTCAGCACGAGCGCCGCCGCAACCATCATCTTCATCGGCGTTCTGCTGAGCTTCGGCTTTCTCTACCCGGTCGTCGAACAGAACCTCGAGGCCCACACCGAGGCGTTCGACGACCGGGACGACCGCTCGCTCACCCAGCGAAACACGGATATCGCCTTCGACAGCGCGACGTACTACCCAGACACGGAGACGCTCGTCGTCAGCGTGAACAACACCGGGACGACGACGCTCCGGGTCGACGAGACCGATCTCCTCGTGGACGGCGAAATCCGGACCGGGTACGACACCGAAGTCGACGACGGGCCCGACAGAACGCTGTGGGTCCCCGGCGAGACGCTCACGATGACCGTCGACGACGTCGCCGAACGACCGGACCGAGTCAACGTCGTCACCGGGTTGGGCGTCCGCATCTCGACGTCGGTCGAGGAGGGGACGGCCTGAATGTCCAGCGACGGCATCACCCAGCTCGTGCTGTTCATCGCGGCGCTGACCGTCGCCGCGGGCGTCGCAACCACGCTGACGACGAACGTCAGCGACATCAGCAGTTCGCTCGACACCCGCGGCGACAGTATCGTCGAGGGAATCGACACCGACGTCGAGATAATCAGCGATCCGGGAAGCCCCGACTCGATCTACGACAGCACCAACCAAGAGGTCACCCTGCTCGTCAAGAACACCGGCGAGCGGACGCTCTCGACGGACAGAGGTATCGACGTCCTCGTCGACGGGCAGTTCGTCGCCGTCTCGAACGTCGAAATCGTCAGCGGTGCTTCGGCGTGGCGTCCCGGCCAGACCGTGAGCATCACCGTGTCGAAGTCGCTCGCGGCCGGCGAACACCGCGCGGTCGTTCGCGTCGACGGCGACTCCGCGGAGTTGCTGTTCTACATCTGACAACCCACCAACGAACCATGAACGGATACTACTCACTCGGATTGACGGACCGCGACCGAATCGACGCCTCCTTCGGCGGCGGGTTGCCACGGGGCAGTCTCGTCCTCATCGAGGGGGGTCACGGCGCGGGCAAGAGCGCGCTCACACAACGGTTCTGTTTCGGGTTCTGCGAGACCGGTCACTCGGTGACGTACGTCTCGACGGAACTGGAAGCGGCCGGATTCGTCTCGCAGATGCGCTCGCTGTCGTACAGCGTCGTCAGCCACATGCTCGCAGAACAGATGCTGTTTCTGCACGCGGACGTGGACACCCGCGACCGAATGGACGGGCAGGAGGCGAGCCTCGACGGCCGCGAGATGCTGACGCGGCTGATGAACGCCGAGACGATGTGGCGAAGCGACGTCGTCATCGTCGACGGTTTCGACTCTATCTTGCTTCACGACCCGCGCTTCGAGGCCATCAGCGACGAGAACGACGAGGACGACCTGATGCAGAACCTCATCACGTTCTTCAGACAGGTCGTCACCGACGGAACGACCGTCGTGTTCACCGTCAACCCCGAGTCGCTCAGTCCGAACACGCTCCGCCCGCTGCGGACGGTCTCGGACGTCTACCTCGACATCCAGACCAAGAGCGTCGGCAGCGAGATACGCCGCAACGCGCTCGTCCGGAAGTTCGGCGGCATGGGCGAGCAGGTCGACGACAGTATCGGTTTCACCGTGCAGTCGGGCCGCGGCATCAGCATCGTGAGTCGGACGGTGGCCTAGGATGTCGGACCTCGGAACCACGAAGCTCTCCGGGGAACTGCGCACGCTCGCACAGCAGCACCCGCATCTGGACGAACACCTCCAGCGCTTCCGCGCCGAGTACAACGAGTTCCCGGTGTACACCGAGGAACTCGAGTCCGAACACGAGGTGCGTCGCCCGAACGTCGTCTACCCGACGGTGAAGAACGACCACCCCGTCTTCTGCCACGTCTTCGGCGACACCGGCGTGCCGACGAAGTACTACGCGGTCGAACCCTCGCTCGACGAATCCGACTCGGCGACCTACCGACGCATCCGACAGCGCATCCTCGACGAGAGCGTCTCTCGACCCGCGCCCGGCGACATCGAGCAGTTTCAGGCCCACCTCGACGAACTGCTGAACGAAGTCGTCAACGTCGGCACGCCGAGGACTCGTCTCGGGTCGCTACTCAGCGGGCGTATCACCGTCCGCGAGGAGACGTTCGACACGATTCGCTATCTCCTCCAGCGCGACATCGTCGGTCTCGGGCCGCTCGCGCCGCTGATGGGCGACCCCGAGAACGAGGACATCCACGTCATCGGCCCGCACGAGTGTTTCACCGACCACGGCACCTACGGGATGCTCCCGACGAGCATCGACTTCGGGTCGCCCGACGAGTTCGAAAACTGGCTCCGAAACCTCGGCGAACGGATGGACACGCCCATCAGCGACTCGAACCCCGTCATCGACTCGACGCTCCCGGACGGGTCGCGTATCAACATCATCTACTCCGACGACGTGAGTATCAAGGGCCCGTCGCTGACGATCCGACAGTTCAACGAGGTTCCGCTCTCCATCCTCCAGATCACGAAGTGGGGGACGCTCAGCCCCGAGATGTCGGCGTATCTGTGGCTCTGCTTGGAGAACGACCAGACCGTCTTCGTCGCCGGCGAGACGGCGTCGGGGAAGACGACGACGCTCAACGCCATCCTCTCGTTCATCCCGCGAGACGCCAAAATCTACACCGCGGAGGACACCGCGGAGGTGATGCCCCCGCACAGCACGTGGCAGCAACTGCTCACCCGCGAAGGACAGGGTAGCGACGACAGCACCGACGTGGACATGTTCGACCTCGTCGCGGCCGCGCTCCGGTCGCGTCCCGACTACATCATCGTCGGGGAGGTCCGCGGCGCGGAGGGGCGGATGGCCTTCCAGGCCGCCCAGACCGGTCACCCCGTGATGTTGACGTTCCACGCCAGCGACATCGTCTCGCTCATCCAGCGCTTCACCGGCGACCCCATCGCCGTCCCGGAGACGTTCATGGGTAACTGCGACCTCTGCGTGTTCCAGAACCGGGTCAAACTCGGCGACGACATGGTTCGGCGCGTCACCAGCATCCAGGAGATAGAGGGCTACTCGAAGCAGGAAGGCGGCGTCGTCACCCGGCAGGTGTTCACGTGGGACCCCATCGATGACGACATCATCTTCACCGGGATGAACAACTCCTACGTGTTAGAGGACCGCATCGCGCCGCTTCTCGGCTTCGAGGACTCACGCGCTATCTATGACGAACTGCTGCGTCGCGCCGAGATAATTCGACGGCTCATCGACTCGGACGTCCTCGAATACGCCGAAGTCAACCGAGCCATCGAGACGTTCCAGAACGACGGCGTCGAGGCGCTGTCGATAGATATCGCGGGACTCACCGAGGCCGGCGGGCGGTAACCCGTGGCGACGATGGACGGCGGTTCGGGCGGGAACGTCGGGCGCGAGGAGTCCGACGGCCAGTTCGATCTCCAGCAGATGCTGGAGTCGCTCGAACGCGGCTACTACACGATGGACATGCCGTACGAGCGGTATCTGTTCCTCGTGCTGTTGCCCGCGCTGCTGTTCGGGCAAGCGACGTTCATCGCCGTCCTCGCGTTAGAGCCGATGCTCGCCGTCAGCGCGCCGCTCGTCCTGCTGTCGTTTTTCGTGCCGGGCGTCGCGCTCGTCTACCCGCAGCTCGTCCACGACAGAAAGCGGAAGGACACCAGAGAGAAGTTCTACCTGTTCATCACCCACATCACCGTCCTCTCGACGACGAACATCGACCGCGTCGAAATTTTCCGGACACTCGCCCGCGAGGAGGAGTACGGCGCCATCGCCGAGGAGATGGGCCGCATCGTCGCGCTCGTCGACACGTGGAACCAGAGCCTCGACGACGCCTGTCGGATGCGCGCGAAGTTCGTCGCCAGTCCGTTGATGGAGGACTTCCTCGAACGACTGGCGTACTCTGTCGGCGCGGGCCAACACATCAGCGAGTTCCTCCTCAACGAGCAGGACTCAATCATCCAGAGTTACACGACCCGCTACGGCAGCCAACTCGACCGCCTCGGACTGGTCAAGGACGTCTACATGTCGGTGAACCTCTCCGTGACGTTCGGGTTGGTGTTCGCGATCGTTATCCCGTTTCTCATCGGTATCAACCCGACGATGGCGCTCGTCGCGGTCATCCTTGGGTCCATCTTCGTCCAGGTGATGTTCCTCTACGCGATGAACAGCATCGCACCGAAAGACCCCGTCTGGTTCCAAAGCGAGATGGCGCTCGACAGGAACGTCCGCATCCGAACGAGCCTCGTCGCCGGCGCGGGGTTGTCGCTGGCGCTCACCGCCGCCTGCTACGCCGCGCTCCGGGGGATGTTACCCATCGACGCCGGGAAGATTCCCCTCCCGCTGTACGTGGCGATACCGTTTACGCCGCTACTTCTCCCGGGCGTCGTGACGCAGCGAGAGGAGAAACGGGTGAAGAACCGCGACGAGGGGTTTCCCTCCTTCATCCGCGCGCTCGGGGCCGTCGAGAGCGTCAAACAGAGCTCGACCTCGTCGGTTCTGGCGAGCCTCAAAAAGAAGGACTTCGGCGCGCTCACCGCGAACATCTCGAACCTCTATCGGCGGTTGAACATGCGAATCGACTCGCAGCTCTCGTGGACGTACTTCTCCGCGGAGACGGGGTCGTACCTCATCCAGAAGTTCAGCGACATGTACGTCAAGGGACGGCGGATGGGCGGGGAGCCGAGACAGCTCGGGACGCTCATCAGCCGCAACATGACCGCCGTGTTGAACCTCCGTCGGAAGCGCTCACAGGAGGTCGGGACGGTGCTCGGGGTGCTCTACGGCGTCGTCCTCTCCAGTACGTTCGCCTACTACGTCGCCTTAGAGGTCGTCCGGGTGCTCAAGGAAATCTCGACGGAGATGGACGTCGACTCGAACATCGTCGGCTCGCTTCTGAACCCCTCGGTGTACACCATGCCCGAGATCGAGTTTCTGCTGCTCGTCGCGATCGTCGTCAACTCGTTTTTCGCGTCGATGATCATCCGCGTCATCGGCCGCGGCCACTCGATGACGTCGCTGCCGCACTTCGCGCTGCTCGTCTGGTCGAGTTCCATCGTCGCCGTCATCACGAGCGAGGTCGTCAGCACCCTCGTCGCGTTCTGACGTTGTTTTTCGGCTCCGAACGTTCGTTTCATCAACAACGTATCTTCGTCTACGAAACGTATTTAACGGGCCGCTCCAATCACTCGCGGGAGGACACTGACATGCCAAGAGACCGTTCGGCCGGCAGCGAGCAGACGAAACCGTATCTCGGCACCGTTCCCCGCGACGCCGCCGAGAACGTCACCGCGATGGAGTGGGCACGGTATCTCGGCCGCGAGTTCGGGCCGACGGGCGCGATAAACGCCTTGGCGTACTACCGGGACGTCGACTGGATAAGCGAGCGAGCGCGCCGGATGATGATTCGGCACGTCCGCGGCCTCTCGCTCGAGGAACTCGACAGAGTCAGCGACGACCCCGTCGAGATCGACAGCGCACTCGGGTCGCTCGAAGAGTCGCCGTTCGAGCGACACGCGAAATCCCTGGAGTACATCGCAAAGATGGCCGGAACGGACGTCGAGACGGATCTCGTCTCGCTTCGCCACCCCGACGAACACACGGTTCAGTAAACTTCGGCTACCACCCTTCGGACGACCACGAGCGCGGAGCGACTGCGCTCGGCGGCGGTAGAACGGAGTCGACCGGAGGCGGTATCTCGACGGATTAGTCCGGTTTCGAACGTTTCGCGTCAGAGGATGGCGAAGCGGTAGATGACGCTCAGGAACGCTCCGCAGGCGATGGCGAGACTGACGAACAGCGCGGCGAACAGCGGATGTCGGACGGCGTCGAGAACCGTTCCGTCGTCTTCCATCTCGGCGCTGATGATCATCGCGCGGACGACCGCGAACACGACGGCGGCGAACACGACGAGTCCGAGCGCGGCGACGCCGATGATGACGTCGTTGCGGTCGAACTGGAACGCGTACCCCATCACGCCGAGAAGAACGCCCGCGAGCAGGCCGCTCGCGGTGATAGCCGCTGCTTTCTGGTTCGCGCTGAGACCGTTCGAGACGCTGAGCGCTTTGGCTTGGAGGGAAGGACTGTCTTTCGTCGACATTGTTCTGTGACTGAATGTATGCTGAGAGTGATAGATGATAACTTCTCTGGTTGTCGGGTTGCCGCGGGTCGTCACCGCCGCGGCAGCGGGGAGAAGAGGACGCTGACCAGACGGCGCAGCGAGTAGAGCATCGCGACGAGCGTCGGTGCGCAGAGCGCGAGGTAGCCGACGACCCAGCCGTCTATCCGGAACTGGCCGACCGCCGAGAGACCGAACGTCTCTCCCGAGAGCGCCAGCGTCGTCCCCGACACGAGCATCCAGGCGAACACCACCGCGGGGAACGTCCAGAGGTAGTGCCAACTGCTCGGCGAGATGCGGTATCGTCGCCGGTACCGGTCGGCCGCCGTGAGCTCTCCCAGATAGTAGACCAAGAGGAGGTAACACGCCGGAACGGTGATGAGGGCGACGGCCGCCGAGAGTATCGTCATGTGGTCGGAGACGTAGACGCTCGCGAACGGAAACAGCGCCGCCGCCGGCACCAGACCGACGAACGAAAAGGAGGCGACGGTGACGAGTGCGCCGGCGGACCCGGAGTCTCGAACCCAGAGCTCGCCGGAGTCGGTGAGGTAGTCGCGTCGCCACTGGTAGAGCCGGAACGCCAGAAACCGCGCACAGAGGAGCGTCGCCAGCACGACGACCGGGTCGGACGCGGCGCTTGCGAGCGTCGTGCGAATCGAGACGCCGTACACGACGACGCCGATGAACGCCATCTCGGCGGAGAGCACGACCGAGAACGCGCCCGTAACGGCCCACAACCACGGCGACGCGACCCACGCGAGCGTCGGGCGGGCCGCTCGGCGCGGTCGGGGCGTGTCGCCTGCGCGTCCGGAGACGATCCGCTTTGAGCGCTCGTCGCTGAGCACCACGCTACAGACTGACCTCGGCGATGACGGTGAGGACGACGAGAATGAGCCCGAACAACAGCAACGGCGCGACGTTGAGCGGAACCTCTGCCCGGTCTGTCCGTCGTGTATCCGCGCGTGGTGTCGACGAGAGCAGCGCGCGGAGAGAACTGTCGTTCATGGGTCGAACAATTCCGGTCACGATATTAAACGCTTCTTTAACCGACGCCCGTTACAGAGTTAAACACACTCACGAACACTTATACGAGCGTTGCGAGTACGGTCGGACGAATCGAACGATGCAGCTACTCACCGGTCTGTTCGTCGGTCTGGGTCTCGTGACGGTCGGTCTCTCGTTTCTCCGACTCGTCCGGACGAACAGGACCGACGCGACGTATCTCCGCGTCATCGAGGGTTGTTTCGCCGCCGTCCTGGTCGTCTCGGGCTTCGGGCTGATGTTCGTCGCACTGTTGAGCTGAGCGACGCGATCGAGTGACGCGATCGAGCGACGCGAGCGCGAGTCGACAGAGCCATCTGCGCGACGCTCGATACGAACCGCTATGCCAGGGAAAGCGTCCGCCTCGTCGGACCGCGAGAGTCGGTACGGCTTCGACGAGGGCGGCAGGTCGCTCGCCGAGCGACTCGGCCAGTTCGTCCCGCAACCGTTGGCCCGGCGCGGGTTGACGATTCGGCTCGCCGTCGAGCGAACCCGCTACGAACGCGGCGAACCGGTCGACCTGACGATCACGATACGGAACCGACTCCCGGTTCCGGTGACGGTGACGACGCCGCAGCGACGGCTCTGGGGGTGGACCGTCGACGGACTGCTGGAGGGAAGCGACGAGTCGCGGTATCTGAGCGACAGTCCGGGGTCGTTCGCCTTCCGGGCCAAGGAGACGAAAGTCATCGAACGGACGTGGAGCGGTCGCCTCAAGCGAGTCGCCGACCGGACGACCTGGGAGCTCCCCGACCCGGGCGTTCACGAACTCGGCGCGTTCGTCGCGACCGGCGACGGTCGCCTGCACGACTCTGTAGAAATCGAACTCGGATAAACCGATTCGCCCCCGAGCGAGGCCGAAACGGAGTCGAATCAGAAGGAGAACGGACGACGGGCCAACGTTTCGTCTCAGTCGGCGTTGGCGGTGTTGTCGATTCCCTCGCGGTGGAGGTGACACGCCGCGTGGTGGACGCCCGTGCCGTACTCCGTCTCGACGGCGTAGTCGGGTTTCTCCTGCGCACAGATGCTCGGGTCGGCGAAGGACTCTTCGAGAAGCTCGTCGGCTTGCTCCCACTCGTCGCTGAGCAACAAGTCGATGGCCGTCTCGACGATGTCGCCGGCCTCGCCGCTGGGAACGCCCTGTTCGAAGAACTCGTCTCGCAACTGAGCCTCGTTCTCCACCTCGAACGTCCGTCGGGAGACCGCCCGCATGAAGCGGCGAGCGCCCGCCCACTCGGACTCGGTCATCTCGTACTGTTCGGGCGCGATGAGCTTCGGACAGCGCGTACGGAACCGACAGCCCGACGGCGGCTCGATGGGCGACGGAACGTCGCCTTCGAGGAGGCCGCGGCGGCCCTCCGCTCGGGGGTCCGGAACCGGAATCGACCCGAGCAGCGCCTGGGTGTACGGGTGTTGGGGGTTCTCGTACAGTTCCTCGGTCTCGGCGAGTTCGACCATCTGACCGAGGTACATCACGGCGACCCGGTCGGAGATGTGCCGGATGACCGAGAGGTCGTGCGCGATGAACAGGTACGTGAGGCCGAACTCGTCCTGCAGTTCCTGCATCGTGTTCAGCACCTGCGCCTGAATCGACACGTCGAGCGCCGACACCGGTTCGTCGCAGACGATGAAGTCGGGGTTGACCGCCAGCGCCCGCGCGAGGTTCACCCGTTGGCGCTGTCCGCCGGAGAACTGGTGCGGGTAGCGGTTGTAGTGCTGCGGGTCCAAGCCCACCTTCTCCAAGAGTTCGCGTGCGCGCTCCTCGCGCTCTCCTTCGTAGAGGTCGTGGGCGCGCATCGGTTCCTCGACGATGGTCCCGATCTTCATCCGGGGGTCGAGGCTGGACTGGGGGTCCTGGAAGATCATCTGCATGTCCTCGCGCTGCTGGCGCAGCTGTTCGCCCGAGAGGTCGGCGATGTTGCGCCCGTTGAAGTAGACGGCTCCGTCGGTCGGCTCGACGAGGTTGAGCACCGTCCGCGCGAGCGTCGACTTCCCGCAGCCGGACTCGCCGACGAGACCGAGCGTCTCGCCGCGTTCGATCTCGAAGGAGACGTCGTCGACGGCTTTCACCTTCGGTTTCGGCCAGATACTGCTGAACAGTCCCGACCCCTGCGAGTAGTGTTTCGTCAGTCCCTCGATGCGGAGTATCGTCTCCTGTTTCTCCCGCTCTTCGGACTTCGTCGTCGTGCTACTCATTGCTCTCACCTCGGGTCTCGACGAGCTCGCCGCCGAACGCGGCGGTCGCCTCCGTCTCCAGCGGTTCGGAGTCCTCGTAGCCGACGTCCTCGTACTTCACACAGGAGACGCGGTGGGTGTACCCCTCCGGCCCGCCGACGTCCTGGTAGACGGGTCGCGTCCGGCGACACACCTCGCGGGCGTCCGGACAGCGGGTGTGGAACCGACAGCCCGGCGGCGGGTTGATCGCCTCCGGCATCACGCCCTTTATCGGGTCGAGCTCTTCGACCGTCTCGTCGGGACGTGGCATCGAGTCGAGCAGCGCCTCCGTGTAGGGGTGTTTCGTCTCGTAGAACAGGTCGTCGACCTCCGCCTGCTCGATGATCTCGCCGAGATACATCACGTTGACGCGGTCGCAGATCTCGGCGACGACGCCCATGTCGTGGGTGACCCAGAGGAAACTCGTGCCGTATTTGTCCTGCAGTTCGTCGACGAGGTCGAGAATCTGGCCCTCGACGGTGACGTCGAGCGCCGTCGTCGGCTCGTCGGCGATGATGAGGCTCGGTTCGCACGACAGCGCCATGGCGATGAGGACGCGCTGGCGCATCCCGCCGGAGAACTGGTGCGGATAGCTGTCGTAGCGCTCTTCGGGTTCGGGGATGCCGACCTCGCGGAGCATGTCGACGGCTATCTCTTTGGCCTCCGTTCCGGAGACGTCTCGGTTGATCTCGATGAACTCCTTCAGTTGGCTGCCGATGGTGAAGACGGGGTTGAGCGCCTCCATCGGGTCCTGGAAGATGATGGCGATCTCGCTACCGCGAATCTCGTCGCGCATCTGCTTGTTCGACAGCATCTCGTCGGACGGGCGGCGCTCGCCGTCCGGACCTTCCTCGAAGTCGAGGATGACCTTGTCGCGGTACTTGACGGTACCGCCGACGACCTCGCCGGGTTCCTCGACGAGTCGCATGATGGAGCTCGTGGCGACGGATTTACCCGCGCCGGACTCGCCGACGAGGCCGACGAGCTCTCCTTCTTCCACCGTGAAGCTGATGCCGTCCACCGCGCGGACGACACCTTCCTCGGTGAAGAACTGTGTCTGCAAGTTTTCGACGGTGAGTAGTGGTTCTGCCATCAGTTGTTGATCCGTGGGTCGAGTGCGTCTCTCAGACCGTCACCGACGAGGTTGAAACCGACCACCGTGATGAGGATGGCGATGCCGGGCCAGATGCTGAACCACGGGTCCGGCAGCAGATACTGCCGAGAGGCCGAGAGCATCTGTCCCCACGAGGCCGTCGGGGGCTGTGCGCCGTAGCCGAGGAACGAGAGGCCGGCGATGATGAGGATGTTGATGCCGACCTGCAGCGTCGCCTGCACGAGCACCGGCGCGAAACTGTTCGGAACGATGTGTCTGAGGATGATGTTTCTGTCGCGTACCCCGGCGGCTCTCGCCGCCTCGATGTAATCTTCCTCGCGGACGCTCAGCACCCGCGAGCGGATGAGTCGCGCGAACGTCGGAATCGTCGCGATGCCGACGCCGACCATCGCGAACGTGAGGTTGCGCCCGAAGGCGGCCATGAACGCGATGACGAGCACGAGGAACGGGATGGCGAACAGCGTCTCGGCGGCGCGCATCAGCGCGTCGTCGATCCAGCCGCCGTAGTAGCCGGCGACCGCGCCGACGAGCGTCCCCAGCACCAGCGCGATGCCGGTGGAGACGATCCCGACCGTGATGGCGATTCGAGTGCCGTAGAACAGCCGGACGGCGATGTCACGGCCGCGGTGGTCGGTGCCGAGCGGGTGTTCGAGCGTCCCGGGCGTCATCGGGTAGATTTCGTTGGTCAGCCCGTACGGCGGGAGGAGAATCTCCGCCTGCGAGGGGTCGCGGTTAGGGTGATACCAGAACGTCTCCGCGAACCAGAAGTCGAGGAAGACGCCGTCGACGTACGCGAACAGCGCGATGGCGGTCATGACCGCGACGATTCCCAAGCCGGCTAACGCCGTCGGGTCGCGTTTGATCTGCGAGACGGTGTACCAGATGCCGACGCGGGCCTCGAACTCGTCGTCCTGCGGTTCGCCGGCCGCGCCGCCGTTCGGTCCGTCGGTGTTCTGGGGGGTAGATGTGTCGGGTGCCATTGTCAGTCACCTCCCTCGAAGGAGACTCTCGGGTCGACGTACGCGTACGACAGGTCGGTGATGATGACACCGACGACGAAGACGACACCGAACATCAGCGTCGTCCCCATCACCAAGAGGAAGTCCTGGTTCTGAATCGCCGTAATGACGAGCCGCCCCATTCCGTTGATGGAGAAGACGGTCTCGGTCAGGACGGCACCGCCCAGCGCCGTCGTCAACTGGAGGCCGACGATGGTGATGAGCGGGAGCTGTGCGTTGCGGAAGGCGTGCTTGCGGAGGATCTTCCCCTCGCTGACGCCGTACGCGCGGGCGAGTTTGACGTACTCCTCACCCAGCACTTCGAGCATCGACGAGCGCTCGATGCGGGTGAACGCCGCCATCTGGAGCGTGCCGAGCGTGATGGTCGGCAGTATCAGATGTTGGATGGCGGTGATGACGACGTCTATCTGGTTCGACGCGCCGCCGACCGTCGTGGGGTCGGCCCACGGCATCACGAGACTCGTCGCCGGAAGCACGTTGAAGTTGTACGAGAAGATGATGATGAGCATCAGGCCGATCCAGAACGACGGCGTGCTGACGCCCAGGAGGGCGACGACGCGCGAGATGTGGTCGGCGGGCTTGTTGCGACGTTTCGCCGAGATGATGCCCAGCGGCACCGCGGTAGCGAGCGCGAACGAGAAGCTCGACACCATCAGCAGCATCGTCACGGGAAGCCGCTCCATGATCTTCTGCGTCACCGGCACCCCGTAGTAGAGGCTCTCGCCGAGGTCGAGGCGGATAACGTCGAAGAGGTAGTTGAAGTAGCGAACGTACAGTGGTTGGTCGAGGCCGAACTTCGCACGGATGGCTTCGGCCTGCTGTGCACTCGGCGAGGGGCCGAGCATGATGCTCACCGGGTCGCCCGGAATCGCATCGGTCAGAAGGAACGTGATGGTCACGACTCCGAGCAGTACGGGTATCGCCTGCAGGAGTCGACCGATCGCATATCGGAGTCTACTCATTGCTGTCTGTCATCCCTGATTGCAGCCTACGGCAGTACGGTTGTGAATGTTTTCCACGGTAAGTATCGAAATACTGAACGGATAGACTCGGGCTGTGACGAGTCTACTTGTCGACCGAGACGTTGTTGTGGTTCGACGCGAGGTGGAAGCTGTCCACCGGGTGCTCCGCGAAGTCGTTCACGTAGTTCTTCACGCCGAAGCTGTTCTTGAGGTTGTACGCGGGCAGGTGTGCGCGGTCTTCGAGCACCGTCGTGATGCCCTCGGTGTAGAGCTGCTTGCGCTGCTCCTGGTCGTTGATCTCGCGAGCCTGGACGAACTTCTCGGTCGCGGTCTTCGCGCGTTCGCTGGAGTCGTGGTAGAACGTTCCGTCGGTGACGCCGAGAGTGTCCTCGGTCGCGCCGAACATGTAGTAGGTGAACGCGTCGGGGTCGGGCGAACCGGACCAACCGAGCGTGTACATGTTGTAGTCGTCCTCGCTACCGGAGACGTACTGTTCGAGGAACGCACCCCAGTCGAGCCGCTGGACTTCGACGTTGTTGAAGCCGGCTTCCTGCAGCCCGTTCGACACCGTCACGCCGATCTGTTCGCGCTTGTCGTCCGGCGGGACGATGATGCGCCACGAGTAGTCTTTGCTGACGCCGGCCTCGTCGAACAGTTTGTTCGCCTGTTCGATGTTTTTGCCGTGGGGAATCTCCTGCCACTGCTGGGCGTTGAAGCCCCAGTCGTCGATGATGGACTGCGGCAGCGGGCTGTACTGGCGGACACCGGTCGGCTCGACGTAGTTCTGGACCGCCTGGTCCATGTCGAAGCAGTAGTCGACCGCTTCGCGGACTTTGGGGTCCGTCGTCGGGCCTTCCGCGCAGTTGAACGCCATGTAGAAGTACCCGATACCGGGCACTTCCTGGATACCGGCGTCCTGAATCTGTTCGACCGAGGAGTAGAGCTTCGGCGGAATCTCCTCGATGACGTCGTTCTCGCCGTTGCGCAGCGTCGTCACGCGGGTCGTCGACTCCTCGACGGGGACGAACTCGACCGACTGGAGGTTCGGCGTCAGGTCGCCCCAGTAGTCGTCGTAGCGGCTGATGCGGGCGAACTGCCCTTCCTGCCACTCGTCGAACTGGAACGGACCGGAGCCGACCGGCTTGCTGTTGTTGAACGCGTCTTTGTCCTCCTCGCGGACGGATTTCGGGACGATGCTCCACGCGAGCGTCGTCTCGCCGAACGCGCCGTACGGGTACGAGAGGTTGAACCGGACCGTCTTCTCCTCCGGCGTGTCGATGGACTCGACCATGTTCACTTCGGAGGCGTTCTCGGTCTCCTCTTTGACCGGTGCCTCGAAGGAGTACTTCACGTCCTCGGAGGTGACGGGGTCGCCGTTCTGGAACGTCGCGTCCTCGGCGATCTGGACGGTGTACACGGTGCCGTCGTCGTTGACCTCCGGTTCGCCCTCTGCGAGCGCGGGAACGAGTCCGGTCGACTCGTCGTACTCGTAGAGGCCCTCGAAGATGTTCTGAGAGACCTGCTGGGACGGTACGTCGTTGAGGACGATGGGGTCGAACTCGAGGGGACTCTTGACGAGACCTATCTTGAGCTGACCGCCCTGGGAGGACTGTCCGTCACCGGAGCCGTCACCGCTCTGGTTGCCGCCACCGGAGCCGTTGCCGCTCTGGTTGTCGGTGTCGTCACCGCCACCGCCACCGCTCGAACAACCAGCTACGCTTGCGATACCTGCGACGCCGAGGCCCTGGAGCATTCGACGCCGATTGATCAGTTGGGAGTTGTTATCTTTCGTCATGCGCTGTCACATCACTCGCGAAGGATACCATTTCGTCTTTGCCGATTATATAAATACCTAACGCTCTTCAGACGTATCTCTCAACAGAATTTAACAATAAGGTCCAGTTTTGGACGACTGTGGAATATTGGAGACGTTGGTTGCCGGTTCATATTCTAAATGGTTCTACAGTTTGTCTATTTTCGACTCTCGTTCGGGTGTTTATCCGAGTTACCGGTATTGTAACCGTTGATTGAACCAGAGCAAGGCCAGATTCCGACCGAACGTAACTACACATCGGGTTGTGGTCTGGAAAATTCAACCACAGTTTTTTGTGCACCCATCGGTGCGAGCGGCCGAGCGAGAAAACGCCGACGATTTTCGCGCCGGGACCGGCGCGCGGCGAGTAGACAGACCCAAGGCGACTCCGCCGTCACCTCCGGTATGCGTCAGTTCGTCATCATCGGCCACGACGCCCCCACGACTTCGGCGTTCTCGCTGGACGACATCGCCGGCGGCGCGGGCCGCCTCGACGTGCTCTGTCGATGCGTCAACTCCGCGTTCTTTCTCTCGCACGCGATTCGTGAGGACGTGCGGACCCACCTCGTCCTCGGCGACGAGTACACGGTCCGATTCGAAGGGTCGGAGCTCCGGCGGCTGAACCCCGACGAGCGGAGTACCGCGGCGCTGATTCGGAAGGCGCTCGACGCGCGCGAGGAGGCCATCGGCCACATGCCCGCCGAGAGCAGTCCGGGGGTTTCGCTCTACCGCATGGGGTTCGAGGCGACGCTCGACGCCGTCGCCGCCGAGTCGACGGTGATGCAGCTCCACGAGGACGGTACCCCCGTCGTCGACGTCGACCCCCCCGAAAATCCGGCGTTCGTCCTCTCGGATCACCGCGACTTCTCCGACGAGGAGGCATCGCGTCTCGACGCCGTGGCCGACGAACGCGTGCGTCTCGGCTCCGAGACGCTGCACGCCGACCACGCTATCACCGTCGCGCACAACTACCTCGACACCGACGCCTACACTCGATACTGATGGCTCCGGAACGCGACGATGCCGAAGGACTCGGCTTCGACGCTCGATTCGACGTTCCCCTCCGCGGCGTCGGCGTCGACGCCGACACTCGGTGCGAGCACTACGACACCGAGCGGGACGTGATCGCGATCAAGTTCCCCTGCTGCGGCGTCTATTTCCCGTGTTTCGAGTGCCACGAGGCACTCGCCGACCACGAAGCGCAGCGGTGGCCCGCCGACCGGTTCGACGACCCGGCGGTGTTGTGCGGCGTCTGCGGTGAACGGCTCTCGGTCGCGGCGTACCTCGACTCGGACCACACCTGCCCGTCCTGCGGGGCGGCGTTCAATCCTGGGTGCGCCTCGCATGCGCACCGCTACTTCGACACGACGTGACGCAGTACCCCGCCTTTCGCAACCCTTAAACATCGTCCCGGGCAACTCAGTCGTGCGGGCCGGTGGGGTAGCTTGGTATCCTTCGGCCTTCGGGTGGCCGTAACCGCAGTTCGAATCTGCGCCGGCCCACTTCTCCCGCACTTTGCAACGACGAGCGCAGCAGGTCGCCCGTAGCGGTGTGAAAGGTTCGCCACGCGGATTCGGGCAGACCAGTCGCGCGCAGCGAAGCGAGCACGTCTGGGCGAGTTCGAATCTGCGCCGGCCCACTTCTCCCGCACTTCGCAACGACGAGCGCAGCGAGTCGCCCGTAGCGGCGCAGGCATCCGGTGCCCGGGAGTCGGTGACGCCGCGAAGCTGGCACCCGTCTCGGTCGTCCTAACGGACCGTTTTCTCCCGCCTCGAAGGGGCGAACACCTCCTAAATGGACAATAGACGGACACGAACGCGTCCCCGGCGGCGTCCCTCCAGTAGGACGCCCATACGTATCGAATGGGGTGCCTGTCGTCGGTGTGTCGATGGATTACGGGCGAAAAACGGTGGGTTACGAGCGAAAAACTCCGAATCTCGGGCGAATATCGGTGGGATCCAGGCGTTTGATGGATACCTGAGTTCGATTCTGAAAGACCGGAACAAAGCAGGCGTTTACGATCCAATAACTGCGTAACGTGGGGCGTAACGGGCTAAACTCAGCAGTGCATTAATGTCTTTCGAAATAGAATTGGTAAGTATGGCTAAAAACTGTGGGACGAGGGAATCGGTGTTGATTCCCACCGGACTCGGGCCGTCTCGGACGTACCCGACGATACGGTCGCTCGGACGGCGCGGAATCAACACCGTCGTCGCGTCGGAACACGACAACCCACCGGTGTTCGCCTCCCGGTACTGCGGGGAACGTCTCTCGGTGCCGGCCCCCGATGTCGACCTCGTCGGCTACAAGAACGCTCTCCTCGGCTTGGCGTCGCGTCCGGACGTTCGGACCGTCATCCCCGCGCGCGAAGAGGACGCGTACGTCTTCTCGCGCTACAGAGACGAGTTCGACGAAGTCGTCGACCTGGTCGCCCCGTCGTTCGAGGTGCTCCGGCGCTCGCAGGACAGGCTTCAGTTGGCCGCCGCCGCGGAGAAAGCGGGCGTTCCGGTGCCGGAGACGCGACTGCTCAGCGAAGTGGACGACTGGGAACCGGAACTCATCATCAAATCCCGGTACAACCTCCTCGCGGACGGGTACGTCGACGGCTACGCGCCCGGACAGTCCTCGAAAGTCAAGAGCGTCAAGCATCTCTCGCCGGGCGAACACCCCGACGTCGACGCCATCTTAGACGAGATGAAACACGACCCCATCGTTCAGGAGTACGTGGCGAGCTCCGACGAGTACATGTTTGCCGGACTGTACGACCACGGGGAACCGCTGGCGACGTTCCAGCACCGTCAGATTCGGGGCGACTCCTACGTCGGCGGCGGCGGCGTCTACCGGAAGTCCGTCTACATCGAGGAGCTCGAACAGGTAGCGAACGACCTGTTGAGCGAACTCGACTGGCACGGCCTCGCGTGCGTAGAGTACATGTGCGACGCCGAGACCGGCGAGTTCAAACTCACCGAGATAAACCCCCGGATGTGGCAGTCGCTCCCGGCGACCGTTCACGCGGGTGCGGACTTCCCGTACTACTACTGGCAGGCGGCGACCGATCAGATAGACCGCATCGACCCAAGGTACGAGATCGACAGCGGGAGCCACTCGCTCCGCGGCGAACTCGGTTACGTGCTCAGCCTCTTTCGAGACGAGTCCCCGCACGTCGAGCGACCGTCGCTCGGCGCGACGGCGAGAGAGCTACTCTCGTCGTTCTGCGAGGACCCCTACCTCGACTACACGCACGTCGACGACCTCGGGCTGTTCGTCAGCGGCGCGAACCGAATGCTCCGAAACCGGCTCCACGGCTCCAGTTGAGCGCGGGACTCGCTGAGAGACCGTGACGCCGACGTCTGCGAGGGACGCGGACTCTAACGCCGCTGCCCGAACGTTCATCGTGGTTCCCGCGACAGTTATCCGTACTTCGATGGTTTCGAAACGCACGAGTGCCGCCCTCGTTCTCGCGGGCGTCGCGCTTTTCGTCGGTATGGTCGTCGTCAGCGCCGCCACCGCGCCGACTATCGGCGCGACCCAGAGCCACGACCCCGACTCGAACGAGACGATGCGGACGCTCGTCGGCTCGCAGGGCGGCGGACCGGGACTCCACGACTACGGGAGCGTTTACCTGCTCGAAAACGACGAGGTCGCCTGGCAACTCGCCGACGCCGACAGCTACTTCGACGTGACGATGCTCGACAACGGGAGCGTCATGGCGGGCTTCATGGACAGCGGGTACACCGACTGCGGCCCCTACGAGTCGCCGTGTACCCACACCGGGTTCCGCGTCATCGAGCCCGGCGAGAACCCGGAGGTCGTCTCGGAGTTCAGTTTTACCGTGCGCACGCGCGCGAACAGCGAAGTGCACGACGTGGAACGACTCCCTTCCGGCGAGTTCCTCGTCAGCGACATGGAGCACGAGCGCATCATGACCGTCCGGGGCGGCGAGATAACGTGGCAGTGGAACGCCAGTAGCATCTACACGGACGGCCCCGACGACCCGACACGCGAGGACTGGCTCCACATCAACGACGTCGACCACCTCGGCGACGACCGCTACCTCGTCTCGGTTCGCAACGCCAACCAGTTGGTCATCGTCGAACGCGGCGAGGGCGTCGTCGAGATAATCAACGAGGACCCGAACCCCGAGGACGGACGCGTCGGCGACCCCTCGGTGCTGAACCGCCAGCACAACCCGCAGTGGCTCAACGAGGACACGATACTCGTCGCCGACTCCGAGAACGGTCGCGTCGTCGAACTCCAGCGGGGCGACGAAGGCAACTGGACCGTCGGATGGGAGCTCTCCGAAGCCGAGGGCGTCGCCTTCGCGTGGCCGCGAGACGCCGACCGCTTGCCCAACGGCAACACGCTCATCACCGACTCGGCGAACCAGCGTATCGTCGAGGTCAACGAATCCGGCGAGACCGTCTGGAGCGTCCGGACGCGTCACATCCCGTACGAAGCCGAACGTCTCCCCGAGGGCGAAACGGTCGGCGGACAGCCGCACAGCGACGGCGCGAGCAGGTTCACCGGTACCGCCTCCGGCGACGTCCCCGGTATCTCGTTCCTCCTACAGGTGCTCCGCACGAGCGTGCCGCTGCCGTTCTGGGTTGCCGAGATTCACCTCGTCGTCACGCTCGTCTCGCTGGGGCTCGTCTTCGCCGGCCTCGGGACGGCGGCCCGTTCGGCGTTCGCGGCGCGGCGACGCGGCTGAGCGTCCGCCCGTCGACCGGACGATTTTTCGACTCGCCGCCGAACCACGAGACGTGAACGACGACGCCGACGCCGACGCCGACGGCGGGACCGCCAACGACGGGAGCCGCCTCGACTGGGAGACGACGGACTCGCGAATCGACTACTCCTGTCCGGGGTTCGACGTCCGCATGGACGACGTCCGCCTGCCCGACGGCACGGAGACGGATTTCCACTACGTCGACGAGCCACCTGCCGTCGTGATTCTGCCGTTCACCCCCGACGGCGACGTGGTGCTCGTAGAGGAGTGGCGACAGGCCGTCGGCCACGTCAACCGCGGTCTTCCAGCGGGCGGCACCGAACCGGACGACGACGACTTCGCTGCCGCCGCTCACCGCGAACTCGCCGAGGAGACAGGGTACGAAGCCGAGTCGATGGAGAAGTTCTACGTCGCCGAACCCGCCAACGGCATCGCCAACTCGGTCCACCACTACTTCGTCGCCCGCGGCTGTGAGTCGACCGCCGAGCAGGAACTCGACTTCAACGAGAGCATCCGTCCGACGACGACGAGCTACGAGGACCTGTTGGCGTCCGTCGTCGACAACGAGATTCTGGATGGAAGGACGTCGCTCGGCGTGTTGCAGTACGAACTCGCGCGGCCGTAACTCGATTCCTCTGTTCAGTTCCCCGCACCACCGGAACGCAACCCTTACCGACGCGCCGCCGAAACGCGGCGGTGTATGCGCGACTGTTTCGAGCAGCGGCAGGGTGACACGGCCGGACGCATCGGCCAACTCACCGTGCCGCGCGCCGGGGTGACCGTCGAGACGCCGGCGCTTCTGCCCGTCGTCAACCCCAACGTCCAGACGATTTCGCCCGCCCGACTCCAGTCGGAGTTCGGCGCGGAGATTCTCATCACCAACTCCTACATCATCCGCAAGACCGCGGAACTCCGCGAACGGGCGCTCGACGTGGGTCTCCACGAGATGCTCGACTTCTCGGGCGCGATCATGACCGACTCGGGGTCGTTCCAGCTGGCCGAGTACGGCGACATCGACGTAACGACGACCGAGATTCTGCAGTTCCAGAGGGATATCGGCTCCGACATCGGCACCCCCGTCGACATCCCGACGCCGCCTGATGTCCCCCGCGAGCAGGCGGAAGAGGAACTCGAGATTACCGAGCGGGCGCTCGCCGACGCCGAAGCGTTCGACGCCGGCGAGATGCTCGTCAACGCCCCCGTGCAGGGATCTACGTACCCCGACCTCCGGGAACGCGCCGCCGGTCACGCCGACGCGACGAGCCTCGACGTGTTCCCCGTCGGGGCGGTCGTCCCCCTGATGAACGCCTACCGCTACGACGACATGGTCGACGCCGTCGCCGCCGCAAAGCGCGGCCTCGGCGCCGACTGTCCGGTCCACCTCTTCGGCGCGGGTCACCCGATGATGTTCGCGCTCGCCGTCGCCATGGGTTGCGACCTCTTCGACTCCGCCGCCTACGCGCTCTACGCCCGCGACGGGCGCTACCTCACCGTCCGCGGAACCGAACACCTCGAAGACCTCGACTACTTCCCGTGTTCCTGTCCGGTCTGTTCGTCGCACACGCCAGACGAGGTCAAAAGCGCCAGCGACGCCGACACCGAGCGCCTGCTGGCCGAGCACAACCTCCACGTGACGTTCGCCGAAATTCGCCGCATCAAGCAGGCCATCCGCGCGGGCAACCTCCTCGAACTCGTCGAGGTCCGCGCCCGCGGTCACCCTGCGATGCTCGACGGCTACCGCGCGCTGCTCGACCACGCCGACCAGCTAGAGGAGTCCGACCCCGCCGCCAAAGGCTCGTTCTTCCACGTCTCCCACGAGAGCGCGCGGCGACCCGAAGTTCGCCGACACCACCGTCGCTTGGCCCGACTGGACCTCGCGGAGTACGACGACGCGCTGCTGACCGAAGGAGGGACGCCCTCCGAGAGCGAGTACGACGCCGTCTGGAAGGTCGTCCCCCCGTTCGGTCCGTTCCCCGGCGCGCTCTCGGACACGTACCCGCTGAACGCGCAGGTTCCGGACCGACTCGACGACGCGGCCCGACGGGCGGCCGCCGAGGGCGTCGCGGCGCTCGTCGCCGACAACCCCGAGGTGTCGTTCACGCTCGCGCACGACGACTGGGGAGACGCGGCGCTCGAAGCGGTCCCCGACTCCGTCGCGCTCGAACCGCTGTCGACCGTCGCGTCCGAGTGACGGCGTCGGTGGACAAAGCAAGATAGTTCACCCTCCGCCGCAGAGAGCGACCATGACCGATTACTTCGAGGTGCACGCCCGCGACGGGGCCGCTCGCCTCGGCGAACTCCGCCTGTCGGAGTCGCGCACCACGCCCGCGCTCGTCGACGACGTCGTCGAGGACGCCGGAAGCCTCTGGGCGGCCGAACGCGACGCTCCCGAGGGCGACGAGAACCGCCTGACCGTCCTCCCGCACCGCGGTTTCCCGGCGGGGACCCGCGAGGAGGTCAAGGAGTCGTTCGCCGTCGACTACCCCGACACGGACTACCCGAGCGCGGCCGTCGTCGCCGCCGACGCCGCTCGCGACGTGGGTGCGGACGCGTACATTCTCTCGGACGCCCACAGCTTCGTCGGACACGCCGCCGCGTTCAAGGACTCAGTAATCGAGGCGCGCGAGTCGCTGCCGGCCGACACCGCGCTGTACCTCTCGGGAGTCGCGACGCCGACGAACGCCGCGACGCTCGCCTACGCCGGAATCGACCTCGTCGACGCCAAGCGCGCCCGGGTGAAAGGGTTCGAGGGGAAGTACCTCACGAGCGACGCCGAGTACTTCCTCGAAGACCTCGACGAACTCCCCTGCGCCTGCTCGGCCTGTCTCGGCGGCGTCGACGAGTTCACCCGCGAGGACTGCGCCGAACACAACGTCAACGCCTTGAAGGCGGAGTTGGCGACCGTCCGCCGCCGCATCCGCGACGGCCGACTCCGCGACTACGTCGAGGGACAAGCCCGTCACGACGTCTGGCTCACGGCGGCGTTCCGCGAGTTCGACCAGCAGTACGGCTACCTGGAGGAGCGAACGCCGGTCATCCGGGACTCGGAGCTCACGGCCGCGACCGAAGATTCGCTGCGCCGCGTCGAGATTCAGCGCTTCGCCGAGCGGGTGACGACCCGCTACCGAAACCGGTTCGACACTCCCCTGGTGCTCGTGCCGTGTTCGGCCCGAAAACCGTACAGCGAGTCGCAGAGCCACGGCCAGTACCACGACGCCGTCCAGTTCCGCGCCCACCAGGTGTCGATGACCTCGCCCATCGGCGTCGTCCCGCAGGAACTCGAACTCACCTACCCCGCCCAGCACTACGACTCCGTCGTGACCGGCCGGTGGTCCGAGGACGAAAAGGAGTTCGTCACCGAGGTGCTGCGGCGCTACCTCCAGCGCAACGAGTACCCGCGCGTCGTCGCGCACGTCCCGCCGGAGGGCTACCGCGACATCGTCGAACGCGTCGAGAGGGAGGTCGAGATGCCGTTCGAGTACACCGTCGAAGACCACCCGACGACGACGGAGTCGCTGGCGAATCTGGCGTCGACGCTGTCGAACGAACCCAAGTATCGAAAACGAGAGCGCGAGCACAACACCGTGAAAGCCATCGCCGACTACCAGTTCGGCGACGGCGCGGGCGACGCCCTGTTCGCGGACGCCGACATCAAGATGACGAGTCGCTACCCCAAACTGCAGGTCCGCGACGGCGACGGCGAGCAGTTGGCGACGATGGTGCCGCAGTACGGCGTGCTCTCCTTCACGCTCGCCGGGGCGCGACTGTGGGACGCCTCCGACGCACCGACGAAACGTATCGAGATAGACCGTTTCGTTCCGCACGGCAGCGTGCTCGCTCCCGGCGTCGTCGACGCCGACGAGGAGATCCGTCCCGGCGACGAGGTGGTCGTCGAGGGGCCGAAGGCGTTCGCCGTCGCCAGAGCGGAGATGTCGGGGCCGGAGATGGCCGAATCGACGCGCGGCGTCGCCGCCGAGGTGCGACACGTCGACGAGAAGTGACGACCGTTCACGACCGTTCACGCCGGAAATCGGGTGGCAAATTCGGAGGATAGAAGCCGCCTACGCGGCCTATTTCGACAGAAGTTGCGAAATGTGAGGTTTCTCGAAAACGGTCACGAACTCGTACCCGTTTTACGCCGACCGCGAATCAGCCCACCACGGCATCTCGACCGGACGAATCGACGCTCGCGGGTGGTTTCATCGGTGCATAAGAACGGCCAACTGTCTATTTATCAAGTGGACGGTTGTAGCTATTTATTCGATGTCGTGTGGTACGACGCTCCGTCGGATCACGGCCACCGGAACCGGGCCTCCGGACCGGGCCGACGCACGAGCCATGTCAAAGATCCAATACCACGGCAGCGATCTCCAAAGGCAGGGTACCGTCCCGGGTCGCCTCGCGGAGGCGACCGCGCCGACCGCACCGGTGCGCACTCACGGGGTGATCGAAGATGGTCGCTACGGCCACTGACATCGTCGTCCCGAACGGCTGGATGTGCGAGACGCTCTCGGACGACGAAGTGAAGTTTGTCCCCGAGCGGTGGCGACTCTCACTGCACGCCGTTCGGCTGCCGAACAGAGAGTGGGAGCTGTACTGTCGTGAGAGCGCGGGCGAGGCGACGAGCGTCACGACCATCGGATTCACGCAGACCCGTTCGTCCGCGGTCGCGGCGTTCGTCGAGGCGATGGAGTGGGTAAACACCGTCGCCGACCCGAAACGACGTGAGCACGAGGTGACCGAGATTCCGGTGCGCATCGCCGCACTGGCCGACCACCTCACCGCCCGCTCCGACGTCCTCGAATGCGAGACGTGGGGGCAGACGCGCGGACAGCCGTTCAACGTCGCGGGGAGCGACGACTCGGGCGGCTCCCGTCGTCACCTACCTCCGGCGGGCGGCGGCTCTCGATGCACCGCCGAAGACATCTGGGAGTCGCTGGCGGACCACCGATTCCGTCGAACTCGGCGCGGCGGCGGTCAGAACGCGCCGAACTCCTCGCTGGGGTGACGTCGCGCGAGCGACGACTTCGGGCACTCCGCCCGTAGCGCCCCGTTCGAGAACTGTTGGGGGGTCTCGGACGGGACGACCGACGAGCCAACTTTTTAGACGCGGCCGCGTGACTCCGAGCCATGGAACACGTTTCACTCGGCGTCCCGCGTCGCATCCTCGACTCACTGCCGGACGACAGCGACGCCGCCGCTCAGGACATGCAACGCGCGGTCGACGGTATCGAGTCGCGCATCAACCGCGCCATCGACCAGGCGGAGGGCGAGGCCGAGGCCGCCGAGTACGTCACGGACGCGCTCGAACGTCTGGAGTCGCAACTCGAACGCTACGACGAGTTCGTCCCCGAACTGCGCGCGTGGGGCCAGTCGCCCATCTACGCCATCGCGTGGCGGAATCTCCACGCCGACTTGATGCTCCAGCTGTACGAAGTCGACTGGCTGACCGAGCAGATCGACCGCGAGCGGAACCACCGCCTCGTCGAGGACGGCATCCGCTTCGGGAAACGGTAGCGGCCGATGCACCTCGCAGACGCACTCGCTGCACGCGAGAGGATGACCTGCGTCGCCGGCGCGGGCGGCAAGAAGACGACGATGTACGCGCTGGCCTCGCGCCTCGACCGGGCCGTCGTCACCGCGTCGGTCCGCATCCCGATTCCGTCGCTCGAAGAGAATGTAGAGACGGTCGTCGTCACCGACGACCCCATCGGTGCGCTCGGAGAAACGACAGCCGACGACTTTCCGCTCGGCCTCGTTCCCGGGAAGGCCGACGAGGTGCGGTATCACGGCTACGAGAACGAACTGCTCGATAGTCTCGCCGCAGCGCACGACGGGCCAGTCGTCGTCAAAGCCGACGGCGCGCGGATGCGCGATTTCAAGGCCCCGAGCGACAGGGAACCGCAGATTCCGAAGACGACCGACACGGTTCTGCCCATCGCCAGCGCGCACGTCGTCGGCGAACCGCTGGACGAGA
Organism: Haloprofundus halophilus; assembly: GCF_003439925.1. Taxonomy (NCBI): domain Archaea; kingdom Methanobacteriati; phylum Methanobacteriota; class Halobacteria; order Halobacteriales; family Haloferacaceae; genus Haloprofundus; species Haloprofundus halophilus. Next base: position 375,089 of record NZ_QQRR01000002.1, read on the forward strand.
ATCTGGTCCACCGACCCGAGCGAGTAGCCGAAATCGCCGGAATCGGCACCGGAGACACGATTACGACGGAGACGGTCGCGGCCGTCCTCGCCAGCGACGACGGCGGGTTGAAGCGCGTTCCCGAGGGAGCGACGGCGATTCCGGTCGTGAACAAAGTCGACGACGCGGAACTTGCGGACGTAGGCCGCGACATCGCCTCGAAGGTGCTGGAGCGCGCGGGTGACCGCGTAGAGCGTGTGGTGCTCGCGCGGATGAACCGGGAGGATGCGGTAGTCAACGTGGTGGAACGCTGACTGCGTTTTGGCCCTACGACAACTCCGCGGCCGCCTCTTCGAACTCCTCGCGCGTGTTCAGGTTCTCGAACGTCCGCAACTCCCCGTGTTCCGCAATCTCGGTCTCGTCGACGACGACGTAGTCCAGCTCGAACAGCGGGTCGACGACCTTCCGCGCGCCCGCTTCGAGCGCCGCCTCGCAGGCATCGGCCATCGCGGTCGCTCGGTAGACGGCGTGCGTCGTCTGGAACCACTGGTCGTCTAACTGCGGTACAGCGGCGTCGTGACCCTCGGCGCGCTCGAACAGGTACGAGACGACGCCGGGGTCGACGAACGGCATGTCGCAGGCGACGACGACGGCGTACTCGCCCGAGGCGGCGCGGAGGCCGGTTCGAATCCCCGACACCGGCCCCTGGTCGGGCGTCTCGTCCTCGGCGACGGAGACCGGACGCGGGTAGCTCTCGAACGCGTCGAGAATCGCCGCGCGCTGGTCGGCGCGGCAGTTGACGACGAGTTCGTCGACGACGCCCGCCAGTCGGTCGCCGACGCGGCGAATCATCGGCGTTCCGGCGAGGTCGGCGGTCGCTTTGTCGGCGTCGCCGAAGCGGGTCGACCGGCCGCCGGCGACGATGACTCCCGTGCGCATGCGTGGCGGTTCGAGAGCGCGGGACATGCCTCTTGCGCCGGTCGGCGAACGCTCCTCGGACCGCCCTTCGTCGCCCGGACTGCCGCCCCGCCAACGTTTATTGCCGTGAAGAATCATTTATAAACCAGATGGCGACGCCCACGCGCGACGCGGTGCTGCGGGTGGACCTCTCGGCGGAGACCGTCGAGAGAGCGCGCGTCCCCGACGAGTGGCGACGCGGCTACCTCGGCGGGAAGGGGTTGGGCGCGCGTTACCTCTACGCGGAGCTCGCACCCGGCGTCGACCCGCTCGGTCCCGACAACCTCCTCTCGTTCGTGCTCGGCCCGCTATCGGGGTATCTCCCGGGTGAGACGCGCTACGCGGCGGTGACGAAGTCGCCGCTCACCGGCGGTTTTCTCGACTCCTACAGCGGCGGGTCGTTCCCCGAACGCCTCGCCGGGTCGCTCGACGACTGTCTCGGAGTCCTGGTCACCGGACGCGCCAGTCGGCCGGTGGCGCTCGTCGTCGACGGCGGCACGGCGACGATAGAACCCGCCGACGACTTGTGGGGCTGCGACACCGTCGAGACGGACGCGGCGTTTCCCGACGCCGCCGTCGCGTGCATCGGGCCGGCCGGCGAGTCCGAAGTCGCCTACGCGACCATCGCCTCCGACGGCGGCGACCACCACGCCGGACGCGGCGGCGCGGGCGCGGTGATGGGGTCGAAGCGACTGAAGGCCGTCGTCGCCCGCGGCGACGCGCCCGAGATACCGCCAGCGCTCGCGGAACTGCGCGACCGGTACGAACGTCGCTACGAAGACCACGACACGGGACGCTGGCAGGCCGCGGGCGAGACCTTGGAGAGCGTCGACTTCGCCAACGAGGTCGGCGTCCTCGCCACCGAGGGCTGGCAGCGCGGCCAGTTCGACGCGGCCGAGAACATCGGCATCGAGGCGGCGCGCGAGGCGGCGGTCGGCCGCGAACGCGACACGGAGACCGCACCCGGCGGCTTCCGCGTCCGAACCGGAGACGACGAGGGCGAGGGCGAGAGCGTCCCGCGCGGGGCGACGCCGATGACGCTCGGTGCCGGACTCGGCGTCGAGGAGTTCGACGCCGTCGCGTCGCTCGGCGAGACGTGCGACCGCCTCGGCGTCGACGTCATCAGCGCCGGCAACGCCGTCGCGTGGGCTATCCGCGCCGCCGACGCCGGCCTCGTCGAGACCGACGCCCGCTTCGGCGACGACGAGGCGGCCCGCCGACTGCTCGACGCAATCGCCGCACGCGACGGCGAACTGGCCGACGCGCTCGCCGAGGGCGTCGCCGACGCCGCGGCGCGCTACGGCGGCGACGACCTCGTCCCGACGGTCAAGTCGATGGAACTGCCGTCGTACGACCCTCGTGGCGCGATCGGGATGGCGCTGGCGTATGCGACGAGCGACCGAGGGGCCTGCCACCGCCGAGCCAGACCGGTCGAGCGCGAGGTGTTCGAGGCGTGGGACGACGCCGACGTGGTCGAGGCCGTCGCGGGCGCACAGACCGTCCGCTCCGTCCTCTGGAGCCTCGTCGCTGACGACTTCGTCGGCGAGACGATGTGGAACGACCTCGGCGCGGCGTGGCTCGACGCGGTCGGACTACCGCACGACGCCGACGAACTGAGCCGAACCGGCGAACGAATCTGGACGCTCGTCCGCCTGTTCAACGTCCGCGAGGGGTTCGACCGGAGCGACGACGCGCTCCCGGAGGCGCTTCGCCGACCGCTCTCGGAGGGCCCCGCCGCCGGACGCGCCGTCGACCCCGAGGCGTTCGAGCGACTGCTCGACGCCTACTACGCCGCCCGCGGGTGGGGCCCCGACGGTCGCCCGACCCGGGCGACGGTCGAGCGACTCGGCCTCGGCGGCATCGTCGACGAGGCGACGCCGCTGGCCGAGGAGGCGACGACGACGAACGCGGGGCGCGACACGACGACCGTCGCGGACCGCCGACACGACCGACACGACCGACACGACACAGATGACAGATAGCATCGACCTCGACGAACTGGACGTATCGACCGACAGCGACGCGGAGCGGCCCAAACGCGGCGACTGGTTCTGGAAGGGCGAAGGCGACCCCGACGACGAGACGGGGACCGACGGGTCGGGCGACGACGCGGTCGGGTCGTCGGACGCGGTCGGGTCGTCGGACGCGGTCGGGTCGTCGGACGCGGTCGTGTCGCCTAATTCGCCCGACTCACTCGACGGCGACGCCACCCTGACGGACTCGGGGGGCGATACCGGGACGGACCACCGCGCGATTCCGCGCGTGCCGCGAACCAACGACGACAGTCCGGTCGGCATCCCCATCGAGGGCGGGGGCGCGGGAGGCGCGGCGTCGGGGACCGTCGACGCCGACGACGCGGGCGGCGACGACGGCGAAGACGGTGAGGACGACGACGTGGAACCGGAGCCGACGGGACCGCACGGGAGCGGACCCTCCGAGATGACGATGGCGCTGACGTACGAAGCCGTGAAACGGCTGGAGAACCCGGCGGCCGCCTTCGCCGACGCGGAGGGGTGGACCGACTGGGTCGGCATCGTCGGCGACGTAGACGCCCACGTCATCACCAAGTTCCAGCGCGAGTCGGTCGTCGACGTCGACTTCTTCAACGGCACCGGCACCGGTCCGGCGGAACGACTCGCCGGTATCGACGGCCACTCGATGTTCTTCGCCGAGCGGATGGTCGTCGTCGGCGTCGCGGGCGTCGACGAGTACGTCGCCGAGGAGAGCGGGTGGGAGTTCGTCCCGCTGGAGACCGCCGCCGAGAAGGCCGGGTGGCCGCTCGTCGACCGAGACGGCGACGAACGCGAAGAACGCGACGGGGGGCGGTGAGGCCGACGCGGGTGACGAGGGCGACGCGGGTGGCAAGACTGACGCGGGTGGGGAGGCCGACGACGCAGCGAAATCCAGCGATACCTGACGGACGCACGTACATTTTTGTGATATCGACACGCATTAGCACGCAGCATGAGCCTCAGAAACGGTTTCCGCCAGTCGTGGGTGCTCACGTTCGGCATCGTCGCCGCGATGGCGTGGTTGACACTCACCGCGGTACGGGTGTTCTCGCTCGTCGAGTCGCCGCTCACGTGGGCGACGCCGACCGCCGGGACGGGCGCGATGGGCGGTCTCGTCGGTCTCGTCGTGATGGCCGTCTTCGTCGGCGTCCTGTTAGTGCTGTTCAGCGAACTCGGCGAGTCCGACCCCGCGCCGAGCACGTGGCCGCCGGAGAAGTGAGATGACGCAGTTCGAGTGCACCGAGTGCGGTCAACTCGGTCGGTTCGGCCGCTTCGACGAGTCGACGCTGACGATGCGCTGTCCGGTCTGCGAAAAGCAGACGGCCTGGACCGTCGCGTTCGCCGACGAGGGGGGTGTGTCGTTTTGACGCTCGCCGTCCCGCTCTCGGAGCGGTTCCGCGAGGCGGCCGAGGAGTGGGCCGACACGCGCCTCATGGACCCCGAGGACGCCTGCGAAGTGAAAGCCGAACAGGCGCTCTTGGAGGTCGAACACCTCGTCTCCGGCGCGCACGAGGTCGAGTTCGCGGTTGAGGACGGCGAACTTCGCTACGAACCCAGCGACGAACTGGCGGCGCTGCTCTCGTCGCACGCGGAGCGAACGGGCGTCGACGAGGCGACGGTGCTCGGTCTCCACGTCGACCTGTTCGCCCGCGTCTTCCTGGACGACGACGCGAAACGGCCCTCGAACGCCCCGCCGAAGTGAGCCGCGCGTCCCGTCGAACCCTCGACCGAGGCACGCTCCGCCACACGAACTATTAACACGACGCACTGCGAACCGTTCGCACATGGCGAAGAAGGACAGCGGGTGGCGACCGACGGCGGCGATGGACGAGTACAAAGGCCACGCCGTCTGGGAGTACGAGACCGGTCCACAGGAGATCAACCAGGGCGAAGTCGACGGCAAGCCGGTGTTCTCGCGGGAACTGAAATCGAAACTCGGTCTCCTCGACGACGACGTCGAGCCGACGGAGTGAGGCCGGCGGCGGCCGACGACCACTTTTCTGCGACGGCTCAAAGCAGCGGGAACGAGCGGTCGTTCCGCGCGGGGACGTAGAAGTTCGCCCGCGAAGTGACGCGGACGAAGTTGAGGATGCCGTTGTGTTCGCGGTCGGTTATCGCCGGACTGTCGTCGCGGACGTACCAGCCGTTCATCGCCTTGCGCGTCCGCCGGAAGTCGTCGAGTTTCCGCTGGAAGGCGACGAAGTGGACGCCGGGCTTCCCGCCGTCGACGGTGTTGAAGTCGCGCCGGAGCACCAGCGGTTCGTCGGTGTCGTCGCGGCGGACCTGCGCGACTTTCTCGTGGTGGCCGACGACGTCGTGGTCGCGGGCGTGTTCGCGGACCCGGTCGGAGAACGGGACGTCGTCGGTGAGGTTCGCCACGTCGTCTTCGGTGAACTCCGGCGAGAACATCCGCTGGATGCGCTCCCGCTCGGTCAACGCGCCGTACCAGTCGCGGAGGTTCACCGTCAGCCGACTGAGGTGCATCGTCGTCCCGTCGACGAACCGCCCCTCCGGGATGGCGACGCTCTCTTCACTCGGTTGGGTCCGCTTGCGCCCCGAGAAGAAGCCCATGAACATCTGCTCCTCGCCGGTCAGCGCGTCGCCGGGGACGCCCTCGGCGTCGGCGTGTTCGGCCGGGAGCCCCTCGCCGAGGAAGCCGGTCCGGCGGCCGCGGACGCGGAACACGTCGCCGAGGCGGTGGTCGACCGGTTCGCCTCCGATTCGGCTCCGGGAACCGAACAGCGCGTTCTCGGCGGCCGCGAGGTTCGACGGCAGGTCGCTCTCCAAGACGAGCGCGGCGTCGAACGACTGGAGGTTCGGTTCGTCCGTCCGCGACAGCACCTGCGGCGGCGAGACGGGGACGCGCGAGAGTTCGTCGATACGCTCGAAGTAGTTCGTCCCCCACGCCAGCGCGTGGAACAGTCCCTCGTGGTGCCAGTCGTACGCCGCTTCGAGCGTCCGCATCGCACGCTCGACGGTTCGTGCGTCTTCGACCGAGGGGTCTCGACGCAGGTCGAGGAGGAGCACGCGGCGGTACCGAGCCTGCAACTCGTTGCCCGAGTCGTCGGTCGGGAGGTACTCGCCCTGCGCGAACTGGCGGTCCGGGAGGCGGTCGCTCCGCGGGTTGGCGGCGAGTCCCTCGACGCCGGGGCCGGTCGCCGGGTCCAACAGACGGCTACACCCCGCGAAGCCGGCGGCTCCTGTCACGACTGCGAGGCGACTGAGCGCAGTGCGTCGGGAGACCACGGTATCTGTGTACTGCAGTGGCGGCGTTCGCAAAAAACTGTCTGTCGGTTCGGTACACTGTCACGTCTGCCGTTCGAAACTCCCATCGACCGTACATTTATTCGCTCGCTCGCACAACCTCCGTCAACGATGTTTCCGACACTCCTTCACGCCCGGGGCGTGACGGGTATCAACGGGCCGATCTCGCTGGAGGTCGCGCTCGTCTCGCTCGGGTTCGGAGCCGTCGTCCTCGGGTTCGTCGCGTACGACGCCTACCGCGCGTACGGGGAGTACGAGTCGTGAGCGGCGCGTCTCGGTCGTTCGCCGCCGCCGTTCCGAGCGCCGAGCGGACGCTCTACTACCTCCGGGCGACGGTGTACCTCCTCGCGTCGCTGCTGTGCTTTTCGCTGCTCGTCGTCGGAACCGTCGCGGTCATCGCCGAACTGAAAGGGACCTGGCACTGGGCGATACATCTCGAATCGACTATCAGTTACATGGGTCTGTTCGTCGCGGCGTTGATGGTGCCGCTCGTGCCGCTCACGGCGGCACTGTTCGTCTCTCGGTGGTGGTTCGATGCGTAGCCGCTCGGTCGCCGCGCTTCGCCGGTTCGCCGCGGTCTCCGTCGCCGGACTCGTCCTATCTGTGTTGGGTGTCGCCGTCGTCGCCATCGTCGCCGAGTCGTACGCGACCTGGGAGTGGTACTTTCGGATGGAACAGGCGATGAGCTTGCTGATGCCGGTGACGATGGCGTTCCTCGGCCTCTCCCTCGTTTCGGGGTTCGGCGTCGTCTACGCGGCCGACCGGCGCTGAGCGGTCCCGCGCGATGCGGCCGTCCGGCGGACAGTCCCAATCTGTTATGGAATCAGGTTTTCTATAGGTGAAAGCGTACACCGATTCGGTTGTCAGCACGTTCCGCTCTGCGGCCTGATGGGGGGCGGAGTCTCGGCAAGTCGTTCTTGTGCTCGGCTCGCTGGCTGACAATCGGTACTCGACACCCGCGAGCGACAGCCAGCGACGCGAGTCCCTACGAGACCATCTGCGCGACGAGTTCGTCTTCGAACTCGACGAGACCGTCGAAGACGAGCGCCGCCGCCCGGAACAGCGGTTCCTCCGTCTCGTCGAGCACGTCGTCGACGAACGCCTCGTGCCACGCGGACAGATGCTCGTCGAGGAAGACGCGTTCGTAGCCGAACGCCTCCTCGGCCCCGTGGTACTGTCGTTCGACGAGGTAGCGCAGGAACGCGAGTTCGACGGCGATGAAGTCGTTCTCCTCGCCGTACTCCTCGGGGGGTTTCCAACCGGCGGCGCCGTAACTGGCTTCGACTCTCGCGAGCCCCTCGCCGATGAAGTCGGTGTCCGCGCGGTAGTACGTCTCGTGCGCCAGGACGGGCGGACGCGGTCCGACGAACACCCGCGTGTACTCTCGCGCCAGGTCGTCGCGGACCGCCGCCGGGTCGCGGCCCTCGTTGTCGGCGACGAACTGTCGAAGCAGGTCGAACCCCTCGTCCAACGACTCGTTCACCTCCGCGTCCGGCAGCTGGAGGCCGTCGCCGAGCAGGTTCGAGAGGAGCGACTCGTCGGGGACGTCCCAGAACACCTCGACGACGAAGTCCAGCAGTTCGAGGCGGGCGTCGTAGACGGCGGCGTCGTCCATCACCGGCCACCTCCGTGTTCGAACAGCAGCCCGGCGCGACAGTCCCCGCAGTAGTCGAAGACGCTCGCGTCGGCGTTCGGCGCGACGCCTTCGACCACGTCGCCGACTTCGCCTTTCACCTTCTCGATGGAGCCCCGACTGGCGAACGGCTTCCCGCAGCGGACGCACTCGGCCATCTCGCCCTCGTACACCGTCTCCCAGCGCTCGCCGCCGTTGCGCTCGGGGAGTCGAGAGAGGTCCAACCCCGTCTCGATGGTGATGGCCGTCTCCGGACAGCCCTCCTCGCAGAGCCCGCAGTTGACGCAGTCCTCGTGGCTGAACTGTAGGTCGCCGTCGGCCGTCCGCCGGATGGCGTCGGTCGGACAGAGCGTCGAACAGGTCGGCGTGAGGTTGCACGCGTCGCTCACCGCCATCAGTCCGAACGTCTCCAGCCCCCGAATCACGTCCCGGTCGGGGTCGGCGCGGTCGACGATGGCTCGAACGCTCTCCAGCGCCCAGTCGTGGGTGTTGAACGCCGGGTTCGGCTTGTCGTCGCGGACGACGCCCGTCGCGCGGTGTTCGCCCGCCGGAACCGGCGTCTCCGAGAGGCCGTCGACGAACCCTTCGACCGCTTCGACGAACGACTCGTGGTCGTCGGGGCCGGGCGCGAAGAACCCGACGCGCTCGCCGAGGCCGAGGTCGGCCGTCGCGCGGTTCAGCCGCTCGACGAGTTCGGCTTTCGGGTCCGGCCCGGAGTGCAGACAACTGTCCCCGCAGCCGACGATGGCGACGCCGTCGGCCCCCGCAGCGAGCGCGTGCAGCACGTGCGCTTCGCCGACGGTGTCGGTGCAGTTCACGGAGACGGGCAGGATGGGCGGGTAGGTGAGGTCGGTACCGCTGGCGGCGCGGCGGCCGTAGGCGCGGAGCGCGTCGGCGGCGCGCTCCGAACAGACGAACGCGATAACCGGCGTCTCGATTCCCTTCTCACCCCGGCTGAACAGCCAACCGCCGCCCTGCTCCTCGACGTCGAGAAGGGCTTCGACCTCGCGGGCGAGGCGCTCGTTCGAGGGTTCGCGGAGCATCGTCGCGCCTGTCGGGCAGGCGCTCGTACACGCGCCGCAGTCCTGACACGCCACCTCGTCGAACTCGACGGAGTCGACGGTCGGTCGCCGGACGGCGTCGTGGGGGCAGGCGTCGGTACAGGCGGTACAGCCCCGCTGGCTCGACTCGCCCGCGGCGCAGACGTCCAGCTCCAAGTCGAGATACTTCGGTTTCGTGACGCCGCCGAGGAGACTCTCGACGGCCGCGACGGTTCCGGCGTCGACGGGGCCGGTGTAGAAGCCGAGTCGGCCGCCGCGGGCGACCGAGGGCGAGTCGGGGGAGACCACCTGGTCGGCGTCGATGGTTCGTTCGACGCCCGAGCGGTCGATGGCGTCGGTCGGACAGCACTCCTCCCACTCGCCGCCGGGAGCCTCGGGGTCGACGTCGACGGGGTAGCGCGTCAGCATCCCGCCGGGCCCCTCCTTCACGCACTTCATGCAGGAGACGCAGTCCTCCGTCACCTCCGCTCGGAGCGTCACCTCGAACTCGCCGAACTCGCCCTCGACGCCGACGACGCGGCCGCGTTCGACGGTCACGTCCGAGAGGTCGGCGTCGACGCCGTGGAAGTCGCGACCGTCGGCGACGAGCGTCACCTCGGCGGAGTCTGCGAGCGCGGCGGCCGTCTCGGCGTCGCCGACGACGACGACGGCGTCGCCGGCCTCGCCCGTGACGGTTCGGGTCGCCGCCTCGTGTTCGAGTCCGGCGCGGCGCGCGTTCAGCAGACGAGCGGTCTTGTCCGTGGCCGCGTCGCGCTCGTGAACCCACCCCGCGCCCGCGCGGTGGTCGACGAACGAGGTGGCCTCCGGGTGGAGGCCTTTCTCCTCCGCGAGCGCGCGGAAGCGCCGTTGGCAGCCCGAATCCGGGGCGGTGACGAGCAACTGGTCGAGTTCGTACTCGTCGACGAGTTGCGCCATCGCGGGGAGGCCGTCCTCGCACAGGAGCGTCGAACTGGCGACGACGTCCACGTCGCGGACGCCGTCTCGCGCGCGTTCCAGGTCGATGTCGCAGGTGTCGCCGCACGAGCAGACGAAAGCGCCGACGTTCATACCCACGACAACTCGTAGCACCCACGAAAGCCTTTGCGTGCCAACAATCCGCTACCATACGGTAATCTCGCCCGCGGAACGGGTTAATGGGACATTCCTCCCGTAATTTAATGGTCTTTGCTAGCAGATATCTTACCAACGCATGCGCCCACGACGAAAACGAGGCGAGTCGAATCGGGACGAGAGAACGACCGAACGAGACACTCAGGAATGAGCACAGAACCGGTTTCGCTGGACTTGGACAGGCGGTCCTTCCTCAAGGCGAGCGCGCTCGCGGGTGCCGTCGCTCTCGGCGGGGGCGGTGCCGGACAGGCGCTCGCCCAGAGCGAGGAGGGTGAGACGGACGGCACCGACACGGAGGGGGAACTGACGAAGACGATCTGCAACTTCTGCGCGGTCGGTTGCGGCTTCCGCGCCGAACGGAAGGGCAACGCGTTCGTCGGACAGGAGCCCTGGCACGAGAACCCCATCAACAACGGGTCGCTCTGCTCGAAAGGGGCGGCCATCTACGGGAGCGAACACTCGCCGAAGCGGCTGAAACATCCGCTGAAGAAGGTCGACGGCGAGTGGCGGAAGATCTCCTGGTCGCAGGCGTACGACGAGATCGCGAGCGAACTCGAGCGCATCCGCGAAGAGTACGGCCCGGACAGCACGATGTGGCTCGGCAGCGCGCACCACTCCAACGAGGAGGCGTACGCGTTCCGGAAACTCGCGTCGCTGTACGGGACGAACAACTGCGACCACCAGGCGCGCATCTGCCACTCGACGACGGTCGCCGGCCTCGCGAACACGTGGGGCTACGGCGCGATGACGAACACTATCAACGACTACCGCAACTTCGACCTCAACATCATCATCGGGCAGAACCCCGCCGAGGCGCACCCGATTGCGATGCAGCACATCCTCGAAGGCCAGCGTCGCGGCGGCACCATCGCCTCCGTCGACGCGCGCTTCACGAAGACGTCGGCGCACGCCGACCACTTCTACCGCATCCGCCCGGGGACGGACGTGGCGCTGATGATGGGGCTGATGTACTACCTGCGCGAACAGGACGAACTCGACCGGGAGATGCTGAACGGACGGGTGAACGGCTGGCCGGACATCGACCGCAACCTCGACCAGTACGACCTCGAAACCGTCGCCGACATCACGTGGATAAGCGAGGAACAGATACAGGAGTTGGGCGACCTCGTCATCGAGAACAAGCCGAACGTCCAGATAGAGTGGGCGATGGGCGGCACCCAGCACAACAACGGGACGCAGAACATCCGGTCGTACGCGCTGGCGAGTCTCGCCTCCGGCAGCGCCGCCCGCAGCGGCGGCGGCCTGCAGGTGATGCGCGGGCACGCGAACGTCCAGGGGGCGACCGACCTCGCGGTTGCGAGCCACATCCTGCCGGGCTACTACTCGGTGTCGTCGGCCGGGTCGTGGCAGTACTGGGCCGACGTCTGGTCGCAGAGTCCGTACACGAGCGGCAGTATCAGCTTCCGCGAACTGTACGACCGCTACGACCTGATGCCGAGCGATCAGTACGCCCGACAGGACGAGTACGTCAACTACGACAAGTCGTCGAACCCCGACGAATCCAGCGCCGCGGGCCCGAGCGACGACGAAATCGACGACTCGTTCCCGAGCGAGCGCTCGATGATGTTCCAGAACGGGCTGACCGTCGCCCGGTGGTTCGACGCCGCGCTCCCGCAGGAACAGCGACTCAACGAGACGCCAATCTACCAGCCGAACCCGGTGAAGGCGGCGTTCTTCTGGGGCCACTCGGCGAACTCCATCAGCGAGATGGAGCAGATGCGCGACGGGATGGACCTGCTCGACTTGCTGGTCGTCGTCGACGTGTTCCCCTCGCTGGCGTCGGTGATGGCCGACCGCTCCGACGGCGTCATCATCCTCCCGGCGGCGAGTCAGTACGAACACTACCGTTCGCTGACGAACTCCCACCGGTCGGTGCAGTGGAGCGACCCGGTTCGCAACCCCTCGCACAACACGAAACCCGACCTGCAGATAATGCAGGAACTCGCCGACCGACTCGGCTTCGGCGACCACTTCGACTGGGGAACCGGCCCCGAACTGTACAGCGGCAAAAGCACGTATCAGGACGTGCTCCGGGAGATCAACCTCGGCGTTCGAACCATCGGCTATCAGCAGGACCCCGAGCGACTGGAGAGCCAGCGCGAGTACGACTGGGCGTTCAGCACCGAGGACCTGAAGGCGACCCAGGGGCCGCACGAAGGCGAGTTCTGGCAACTCCCGTGGCCCTGTTGGGGCGAGGGCCACCCCGGCACGCCCATCATCTGGACCGACGACTTAGACCCCAACGAGGGCGGCCACGACTTCCGCGCCCGGTGGGGGACGACCGCGCCGAACCCGCAGGAGTGGAACGAGATGACGACGCCCTCGCAGGACTACCCGCTCCGAGCGACGTTCGACCAGCAGGGCGAGGAGGGGTTGAACCTGCTTCGCGACTCGTTCAACCCCGACTGGTGGAACGGGTCGGGGCCGATTCGCGGCGTCCCGCAGTATCCCGGCTTCACGACGACGCTGCCCGAAGATTTGGAGAACGCCGACGCGCCGAACCTCCCGACGCGGTACGCGCTCGACCCGACGAAGTCGGTGCTCGACGCCGCGCGTGACATGAACGAGCGCTTCGACTGGGCGGAGTTCGACCTCGACGACTACCGCCCCTACGACTTCAAACAGCCGGACCCGCCGACGGGTCGGGCGAAGGCTCGCGCGGTCGCGTGGAACTTCCTCGACCCGATTCCGGTCCACCGCGAACCCATCGAGAGTCCGCGACCGGACCTCGTCGAGCGGTGGCCGGCGAACGGCCAGCAGCGGAACTTCTACCGCCTCGACCAGGACAACGCGACGGTCCAGGAAGATGCGACGCGGAAAGCCGCCGAGAACGGCTTCGACGTCATCATGACGACGGGACGGCAGGTCGAACACCAGGGCGGCGGCTCCGAGAGCCGCTCGAACATCTTCCTGGCGGACCTGCAACCGCACATGTACGCCGAGATAACGCCGAACATGGCCGAGGAACTCGGCGTCGACGGCGGTGACCTGGTCGTCGTCTCGACGACCGACCGCGGATCGATTCTCGTGAAGGCGCGGGTGACGAACCGCCCGAACGACCGCGAGACGTTCCTCCCGTTCCACTGGGGCGGCGTCTGGCGCGGCAAGAGCTTAGAGGAGCGCTACCCCGACGGGACGGTACCGTTCGCGCTGGGCGACAGCGTGAACCTCATCACGTCGAAGGGGTACGACGTCGAGACGCAGATGCAGGAGACGAAGGCGGCGATGGTGAAGGTGCGGCCGGCGACGCAGGAACTCGTCGACGAACTCAACATGGGCGTCGACCTGTCGGCGCTGGAGTTCCCGCAGGACCGCGACAACGTCGGGACGCAGAAGGACTTCGACGTCCGCGACTCGAAAACCGTCCAATGAGGTGATACGATGGCCACAAACAACACGAACGAAACGAAGATGTCACAGGGTGTCATGAGCGTCGGCGAGGACGCGCGAATCTTCCCCGACGTGGAGGCGTGTATCGACTGCGGCGGCTGCGTCGTCGCCTGTAAACGGACGTGGGACGTCCCGCGGGACGAACAGCGAATCAGCATCTCGACGATGCTCGAAGGCGAGGAGGCGGCGGCGGGACTCAACGCCCACAGCGCGAAGGCGCTCAGGCAGGGCCAGAACCCCGGCGAGACGAGCGTGCCGATGCAGTGTTACCACTGCGAGAACGCACCGTGCGTCTCGGTCTGCCCGACCGACTCGCTGTTCAAGAAGGAGAACGGGTTCGTCGAGGTCCGCGACGACCTCTGCGTCGGCTGTCAGTACTGCCTGTCGGCGTGTCCGTTCGGCGCGCCGCAGTTCCCCGACGCCGACGAGGGCGCGGCGAAACTGTTCGGCACCGGCGGCACGATGGACAAGTGTACGATGTGCGAGGAACGCCAGGACGTCGGCAAGGGTCCGGCCTGCGCCGAGGAGTGCGCCACCGACGCGCTCCTCGTCGGCACCGCCGGTCAGATAGCCGAGGAACTCGACAAGCGCGGTAGCGCGTCGTTCTTCAACTCGGAGGCGATGGAGATCATCTTCGGCGAAGACGCGGAGGCGTTCTGATGAGCCGCTCGCTGCCGGAGACGCGCGACTACAGCGGGCTGGCCATCGCCGTCAACGCCCTCGTCGCGATCGCGGTCACCGCCGTCGTCGTCTGGTGGGCGTCGGGGTTCGCGTACAACGCCGAGACGCTGTTCCGCGTGGCTCCGACCGTCGAAGCCGGCGGTATCGGCGCCGACTGGCGCGCCGGGAACACGATTCCGGCGCTCGACTTCCTCATCGCGTTCATCCACGCCGCCGACGTGTTGATGGGACTCGGCATCCTCGTCATGTTGTTCGTCCACTGGGGCGCGTTCCGCCGCCTCGCCTCGCGGATGCGACAACCCGGCGAGACGGCGCGCTACGACTCGGACGCGGACGCCGTCGCCGACGGTGGTCGGACGGCGGCCGACGCGACCGCGGCCGCCGACGGGTCCGTCGACACCGATGGTTCCCCCGGTGACCGAGGGGGTGACGGCCGATGACGAACTTGGACCACGGGAAGTTCACCCGGATGACGACGACGTTCCACACGCTCTTGGCGCTGGACGTGTTCATCCTGTTCTTCTCGGGCTACGGCCTGATGTTCAACGACGAACTCTGGTGGCTCGTCACGCTGATGGGCGGTAGCACCGGCGTGACGGCGGTCCACCGCATCGCGGGACTGGCCCTCGTCGCGCTCATCGTCTTCTGGGTGCTGATGATGCTGACGACGAGCACCGGCCGCGGCAACTTCCGCGAGATTCTGATGGGTCCCGACGACGTCGCGGCGGCGATTCAGGACTTCAAGTTCGTCCTCGGGATGGCCGACGAGCGCCACCCGAACGCCCGGCAGTTCGCGGGCTACAAGTCCGACGACGTGCCGCTACTGTCGTACATCGGCAAGGGCGTCATCTACATCTTCTCCATCGAACTGACGCTGCTCACCATCTCCGGACTGCTCATCTGGAGCAAGACCGGCGTGATGCAGTACTTCGCCACGAAGACGGCGGCGATGGCGTTCGTCGTCTTCCACGGCCTGCTCGGCGTCATCATGCTGATGGGCGTGATGTTCCACATCTTCGAGCACGGTTTCCACCCGGCGTTCTACCCGGTGGAGGTGAAGGCGTTCATCCCCCGGAAGCTGATTCCGGAGGAGCACGCCGACACCGACCACGACTCGACGGGTATCAGCCAACTCACCCTCGCGCCGTCGTGGGGGTGGGCGACGAACGTCATGGGCGTACTCACCGTCATCGGTATCGTCAGCGTGCTCGTCGGGAGCATCTTCGACGAGGGCTACCCCGTGCCGCGCGAACTCGTCGTCGGCGGGGGTCCGACGGACCTGCTCTTGACCGTCGGCATCAACGTCGGCATCCTCGTGCTGTTCATCGGCATGGCGCTGCAGATGTACGGCAACCTGCTTCGCGTCCGCTGGCAGAAGCAGCTGGAGCAGGAGGCGCGCGCGACGGCGACGACGGACGGTGGACAGGTGAATCAGCCGAACGACGACTAGCGACCTTTTACCCTGCGCTCGGGCAACTACGTTGCCCTCGCTCGGTAAAAGCTCGACCAAAAGCACTCGTCACTTACTTCAGCCGCTTCGCGGCTTCCGTTCGCTCCTCGGCCGAGAATCGCGGAGCGATTCTCGTACAACAAGAACAGGACCCGGTTGCTCGGCAACCGACCTACGTACTGTCGAGGGCTACTACCGTTTGAGAGCAGTCACTCCTCGTGACCCGTCGTCGGAGACAGCCGCCGAAACACGGGAACGAACGGCTTCAGCAGGAGAGCCGCGGCGACGAGAAAGACCAGAAGCGCCCCGCTATCGGACACACCGAACTCCATCGCCCCGAGCGCGACGGCTCCCGCAACGACGAGATACACCCAGAACGCGACGACGACGGGGACGTACCCGTGCGTCGGAGCGGGTGTTTGGTACATATCTACGAGTTCGTCCACCCTCGGATAAGTTTTCTGTCCGAACTGTTCGGATAATTCACTCGGTACGCGGTGTGTCTACGCTTACGCCGAGAGCAACTCCGCGCCCTCGGTGGAGAGTTCGACGGTCACGTCCTGTCTGGTGTGCTGGCTGATCTGGTCGATGTTGCGCGTCAGCACTTCGAGGACGTCCTTCGGTTCGGGGTAGACGAGCATGTTGCCGTCGTCGTCCTCCATGACGAGTTGGGTGTCCGAGAGCGAAATCTGGTCGTTCTCGATGCGGGCGACGATGGCGCGCAGTTCTTCGGCGCCGCCGGGGTCGCCCTCCTCGACCATCGTCACGTACAGCGAGTCGAGACCGATGAGGTCCTTGTACTCGCGGACGCGGCGGGCGCAGCGCACCATATCCTTCGTGACGGCCGTCTTCTGCGGGTTGCCGTGTTCGCCCTCGAAACAGTGCTTGCACACCCGGAGTTCCATCCGCATAGTTCACCTCTACCATCGACTCCGATATATGTTGGCACGTCGGCGACTCGCGGGAGTCGCGCCGAGTCGCCGCGTCGCTCCCGCGACTCGTCGCCTCCGGGTCGCCGTACCGTTTTTGTGTCCAGCATGCGAACTATTCGCATATGGCCGGAATCCTCAACACGGTGTACGTGGTGGCGGTACTGCTCGTCGCGATCGGCGGCGTCGGCGGCGTGATGTGGCTGACGCGAGACTCCAACCCGGACCCGCGTACGTCGTCGACGCGGCTCCGAAACGCCTCGAACGCGCTCATCGTCGCCGCTATCGGTATTTTCCTGATTGCGATGGCGGCGAACCTCCTGCTGTGACGCCGGCCAGTGTAACGCTCGGCGGCGCGAACCGCCTCTCCGCACACCTTTTTACCGATTCCACGCCTTCTGCGACTATGCAACTCGAACTGCGGTTCTTCGCGACGTTCCGCGAGGCCGTCGGACAGAAGACTATCGAGCGCGAGTACGACGGGGACCGCACCGTCGGTGACGTTCTCTCGGCGCTCGAAGCGGAGTTCGGCGGACTCGAGGGCCAGTTGCTCGAAGACGGCGACCTCAGACCGCAGATAAACGTCCTGAAGAACGGGCGCGAGGTGCTCCACATGGAGGGAATCGAGACGACCATGGAGGACGGCGACACGCTGAGCGTCTTCCCGCCGGTCGCCGGAGGGTGAGATGAGCGACGCCACCAACGAGACGAAAACCGTCGAGAAGTCGTTTCGGGGCATCTCCGAGCGCCTCGCCGCCCACTACCTGACGAACCTCGGCGGCGAACGCGTCGAGGACGACCGCGTCGTCGGCGACGACTGGGAGGCGACGCTCTCCTCGGAGAAAGTCGACATCGGGCCGACCCTCGACATCACCGAGGTGACGCTCGTCTTCGAGGGCGACGCCGAGACGCTCGACCCGCTGATAGAGCGGTTCTCGCAGAAAGCGATGCGCGCCGGCGGGTAACCGTGTCCGAAGACCACGGGAACGGCGAAAGAGACGCGGGCGCACCCCCAGACGACGCCGAACCGACCGTCGTCGATATCGAAGACGTCCCCATCGAAGGGCAGGTTATGCTCGTCGCGGGCGCGAAGGCGAGCATCCCGCCGGAGCGGCTTCCGGCGCTTCTCACACGAACGCAGGCGGACCTCGGCGGCCGGATAGACGACTATCGTCAGCGGTACGAACTCGTCGACGAGACCGACGAGTACGCCGCGTTCTTCGTTCCCGACGACCACTGGGCGGGCGTCGGCGAGCGGCTCGGACTCGACCACCGAGAGACGGACGCGATTCGCCGAACCCACGAGGAGCAGTTGCGTCGAATCGGGCGCTCCGACGGTCGGCGAGAGGAGTTCGACTCGGCGCTCGAAATCAGACAAGTCGCGGTTATCGGCCTGTAACCGCCGAGACTCGACGCTCGGAGTCGGCGGTCGAGATAGCCGCCGACGGAGTACGTCCGGACTCGGTGTCGGAGCGGTAGACGTTCATCGGTTCGTTCTGGTCGCTCCCGTACAGCAGCTACCGCCGTCTTCGCTCACGTCTTCGAGAATCACCTGGCCGTCGACTTCGACACCGGACCGACCGATTGCATCCCTCGCCGGCGTGTTTTCCGAATCGCAGTTCATTCGACTCGCTGAGAGAAGAAGGTGACGCCGTTGCCGGATAGACAGGGGTTTCCTATCGGGTGTTCCGAGAGTGTACATGAACGTTCCTACGGAACTTCGGACCGGCGTCCGGGACGTGTTGCCGTTGTTTCTCGGCATCGTTCCGTTCGCCGTCGTCTTCGGCGTCGCCGCCGTCGACGCCGGGCTCTCGGCGGCGCAGGCCGTCGGCCTCTCGGTGTTCGTCTTCGCCGGTGCGTCGCAGTTGGCGACGCTCGACCTGCTCGCCCGCGACGCCGCCGTACCGGTCGTCGTACTCACCGCCGTCGTCATCAACCTCCGCATGCTGATGTACTCGGCGTCTCTCGCGCCGTACTTCCGGTCGCTCGCCGGTCGGTCGAAGGCGGTGCTGGCGTACTTTCTCACCGACCAAGCGTACGCGCTCTCGGTCGCGCACTACGGACCGCTCGGAGAGGCGGAACCGTCGGGCGTCTCCGACCGCCGCTGGTATTACCTCGGCGTCGCGGTGAGCCTCTGGGTCGTCTGGCAGTTGGGGACGGTCGCCGGACTCGTCCTCGGCACCGGCGTCCCCGACGGTTGGGGCCTCGACTTCACCGTTCCGCTGGTCTTTCTGGCGCTTCTCGTGCCGGCGATGAAAGACGTGCCGACGACGGTGGCGGGCGTCTGCGGCGGAGTCGTCGCCGTCGTCGCCGCCGGACTCCCGCTGAACCTCGGGTTGCTCGTCGGGGCGACGGTGGGTATCGTCGCCGGACTCCTCGCGGAGCGTGGTCCTCGATGACGACGTCGTATCCGACGACGACGGTGTGGGCCGTCGTCCTCGCCATCGGCGTGCTGACGTTCGCCATCCGCTTTTCGTTTCTCGCCCTGTTCGGGTCCGGGTCCGCGGGTGGTCGAAGCGGGGCCGGAGAGACCGTCTCGCCGCGAATCCGCGCGGTGCTTCGGTACGTCCCGCCGGCAGTGTTGGCGGCGCTGGTCTTCCCGGCCATCGTGACGATAGAGCCGACAGTCATCGAGACGCTCTCGAACGACCGACTGCTCGCCGGTGCAATAGCGGCAGCCGTCGCCTGGCGCACCGAGAGCGTCATCGCGACCATCACCGTCGGGATGGGCGCGCTGTGGGCGCTACAGTTTTTGCTCTAGGTGGCTAGCGAAAAGGAGTCGGCGACCCGAGTCGAGAAGAGAGCTCCGCCGTTCACGGCGTCGACGAGACGCTCCGCGTCTCGTTCGCAGATCAAAGTTAGAACGCTTCGCGCTCCGAGGACGGGTGTGAATCCGACGGCTGCTCGGACGGCGAGGCGACCAACTCGGTGAGTATCCCGAGATACCGGTGACTGACGCCGTCGACTCGGAGCCCCGCCTCTATCACGACCTGTTCGGGCGTCTGGTTCCACCGACAGCCCATCTGCTCGAAGTGCCACGGCGCGAAGCGGTCCTGCAGCCGCGCCAGCGGTTCGACGCGGCTTCGGCCGTGTTCGAGCAGGAGAATCTGTCCGTCGGGCTCGCAAACCCGGGCCATCTCTTCGAGCGCCGCGACCGGGTCGGGGAACGTACACGTCGACAGCGACGAGACAACCGTGTCGAAACTGTCGTCGCCGAACGGAAGCGCCTGCGCGTCGGCCTCTCGGAGGTCGGCGTCGATGCCGAGTTCGTCGGCCCGCTTCCGCGCTCGCTCCAGCATCTCCGGACTGAGGTCGACGCCGACGACCGAGACGCCCGCGGGGAGGTACGGGAAGTTGGCTCCGGTGCCGCAGGCGACGTCGAGTACGCGACCGCTGGCCCGCGAGAAGAGGCGGTGACGGCTCCGTCCGAGGAACAGCCGGTCGAACGGCTCTGCGCGGTCGAACTGCGACGCGGCGTCGCCGTAGATGCGCCGGAGCTCGTCGACGGACTTTCCGGGTCGCTCCGAGTTCTCTGCGCTCACAGTACGTGATGAGCTACCGAGTACCAAAAATCGTACTGTTGCAGAGATTCGCGGAACAAGCCCACGACTTCGGTCGCGTGATTTCACGGCCGTTCTTCGGACGGCGACTCGCGCTCGCGGACGGCGGCGAACCGCTGTGCGGCGTCGGCGATTCGCTCGAACGCGAGGACGAAGCGGTAGAGCAGGTAGAGCGGTAAAACGGCGACGGCGAGCCAGATGACGAAAAACAGTTGTTGAGCAATGAGTATCGAGTACAGCGCGAGGAAGAAAAACAGGACGAGCGCGACGATTCCCGCGTTCGTCCGTGCCAGTTCGCGGAGGGTCGGAGGGCTTCGGGACATACTCCTTCTGCGGTAGACTCGCTGAAAAAGTTTGCTCGAACAACACTCTCTGTGGCTGTCCGTTTGAGCGAGTCGGCGTGGTCGAATCGAAGCCGACCGCGAGACGCGGATACGACGTAGCGGTCGCTCGAGAACTGGAAAAAGAAAAATCTGGCTCTGTTGAAATCCTCAGAGAGTTACACGTCCACCCGGTAGTTTGATCGGATGCAGACCCTCCCGAAGTCGCGGTTACTCCAGTTTGTTGAGCAGGCATTCCACTTGGCTCAACGAGCTGTCGCCCGCTACTCCTCGAAGTTCTCAAAACGACGCTATACACTCCACCAGCACATCGTCCTCCTCTGTCTCAAAGTTCGGAAGAATACGACATACCGGACGCTTCTCGACGAACTCATCGAGATGCCCCGCATTCGGAGAGCCATCAATCTGGACGAACTCCCGTCACCCTCAACATTGTGTAAAGCGTTCAACCGCCTTGACATGGCCGTCTGGCGGGTTCTTCTCAATCTCTCAGTCACGCTTCTCCCGACCAACGGTGTCGTTGGGATTGATGCATCTAGATTCGACCGCAGTCGCGCCTCAATACACTACACAAAGCGAACGAAGCTGACGATTCAGCAGTTGAAAGTTACACTTCTCGTGGACACGAGAGAGAGTGCGATCCTCGATTTGCACGTGACGACGACGAGAAAACACGACTCGCAGATTGCGCCGTCGCTCATCAAGCGAAATGCTGAGAAAATAGCGACTCTTCTCGGAGATAAGGGATACGACGACCAGAAAATTCGTGCGTTAGCCCGTGATTTGGATGTTCGTCCACTCATCAAACACCGTGAGTTCTCCTCACTTCAGAAAGCGTGGAATGCTCGGCTGGACTCCGACCTCTACGGCCAACGGAGCCAGAGCGAAACTGTGAACTCTCGACTCAAGCGAAAATACGGTGTATTCGTTCGTTCACGACGTTGGTGGAAGCAGTTTCGTGAACTTGCTCTTGCGTGTCTCGTCCACAATCTCGACTGAGCCCTCTAACAATCAGTATAGAGAATACAGTCAGCAAAGCGATGTTCATTCGACGGCGACTCAGAGCATCGCAGCGAGGAAGCTGATTAAATCGATCTAATCCTTCAACACGACTCTGACAGTCAATTGCTGTTGAATGTTTCTGCAGGAATCAGCCCGACAACCAGACCCGAAATGCAAAATAGAAGTCCGAGATGAATCGCTGGATTGAGTTCTATGCTATCAAATATAACTTCAAAAGAATACCCGTAGAACATCAGGGCTATTCCGAACAGTTCTACAAGTATCGACCTGTGAATGTGCATCTTGTTATTTCATCTTGTCGTGAATTCAAACACATTACGGTATCAGCATCGGTTCGAGTGTTAGTGATCGACTTAAAGCGCGAGTTCAACACAGCTGTTGAAACCTGTCATTGACGGAGGGTTTCAACAAAGCCAAAAATCTTCGATTTGGACGGTCGCTCAGTCGTCGGCGGGGGCGGCGGAGTCGCTGCCGCTGCTGACGCCCGTGCCGGGACCGATATCGATTTCGAGTTCGTCGAGTTTCTCGTCGGGGACGACGCCGTCGACCCAGCCGCGGTGGCTGTAGTACTCGTCTTTCATCTCGTCGAGTTCGCAGAACTCGCCCTCGGAGGCGCCCTGTCCGGGGACGCCGCCCTCGCCGTCGAGGAACCGCGCCGGCAGCGAGTCGTCCGAACCGTCGAAGCCCGCGAGGTTGTTGTAGTAGCGTTCGAGATTGTAGACGCGCTCGCCCGCCTCGATGAGTTCGTCCTCGGTCACGTCGAGGCCGGTCATGCCGTTGTACTGCAGGACGTACTCCTCGATGCCCTCCGCGAAGGCGTTGAACTTGCAGATGTCGAAGCTGTCGGAGATGGCGTGGAGGTCCTGGAACGTCGCGGTGAGTTCGCCCTTGCCCTCCCACGCATACGGGTCGACCTTCTCGGGGACGCCGAGAATCTCGGCGGCCGGGGTGTAGGCGCGCAGGTGGCACGCCCCGCGATTCGAGGTGGCGTAGGCGATTCCCATGCCCTTCATGCAGCGCGGGTCGTACGCCGGAATCGTCTGGCCCTTGACGGCCAGCGAGTTCTCCTCTGCGTCTTTCTTCTCGGCGATGCGCCGCGCGCCCTCGGCGAGCAGGTCCGGGAGGCCCTCCTCGCGGTGCGAAATCCGCTCGATGAGGTCGACCATCGTCTCGGAGTCGCCCCAGTCGAGCGTCCCGACGTCGTCGAGTTTGCCCTCCTCGGACATCTCCATCGCCATCGCCATCATGTTGCCAACCTCGATGGTGTCGACGCCCATGTCGTTGCAGCGGTCGATCATGAGCGCGATGTCGTCGCGCTCGGTGTGGCCGGAGTTCGGGCCGAGCGCGTACGCCGACTCGTACTCGTACGACTCCATCCGGACGTTCATCTCCTCGCCCTTGTGCATCGTCGTCACCTCGACTTCCTTCTTACAGGCGACGGGGCAGGAGTGACACGTCGGCTCGTCGACGAGGATGTTCTCGCGGACGTTCTCGCCGGAGACCTCCTCGGCGTCGATGGTCGTCCCCTCGCTCTCGGAGAAGCTCCGCGTCGAGGTGTACTTGCCGTTCTTCACCGGGAGGCCGTCCATCTCCTCGGTGATGTTCATGAGGACGTTCGTCCCGTACATCGAGAGGCCGCCCTCGTTCGGCGCGGTGACGTCGGACTCCTGAATCGCCTGCATCCCCTGCTGGTAGCCCTTCTGGAACGTCTCGGGGTCCGCCGGCTTCGGCATCCGGGTGCCGGACTTGACGACGACCGCCTTGAGGTTCTTCGAGCCCATCACGCAGCCGGTGCCGCCGCGGCCCGAGGCTCGGTCGTCCTCGTTGACGATGCAGGCGTAGCGCACGCCGTTCTCGCCGCCGGGACCGATGGCCATCACGGAGACGTTCTTGCCGACGCTGCCGTCGACCTCCTCGCCGATGGTCTCGATGGTCTCGTGGACGCCCTTCCCCCACAGGTGAGAGGCGTCGCGGAGTTCGACCTCTCCGTCTTCGACGTACGCGTACACCGGCTCTTCGGCCTTGCCGTCGAAGACGAGGCCGTCGAAGCCGGACCACTTCAGCCGCGCGCCGGACCAGCCGCCGTGGTGGGAGTCGGTGACGGTGCCGGTGAGCGGCGATTTCGTGACGACGGCGATGCGGCCGCTCATCACCGTCTGGGTGCCCGTCAACGGACCGTTCATGAACGCGAGCCGGTTCTCCGGGCCGTCCGGGTCGACGTCCGGTCCGGCGTCGAAGACGTACTTCACGCCGAGGCCGCGCGCGCCGATGTACTTGCGCGCGTCCTCGTCGTCGATGCCTCGGTAGGCCACCTCGCCCGATGTGAGGTCGACCTCCCCTACGTGGTCCTGAAATCCGCCGAGTTCGGTCATTGTAAGGTACTATGATTATAATGGGGCCCCACTTCGTTAGCTGTTGTCGCGCCGATGTAACCACATTTAGTTACTCACGTCGCGGTCCCCGTCTCTCCGAGGCGGCGTCAGGCGTCTCGACACGTCGGCGGCGGAGCGGGAGTCTTATTCGAGCGGCGAGACCACTCCGAAGCGATGTCTTCGGCACCGCCGAGAACCGTAGCACGCTCCACGTTCCTCTCACCCCGTCTCCGCTGGGCGGCCGTCCTCGTCGTCGCCGGCGGCGTCTTCGCCGCCTCCGTCGTCACGCCGCCGGGCGACGGCGTCCCGACGCTCGGACCGTTCGGACTCGTCGGTGCGGACAAGTGGTTACACGCCGCGGCGTACGCCGCCGTCGCCGGGACGCTCTCGCACGCGCTCGCACCGCGGTTCCGGCGCGCGGCCCTCGGCGGCTTCCTCGGTGGGTCGGCCTACGGATTCTGCGTCGAGCTCGTCCAGGCGTTCGTCCCCGCCCGACAGTTCGACCTCCTCGACGCGGCCGCGAACGGCGTCGGTGCGGCACTCGGTGTAGGGCTCTGGTTGCTCTTCGCGTTCGCTCTCGCGTCGGCCGTCGGACGCGACTGACCGCGGCGAGTCGTCGGTGACTCGCCGCCGTCGAGTCGACGACAGCGGCCGCGATGCGGTGACGCCGCCGTCGGCCGAGGGGGAGACGAAGCGGCTTTACGCGCCCGTCGCCGAGTCGCACCAATGAGCGAGCCGAGTCCCGACGTGTACGAGCGGGGACGCGGAATGGACGCGCACAACAAGGTGATGCGCGAGATTCGCGGCCTCAAGGAGAAACACTACGACCCGCACGAACCGACCCGCGTCTGGATAGATGAGGACAACACGCCGAGCGGCGTCTACCAGTCTCTGACTATCATCCTCAACACCGGCGGCTGTCGGTGGGCGCGCGCCGGCGGCTGTACGATGTGCGGCTACGTCGCCGAGTCCGTCGAAGGCGGGACGGTCGAACACGAGGCGCTGATGGACCAGATACAGGTCTGTCTCGACCACGAGGCGGAGAACGCCGAAGAGAAGTCGCCGCTCATCAAAATCTACACCTCCGGGTCGTTCCTCGACGAGCGCGAGGTACCGGCGGAGACGCGGGACGCCATCGCGGAGACGTTCTCGGACCGAGAGCGCATCGTCGTCGAGTCGCTGCCCGACTTCGTCGACCGCGAGAAACTCGACGACTTCGTCTCGCGGGGGCTCGACACCGACGTGGCCGTCGGCCTCGAAACGGCGACCGACCGCGTCCGCCGCGACTGCGTGAACAAGTACTTCGCGTTCGACGATTTCGTCGCTGCGAGCGAGGAAGCCGACGCCGCGGGTGCGGGCATCAAAGCCTACCTCCTGATGAAGCCGCCGTTCCTCTCGGAGTCGGAGGCCATCGAGGACATGAAATCCTCCGTCCGTCGCTGCGCGGAGTACGCTCACACCGTCTCGATGAACCCCTGCAACGTCCAGCGCTACACGATGGTCGACGAGCTCCACTTCCGCGGCGGCTACCGGCCGCCGTGGCTCTGGTCGGTCGCCGAGGTGCTTCGCGACACCGCCGACGCCGACGCCATCGTCGTCTCCGACCCGGTTGGACACGGCTCCGACCGCGGCCCGCACAACTGCGGTGAGTGCGACGACCTCGTCCAGAAAGCCATCAAGGACTTCGACCTCCGACAGGACCCCTCCGTGTTCGAGCAGGTCGACTGCGACTGCAAGGCGACGTGGCGCGCCGTCGTCGAGGAGGAGACGAGCTACGCGATGCCGTTAGCGAACTGAGAAGACGGCTGGCGAAGCCAGAAGCGCAGACGGCGTCGGCGTACGTTCTCTTTTGGCCGGGTCCGGTAGTCGGCCGACACATCGCTGTAAGCGACCGTTTACGCCCGCGTAGGCCGCTCATAGTGATACCCGATGCCGTGCAGCGTCCAAGTAGGAGTCGAGCGGCCACCCGGCGGGAAGCGCCGCCCAGTCGCCGCCTCGACCAGTTCGACCATGAAACAGACGCAAGGAAGCTACAAGGCGATCTACTGCTCCGACGGCTGGCTGGAGATACGCGAAGACCAGAACGTCGAAGGCTGGATATCCACCGACTCGCCGGTGCCGGTCACGACGTAGGCGCTCGACCCGTTCCACTCCGTCTCTCGACGGAGCCACAGCGCTGCCGCAGTCGCCTCCTGACTGGCCCCTCCACCTGTTTTCTCGCCGCTCGGACGGTCGCCGGTCGACTGTTCAGGCGAACCCGCGGAGGATTCCCGCGCCGTCGGTCCCTCCCACGTCGGCGAGCGTCGCCCGTTCGGGGTGCGGCATCAACACCGCGACGCTCGCTCTCTCGCCGAGAATTCCGGCGACGTTGCCCGTAGAGCCGTTGGGGTTCGCCTCGTCGGTGACGTTGCCGTCTGCGTCGCAGTACCGGAACAGCACGCGGTCGGCCGCGTCGAGCGTCTCGTACTTCTCGGAGGAGATCTCGAACCGGCCCTCGCCGTGGGCGATGGGCACCTCGATGACTTCGCCCTCGTCGTAGGCGGCGGTCCACGGCGTCTCGGCGTTCTCGACCCGCAGGTGGACCCGTTCGCACTGGAACCGCGCGCTCCGGTTCGTCGTGAACGCGCCGTCGGTCAGTCCGGACTCGCAGCCGACCTGCGCGCCGTTGCAGACGCCCAAGACGGGAACGCCGCGCTCGGCCATGTCGCGGATCTCGTTCATGATGGGCGACTGGGCGGCCATCGCCCCCGCGCGGAGGTAGTCGCCGTAGGAGAACCCGCCCGGTAGCATCACGCCAGTCGCGTCCCCGGGCAGGCCGTCTTCGTGCCAGACGCGTTCGGCGTCGATACCGAGGTGGGTGAGCGCCGCGACGGCGTCGCGGTCGCAGTTCGACCCGCCGAACTGCACGACTGCGACCGTCACCGGAACCGCCTCCCGTGGGGGTAGACGACGGTCGGAATCGTGGAGACGGCGACGCTCATTCGGCTTCCTCGACCACCACGTCGTAGTCGTGGATGGTCGGATTTGCGAGCAGTCGCTCGGCCATCTCGTCGGCGCGTTCCTCGGCGTCCGACGCGGAGTCGGCGTCGACGTCCACCTCGAAGCGGTCCGCCGAGCGGAGCCCCCGCAGTTCGAAGCCGAGCCGTTCGAGCGCACGCTTTGTCGTCTCCGCCTCGGGGTCCAACACGCCGCGCTTCAGTCTGACGGTCACCGTCGCGGTGTACGCGGTCATCGTCCGACTCTGCGCGGTCGTGGGTAAAATGGCTTTTGGATACTCGTCGATAACCAAGTTCGTGTATATCGCGGCGTCTGTGGTGGGTCGACGTCCCGCCGCGTCCGCGTGTTCGTCGACGCCAGGTAGCTCACGACCGTTGATTCGAAAATCTCCGCTCTCGCCGAATTCGGTCAGTACGAGCCGTCTGGGGTGGCGGTAACGGGTCACTGCCTCTCGCGTTGTTGCCACGAACGGAAGACGTATCCTCAGTTATGCTCCACATTACCACGTGTTCACTCCCGGCTTCTTGGTGATGAGAGTATGACCCGTGAGTTGACCGAAATCACCGTCATCGGCGAGGACAAGACGGGCCTCGTCGCGCGTATCACGTCGCTTCTATTCGACCGCGGCATCAACATCGAAGATATCGACCAGGCCGTCCGCGAGGGAATTTTCCGGATGACGCTGCACGCCGACACCGGCGAGATGGTGTGCACGTCCGAGACGCTCCGCTCGACGCTCGACGACCTCGCGACCGAGCTCGGCGTCGAGATCCAAGTCCGGTTTCCGTCCGACCGCGAGACGAAGCGCCTCGCCGTGCTCGTGACGAAGGAGTCGCACTGTCTGGAGGCGCTGTTCGAGGCGTGGGCCAACGACGAACTCGACGCCGAGATCGGCGTCGTCATCGGCAACCACGACGACCTCCAGCCGCTGGCGGACCACTACAACGTGCCGTTCCACGACATCGGCGACAAGAAAGGCGGAGCCGACGAAGGCGAACTGCTCGAACTGCTCGACGAGTACGACGTGGACCTCATCGTTCTCGCGCGCTATATGCGCATCCTCTCGCCGAACGTCGTCTTCCGCTACGAGGACCGCATCATCAATATCCATCCGAGCCTCCTTCCCTCGTTTCCCGGCGCGGCCGCCTACCGCCAGGCGAAGGAAGGCGGCGTCAGAATCGCGGGCGTCACCGCCCACTACGTGACCACCGACCTCGACCAGGGGCCCATCATCACCCAGCGCGCGTTCGACGTACCCGACGACGCGTCGGTCGACGAAATCAAAGCGCGCGGGCAACCGCTGGAAGCCGACGCGCTCCTCGAAGCGGTGAAGCTACATCTCGGCGACGCGCTGAGCGTCCACCGGGGCCAGACGAGTCTCCGCGATGACGAGGATATCGACTACCAACTCGGCCTCTCGAAGGAAGCGCAGGCGGCGAACCCCGACCGCCCCGTCGACGGGAAACTGCCGCAGTCGCTGCAGAGACCGGCCGAGCCGAACGAACCGAGCGACGACTGACGTCGTCTCTTCTCTCCGCCTCGTCACAGATTCCGCACCGCGTCGATCGCTTCGTCGAGTTCCGGCGCGTCGAACCAGTCGAAGTTCGTGTACGCGTTCGTCCCGGCGGCGTACATCTCCGAGACAGTTTCGACGACCGAATCCGGCAGCACCGGCGGCTCGGCGTCGCACAACGCGCGCCAGTCGGGGTCGTCGCGGCGGTCCGCTTCGGTTTTCGCGTCGCCGACGGCGTCGACCCACTCGGGGTGCTCGCGCTTGTAGTACTGGCGGACGACCTCCTTCGACATCTCCTGGCCGTCGTAGCTGAACCGATTCTCGTCGAACGTCCCGACGACGTCGGCGACTTTGATGGCTCCGTCGTGGTAGAGACACTCGATTTTGCCGTCCTCGTGGACCAGCCCCGTCTGCTCGGCGCGGTCGGTGAGGATGTGGTTCACCGCGAGCGCCAACTCTTCGAGGCGGTCGATATCGGCCGGTCCCGAGATATCGTCGGCCTCGTCCCGCGAGAGGTAGCGGTCGCGCTCTTCGAACTTGGTGGAGAACTCGACGACCGGCCGCGGGAGGTCGACGACTTCGTCGGGCCACCCGTCGTAGTCGAGGCCGTAGTCGGCGGGGTCGCCGCGCGAGCGGAGGCTCGACCCGACGGGAACCGTGTTCCGGAAGACGATTTCGAGCGGAATCAGGTAGTTGTCCCCGACGGCGTCGTAGAACCCGTCGTAGTCGTAGCCGTCGTCGTATCGGAGGTTCGGCACCTGCACGAGGTCGATAGCCATCTCGCGGGGCGGCTCGGTGGTCTCGCCGAGTTCGACCTCCTCGCCGCCTTCGACCACGCCACGGTAGTGCGTCGGGATGTGGTTGACGTCGAGTAACTCGAAGTTGTACGCGCCCATCGTACAGAGGCTCGCTCCCTTCCCCGGTATCTCGTCGGGCATCTTCCCCCAGTCGAAGACGGAGTAGTCGTCGGTGAAGACGAAGCTCCCCCGTCCGAGCGAGTCGGCCGTCGGTTCCTCGGCCACGCGGAACTCCTTGACGCTCGTCATAGCTGAACACGCGGCGGCGCACGGTAAGTAACTTTCACTTCTGTGCTGATTCGAGAGGAAGTGGAGTCCGAAATGCGCACGTTTGTGTGTTGTCTCGACGTGTGCTCGAAAACGTGCTGTGACAACACGCGTCGCTATCGCTGTGTCGATTGCGAACAGGCGACCCGTCTCCGTCCGCGAGCGGTGCGTCGCACACCAGCCTCGACCGACTCGCGGTAGTTCGTTAACTCACGAGCGGTCTGGCCCCGTCATCGGTGATAAACGTCGGGAGTGTGTGAGACGCTACCGGCACCCGAGAGTATTAGCCTCGGGACCGCACGCTTACCGTATGAGCGACGGCTACTCCGGCGCGGACCTCTTCGTCGACGCGCTCGAACAGTACGGTGTCACGCATCTCTTCGGTAACCCCGGGACGACCGAACTACCGGTGATGCGGGCGCTGGAGGACAGCGACCTCGACTACGTACTCGGTCTCCACGAGGACGTCGCCGTCGGGGCGGCCGCCGGATACGCCAGCACCCGACGGTACCACGGTCACCGCGATCCCGACGTGTTACCGGTCGGCGTCGTCAACCTCCACGTCGCTCCCGGACTCGCTCACGGCCTCGGCAACCTCTACGGTGCGAGCGTCGCGGGGGCACCGCTCGTCGTCACGGCGGGCAACCACAGCACCGATTTCCGCCACGAGGAGCCCATCCTCTCGGGCGACCTCCGCGAACTGACCGACCAGTTCTGCAAGTGGTCCGACGAGGTGCTGGACGTGGCCGCGCTCCCGACGATGCTCCGTCGGGCGTTCCGCGTCGCGCTCACGCCGCCGACCGGCCCGGTGTTCCTCGCGCTGCCGCTCGACGTGATGATGACCGAGACGGACGCAGACCCCGAGCGACTGGGACCGATCCCGACCGCGGGCCGCGGCGACTCCGCCGAGATAGAACGCGCCGCCGACCTGCTCGCCGGGGCCGACGACCCCGTGCTCGTCGTCGGCGACGAGGTCGCTCGCGCCGGGACCGATGCCGTCGACGCGGTCGTCGAACTCGCGGAGGCGGCGGGCGCCCGCGTCCACGGCGAGATTCTCTCCTGCGAGGTGAACTTCCCCGGCGACCACCCGCAGTGGGTGTCTCACGTCCCGCCGGACGAGGGACTCGCGTCGACGCTGATGGAGACGGACACGCTCGTCTTCGCGGGCGTCTCGACGCACACGACGCTGACGCGTCACGAGGAACCGCTCGTGCCCGACGACGCGACGTGCATCCACCTCGGGCCCGACGCGTGGGAACTCGGGAAGAATCAGCCCGCGGACGCGGCCGTGGTGGGCGACGTCGGCTCCGTCTGTTCGGACCTCGCGGGGCGCGTCGGAGAGCGGGTCGACGACGGCGAACGCGAGGCGCGACTCGACCTCGTCGACGCGACGAAACGGGCGGTCGAACATCGGACGCGCTCGCTCGGAACGGGCGACGCCGACGACCCACGGGCCTCGAAAGCCGAGCTGGTCGACGCAATTCGGGCCGCCGCCCCCGACGCGTACGTCGTCGACGAGGGTATCACCTCGAAGTACGTGATGCTCACGCGGTGGCCGTTCGCGCCCGAACAGTACGTCTCGAACAAGGGCGGCGGGCTGGGTTACGGGCTCCCGGCGGCGGTCGGTGCCGCCGTCGCCGAGAGCCAGCGCGACGACCCCCGGACGGTTCTCGGATTCATCGGCGACGGCTCGTACCTCTACTACCCGCAGACGCTGTACACGGCGGCGCGGTACGACCTCGACCTCACCGTCGTCGTCTCCGACAATCGAAACTACCGCATCCTGAAGGACAACGCGCTCGGCCTGTTCGGCGGCGACGAAGGCGATTACGAGTTCGTCGGGATGGACTTCGACCCGCCGGTCGACATCCCGAAAAACGCCGAGAGTCACGGCGCTCGCGGGCAGTTGGTCGACTCGCGGGAAGAGATCGAAGACGCGGTTCGGGAGGCGGTCTCTCGGAGTGGACCGGACGTGCTGGACGTGCTCGTCCACGACTGAGGGCGGTCGCCGCCCCGAACGTGGGCATCGCGCTCCCCGCCCGAGTTGCCGACGACCACCTGACTTTTACTGGTCGCGCCGGTGGGTCTGCGTATGAGCGACGCGCCAGCGCCGGACGCCGGACGCGGTCCGACCGGACCGACGGCGTTCGACTTCGAACACGTGCCGGAGACCGACCAGTCGTTCGAGAACGCGCTGGCGAAAGCCCGCGACGGGGAGCGACTCACCGTCGACGACGGCGTCGAACTGCTGACGACCGGCACCGACTCGGAGGGTATCGACCCGGCGCGAAAGGAACTCGTCCTGGAGGCCGCCGACCGCCGCCGCGCAGAGGTCGTCGGCGAGGACGTGACGTTCGTCGCCAACCTCAACAACAACGTGACGACGGCGTGCAACACCGGCTGTCTGTTCTGTAACTTCAAGAACAGCTCGCACGCGTTCGAGACCGACTCCGACGCCGACCACGGCGGATTCACGAAGACGCCCGCTGAATCGAGAGCCGTCGTCGAGGACGCGCTCGATATGGGCATCTACGAGGTCACCTCCGTCTCCGGACTCCACCCGGCGTTCGCGCTCGACGAGGAGCACCACGAGATTCTCCGCGGCTACGACGACGCCGCGCGGACGGTGAACTACAAGCCGCCCGAACGGTACGAGACGGACCCCGGAACGTATCTCGAACAGATGGAGGCGATGAGCGTCGGCGGCGTCCACCTCCACTCGATGACGCCCGAGGAGGCGTATCACGCCCGCCGCGGCACCGACTGGTCCTACGAGTCGGTGTACCGCAAACTCCGCGACGCCGGTCTCGACTCCGCACCCGGAACGGCGGCCGAGATTCTCGTCGACGAGGTGCGCGACGTCATCTGCCCCGGCAAAATCGACTCGCAGGGGTGGGTCGACGCGATAGAGGGCGCGATTTCGGTCGGGTTGGACGCGACGGCGACCATCATGTACGGCCACGTCGAAAACGAGATGCACCGCGTGATGCACCTGAAGCGCGTCCGCGACCTCCAGGACAGAACCGGCGGAATCACCGAGTTCGTCCCGCTCTCGTTCGTCCACCAGCAGACGCCGCTGTACGAGCGCGGCGTCGTCACCGGCGGGGCCTCCGACGACGAGGACGAACTGCTCGTCGCCGTCTCTCGCCTCTTTTTGGACAACGTCGACAACGTCCAGTCGTCGTGGGTGAAGTACGGCGACGCGAAGGGGCTCAAACTGCTCAACTGCGGCGCGAACGACTTCATGGGGACGATTCTCTCCGAGGAGATCACCAAACGCGCTGGCGGCGAGTACGGCGAGTTCCGCTCGTTCGACGACTACGTCGAGATGCTGTCGGCCATCGGTCGCCCGCCGGTCGAACGCTCGACGGATTACCGGGAGCGTCGTCGCATCGACCCCGACTCCGGGCCGCACGGCCCGATGCTCGGCCCGCGCGCCGACGGAACGCCGATGCTGGACCGACAGCGGTCGCGGGAGTCGAGGCAGTGAGCGGAGGCCTCGAACGATGATGAGTCCGACCCACGTCGCCACCGGCGTCGTCATCGCCGCGCCGTTCACGGTTCTCGCGCCGGAACTCGCGACGCTCGTCGCGCTCGCGGCGATGGTCGGCGGCGTCTTTCCGGATCTCGACCTGTTCGTCGGCGTCCACCGGAAGACGCTGCACTTTCCGGTCTACTACTGGGCCGTCGTGATTCCGACCGCCGCGCTCGCCGCGGTCGTCCCGTCGGCGGCGACGATAGCCGCGTTCTTCTTCTTCCTCTCGGCGGCGGTCCACTCCGTCGCCGACTGGTTCTGCGGCGGTAACGAACTCCGGCCCTGGGAGATGACCTCCGAGCACGCGGTGTTCGTCCACCCGCTCGGCCGGTGGCTCCCGCCGAAGCGACTCGTCAGATGGGACGGGTCGCCCGAGGACCTGCTGCTGACGGTTCTGCTCTCGCTTCCGGGTCTCTTCCTGTTCGAGGGGCCGGTCCGACTGCTCACGGTGGCGGTGCTCGTCGTCGCCGTCGTCTACGCCGCGGTCAGAAAACGAGTGCCCGACCTCGCGCCGTGGTTGGCCGAGTGAGTGGTCGAAGTGGGGGGTTCCGCTCCGACGCTCAGTCGTCGGCGGGCGTCTGTGCGTCCTGCGTCGTCACGCTGCCGTCGACGTCGACGCTGCCGGTCAGCTGACGGTACGGGTACGGCATGTCGATTCCCTCGGCGTCGAGGCGCTCTTTGACGTTCTGGACGACGTCGGACTGGATGCGGACGAAGTCCGAGCGGTTCGGTTCGTCGACCCAGAAGCGCGTGTTGAGGCCGACGTAGGAGTCGGCCAGTTCGGTCACGCGGACGTCGGGTGCGGGGTCGTCGAGCACTTCGGGCACTCGGTTGACTTCGTCGAGAATCGCTTCCTTCGCGTGGTCGATGTCGTCCCCGTAGCCGATGCCGAAGACGAACTGCTGCCGGAGGCGGTCGTAGGCGACGGGGTTCTTCAGCGGGTTGTTGGCGAGTTCACCGTTCGGAACCGTAATACGCTCGTTGTCGAACGTCCGGACGCGCGTCACTCTGAGGTCGATATCCTCGACGCGGCCGGTGATGTCGCCGACTTCGATCCAGTCGCCGACTTCGAACGGCTTGTCCTTGAGGATGAAAACTCCGGCGACGAAGTTGCCGATCAGGTCTTGGGCGGCGAACCCGACGGCGAGCGCGAGCGCACCGCCGAACACGCCGAGCGCGGCGATGACGGTGCCGAAGCCGGCCAGCATGAGGCCGACGGCGAGCGCCAGTACCCAGACGACCGCGGCCATGACACTGTCTGCGAGCGTACGGACCGTCTCGTCGTGGCCCTGTTGTCTGAGAACGCGGTCGACCAGCGGGACGAGCACGGCCCGGCCGAGAATCAGCGTAACGACGACGCCGAGGACGAACAGTATCACCGGGACGAGATACTGCTGGACGATTTCACCGAGTGTGATCCCTTCTATCGGAATCGTTCCCTGCAAGACGACCGAGGCGACTGACTGAAACGACATAGTTCACGGTCACTTTCGCGGTCTCGCGTCATTACTCCTTGGGGGTGAATCTCGCGTTGGAACCGGTTTCGCCCCCTCCTGTACGTCGGTCGCGGCTGACGGTCCGGGTTCGGTCACTGGGAGCAGAGCGCCCGGTACCGCCGCCCGGCGTCGTCGTCTGCGCACATCGCATCCAGTATACGAGCCGAGAGCCACTCGGTTCCCGTCGGGTCCAACCGCCCCGGTTCGTCGTCGACGCTCGACGAGCGAAGCGTCGACGGCAGAAACCGCTCGTACACCGGTAGTCGCTCCCGGAGCGGAACGCCGCCGTGGTCGGCGACGTCTCGAAGTTCCCGGAGCGCCGGCCACTCGTAGTCGGGGTTGATGTAGTCGTCCGTCACCGGGGAGACGCCGCCGAGGTCGTCGACGCCGCAGTCGAGCAGGTCGCGGGCGGGCGAGAGGTTCGGCGGAATCTGCACCGACACCACCTCGGGGAGCGCGACCCGCGCCATGGCGACAACGCGGCGCATCGCCTCGACGCTCGGCGTCTCGTAGTCCGAGCGCTCGTTCGGGACGACGTTCTGGACGATGACCTCCTGGACGTGCCCGTGGCGCTCGTGGAGCTCGCGGATGGCGAGCAGGCTCTCGGCGCGGTCGCGCCACGTCTCGCCGATGCCGACGAGGAGGCCGGTGGTGAACGGGACGTTCGCGCGACCCGCGGCTCGGATGGTGTTCAGGCGCTGGCCGGGCGTCTTTCGGCGCGTTCCGGAGTGCGCGGCCACGTCGGCGGTCGTCTCCAGCATCACACCCATCGAGGCGTTGACCTCGCGTAGCCGCTCGAACTCCGACTCGGTGAGGTCGCCCGGGTTCGAGTGCGGCAGCAGGCCCTCCTCGAGCGCGATCTCGCAGGCGCGGTAGAGGTAGTCGAGAATCGAGTCGTAGCCCCACTCGTCGAGTTGGTCGTGGATGGCTTCGTAGCGGGCGTCGGGTTTGTCGCCGAAGGTGAACAGCGCCTCCGTACACCCGGCGTCGGCACCCATCCGGAGCGTCTCTCGAATCTCCTCGGGCGACATGAGCGTCGCCTGCCCCGGGACGTCGTAGTACGTGCAGTAGGTGCAGGTGTAGCGACAGGCGGTCGTCAGCGGTAGGAAGACGTTCCGCGCGTAGGTGAGCGCCGGCGCCGGTTCCGCGTCGTCGGGCGTCACCGACAGCAGGCGCGCTACCTCGTCCTCGTCGACGGCGATGTCCACGTCGTACTCGTCGGCCGCGGGGAACACGTTGAGGCGTGGTACGTCGGCGGACAAAAACGTATCACTCCCCGGCAACCCGCGGCCGACGCGGCGTCGAAGGCTCGGCGCGGGACGGAGCCACGGCGCGAAGATGGCGAACAGGCGGCGAGCCTCGGTCGTTCTCGGTACCGCGAGGGGTTCGCCGCACGACCGCCTCGACTCCCTCGCGACCGGTTTCAGGTCACGCGGGGAGGTGGTCGCGCGCTCGTATTTCAACGTTCGCGTCGCACGCCGACGCGACCGTCGTGCGCGTCGACCTCGAACCCGGCGTCGAGGAGCCAGTCGCGCGCCCGGCCGTCGGTGTGGAGCAACACCTCGACGAGGTCGGCCGGTTCGTCGATATCGGTCGACAGTCGCATCGAGTCGAACTCGCGGACGCTCGCGCCGACGTCGCGGGCGACGCGGAGGTGGTCGAGGTACGAGGTCCCGTGGTAGTCGACGCGGAACGCGGGGTGGCGGACGACGAGCGCGTTCGTCCCGCCGCCGCGTCCGGGGGCGACGACGACGTCGCCGCCGGCGTCGAGAAGTCGGGAGAGCACGCGCGGCGTGGCGAGCGCGAGGTCGCTCATGACGACGGCCGTGGGTTCCTCCGCCCCGGCGAGGCGGTCGTTGACCGCCCTCGAGAGCGGTCGGTCGTCGACGACGACGGACGCTCGGGCGTCGAGTTCGACCGACTCGGTCGCCACTACCGTCGGTTCGACGCCGGCGTCGACGACCGCGTCGACGACGTCCGCGAGCATCGCCCGCGAGAACGACTCCCGCTCGGCCGGGTCGAGCGCGTCGGCGAGGCGCGTCTTCGGACGCGCTGCTGCGTAGGGAACGAGAACGATCATAGGAGAAGAGAGGGGGTTATCCCAGTTTATCGTAGGTGGTCTGGTTCGAACGGTACCAGAAGAAACCACCCGCGACGACGAGCAGGACGACGAGTCCGCCGACGGCGTACATCGCCATCTGCATCGTCTGACTCGACTGCTGGGCGGAGCCGGCCTGCTGTTCTGCCTCGTTCGCCAGTTCGGTGGCGAGGTCGAAGTCGGGGTTATCGCCGTCGAACGCGCGGATCGCCTGCGTCAGCGACTGTTCGGCCTGCTGGGTGTCCGCGCCGCCGGCGCTCTCGATGGCCGCCTCGGCGTTCTCGATGGCCGCGCGCGCGTCGGCGCTCTCGGTCGTGTAGTGGTGCGTCTCCCACGACTGAATCGCGTTGCTCGCGCCGCCGTTGCGCGACTGCGAGAGGCCCATGAGGAGGAACGACTGTTCCTCTTCGTACTGGTACTCGGTCACTTCCGGCACCGTACCGGTGACCTTCACGTCGACCTCGCTGACGCCGTCGTCGGAGGAGACGGTCGCGCCCGAGAAGTTCTGGCCGTCGAACTCGTCGCTGCCGACCTTCGACCCGGTCTGGTCGTAGTAGGTCACGGTCCACGTCACGTCGGTGAGATTCGTCTGCCCGGTGACCGACCACGTGTTCCACTGCGGGTTCTTGTACAGCTCGTCGAGCGTCACCGTCGCGCTCACTTGCTCGCCGACCTCACCCTCCGCCGGCGCGTCCTCCTCGGCGACCGAGACGGCGGCCGCCGGGGCGGCGAACGCCGACAGGAGGAGCGAACAGGCGACGAGCGCGAGGAGTTTAGAAGAGCGATTCAAGTTCGTCCTCGTCATCGTTGACCAGGTTCTGGAGGTTGGTATCGCTCTCGCGGTTGATTTCGTCGATGTTGTCCTGCGCCTCGATGGCGACCTGCTGGAGCTCCTTGATTCGGGGGACGTTCGTCACGCCCGAAAGCAGGATGACGCCCGCGACGAAGCCGCTGCCGGTGACGGGGTAGTCGCCGCCGCGGACTTCCATGCTCCCGGTCTGCTCCTCGAGCCACTTGCGGCCGCGCTCTATTCCTTTCCGGTTGAGGTGCCGCGGCGGACCCGCCATAACCAACAGCGCGCGCTCGGTGCCTTCGATCTCACACGGGAGCGTCAGCCGTCCGAGCGCCGCCTTGCGGACGAGGCTCGTGATGCGGTTCGTCGTGTGCG
Organism: Haloprofundus halophilus; assembly: GCF_003439925.1. Classification (NCBI taxonomy): domain Archaea; kingdom Methanobacteriati; phylum Methanobacteriota; class Halobacteria; order Halobacteriales; family Haloferacaceae; genus Haloprofundus; species Haloprofundus halophilus. The sequence goes on from NZ_QQRR01000002.1 coordinate 412,743, forward strand.
CGGTGTCGAGCGTGTCGTCGCCGCCACCGCCGCCGGTCAGCCGCGAGAGGAGTCCGCCGGACTGCTCCTCCTCGACCGACTCGGAGGCGTAGCCGACCGTGGAGACGCCGCCGCCGGAGAGCGTGTTGATGATTTCGGAGGAGTCGACGACGCTCTCCGCGACTTCCTGCCCCGCCTTGACCTCGCCCGCGCCGAAGAGGATGCCGAAGCGCCGGACGATCTCGTCGTTGATCTCGTCGTAGCCGCCCTGCACCGACTCGCCGGTTTTCCGCCACGCGTCGTTGTCGAAGACGAGCAGATTGTCGACTTCGCGGACGAACGTCTGGAACGAGCGCGCGGCGTTGAGCGTGTAGATGCCGCCCTCGTCGCTGCCCGGGAGGATGCCGAGACCGTAGACGGGTTCGGTGTAGATGCGCTTGAGGTGTTTGGCGAGAACCGGTGCGCCGCCGCTGCCGGTGCCGCCGCCGAGACCGGAGACGACGAGGAAGGCATCCACCTCGTGGACCGGAATCCCGTCGATGGCTCCCTGTACCTCGTCGATGTCCTCCTCGGCGACTTCCGCGCCGAGTTCGTTGTCCGCGCCGACGCCGTGACCCTTGACGCGCGACTGTCCGATGAGCACGCGCTGTTCCTTCGGGATGTTCGTCAGACCCATCAGGTCGGCTTTCGCGGAGTTGACCGCCACCGCCGCCCGGACGATATCGCTGCCGTGTCGTTGGTCGTACTCGACGAACTTGTCGACGATTTTCCCGCCGGCTTGCCCGAAGCCGATCATTGCCAGTTTCATGATTTCGCTCCCCTCGTCATTGTGTAAAAGCCAATACGAAATCCGATATAAGCCTTATGATGGTAGAAAGTCAGTTCACTGTGATATTCAGGTTTGATAATCGGTGACAACGTGTCGGCGGTAACGAGTGCTTACAGCGGACGAATCGGCCGAAATCGGGCGAAGGAGACGATTAAAGGGATCAGTTAGGGACGAGTGTCAATCACCAGACAGCCGTCATCTCGCCGACCCAGAAGGAGTAAGATATCGAAAGTAAGCCGCCGTTACCGGGGTTTACCGCGACGAATCGCGGAGATACGCGTCGAGCGTCTTCAGGTCGGACGCGCGCTTGCCGAACGCGTCGATGTCGTTGTCGTCGGTCGTGTTGTCGAACTGCAGCGACCGGTACTGGTCGCTCCCCATCGGGAACCCGGGTATCTTCCCGCCGATGCCGAGGCCGATGCCGGCCAATCCCATCGGCACTGGTACGACGTTCACGGATCGACCCTCCGCACCGTGGGCTTTCCTCGCTACCTCCGCGAGCGTCAGCTTCTCCGGCCCGCCGATCTCGTACACCTGTCCCACGTGGTCGTCGTCCTCCGCGGCGTCGGCGAGCATCGACGCGATATCGCCGACCCAGATCGGCTGGAACCCGGTTTTCCCGCCGCCCGGAAGCGGGGTGAGGTACGGCGGCGCGAGCTTCTTCGTGAAGGGGACGAACTCGCCGCCGTCGCCGAAGATGACCGAGGGTCGGAAGACGACCCAGTCGAGCTCGGAGCTCCTCACGACGTCCTCGGCTTCGCCCTTCGACCGGATGTACGCCGTCGGGCCGTTCGGGTCCGCCCCGAGCGCGCTCATCTGGACGAGCTTCGAAACGCCGTGCTCCTCGGCGGCTTTCACGACGTTCTCGGTGCCGCCGAGGTGGACCTCGAAGTGTTTCTCGTCGCCGCCGCTGGGTTTGAAAAGCGGCGACAGCGCGACGAGGTTGACGGCGACGTCCTTCCCTTCGAACGCCCCCTCGATGGAGTCGTAGGCGGTCACGTCGCCGCGGGCGGTTTCGACGCCCGGCGGCAGGTCGTCGCTTTCGGGACTTCTCGACAGCACCGTCACCTCGTGACCGCGGTCGAGCAGTTCCGCTGCGAGGTGCGTTCCGACGAACCCAGTTCCGCCGACGACGAGCACTTTCATGCGCGTACTGTCGGACGGACTGAACGTAAAGCTACCGCGCTATTTGCTCCCAGTTGGCCGTCTTTCCGGTCGAATCGACCGTTTTTGCGCCCCGCCGCGTCCGACGCGGAGAGCTATCAACGCTTAAGCGCGGCCACCGACACCACCCGGACATGCTCATCACGCTGGAGGGTCTCGACGGCAGCGGCAAGACGACGGTGTGGGAGGCGTTGCACGACTCGCACCCCGACGCCGTCTTCACCCGCGAACCGACGAACTCCTGGTACGGCGACGCGGTCGACCGCGCCATCCGCGACGACGACGCCGACCCGCTGGCCTCGCTGTTTCTCTTCACGGCCGACCACGCCGACCACCTCTCGCGGGTGATTCGACCCGCGCTGGCCGACGGCGAACTCGTCATCTCCGACCGCTACTCGGACTCGCGGTACGCGTATCAGGCCGTCGAACTCCAGCAGTCCGAGATAAACCGTCCCCTGGAGTACATCCGCGGCATCCACGCCGCTTTCACCCGTCCGCCGGACGCGACCATCTACTTCGACGTCGACCCGGAGACGGCGGCGGCGCGAAGCGGCGCGACCAACAAGTTCGAGCAGGCGGAGTATCTCGCCTCGGTCCGCGCGAACTACGAGCGCCTCATCGACGCGGAACGGCACCGCTTCGTCCGCGTCGACGCGACGAAATCGCCCGAGGAGGTCATCGACCGGGTCGAAGAGGCCGTCGACCGGTTGGTCGACGCCCGCGGCGACTGAACGAACCGAGTCGACGCGGAACCCGGCGTCGCGTCTCGCGTGCGGCAGGTCGGTGTGTTCCGCCTCGGACGTCTGCGGCGATACCCTCCGCTCGCTTCACTCGCGGTGGTCTTTCTCCTCCTCCTTCTGTCGGGATGCAGCGACTACCTCGGCGAGCGGGTGGTCGAGCGGTCGAGTCTGAGACCGCTACGGCGTCTCGGGCAGGTCGTACTCGTCGGGCGAGGGCATGTAGAGCACGTCGATGGTGAATCCGAGCGCCAGCGGCATCCCGACCAGCAGGCCGAGCGTTCCCATCTGTCCGAGTTCGACCGAGACGAGCTGTCCGGTGACGAGCGTCAGCGCCACCAGTGCGGCCGGAACGAGGACGACGGCGTACAGTACCATCCCCCACTGCGTGTCCAACCGCAGGCGGAGAAATCGCGTTATGACCGCTGCGACGAACGTGTGGGCGACGAACGCGACCCCGAGCACGACCAGTCCGAGGACCGAGACCATGGTCCGCCTACGGGCCGCTCGCTCTTTGGGCTGTCGGAACCGGGGCGAGCGCCGAAACGACGACGACGCCGATTCGCTCCGACTGTCGCCGTGCTAAACCGACCCACTTTATCACGAACAATCACCGACTGCACAGTCATGCATCGACTCATCGACGACCGGTCGCTCTCGGAGTCGTCGCTCTCGGCCGACGACGCCCGGGCGGCGTACGTCGACATGGTCCGAACGCGGCGATTCGACGAGCGCGCGCTCGCGCTACAGCGGCGCGGGTGGATGAGCGGGTATCCCCCGTTTCTCGGACAAGAGGCGTCGCAGGTCGGCGCGGCCCACGCGATGGCCGACGACGACTGGCTCTTCCCGACCTACCGTTCGAACGCGCTCCAGATCGCCCGCGGCGTCCCGATGAGCGACATCCTCCGCTTCCGGCGCGGCTACCCCGAGTACCACTCCGACCACGACGTGCCGGTGTTCCCGCAGGCGGTTCCCATCGCCAGCCAGATTCCGCACGCCGCCGGCGCGGGGATGGCGCGCAACTACCGGGGAAACGACGAGGCGATGTTGGTCTGCTTCGGCGACGGCGCGACGAGCGAGGGCGACTTCCACGAGGGGCTGAACTTCGCGGGCGTGTTCGACGCGCCGGTCGTCTTCTTCTGTGAGAACAACGACTGGGCCATCTCACTGCCGCGCGAGCGACAGACCGCCAGCGAGTCTATCGCCGTCAAAGCCGAGGCGTACGGTCTCGAGGGGATCCAGGTCGACGGCAACGACCCGCTCGCGGTCCGCGAGGCGGTCGAGCAGGGGCTCGAAGCCGCTCGAAACGGTTCGCCCGTGCTGGTCGAGAGCCTCACCTACCGCCGCGGCGCGCACACGACCGCCGACGACCCCTCCGTCTACCGCGACGACGACCCCGACCTCCCCGAGTGGCGCACCCGCGACCCGCTCGAACGGTTCGAGGAGTTCCTCCGCGCGGAGGGCCTCGTCGACGACGAGTTCGTCGAGAGCGCGTACGACGACGCCAACGAGGAGCTGTCCGAGGCGGTCGAAGTCGCCGAATCCGGTCCCCGCGCCGACCCCGACGAACTGTTCGACTTCGTCTACGAGTCGCTGCCGCCGGAGCTCGAAGCCCAGCGCGAGCGGATGCACCGCTCGATCGAAACCCACGACCCCCAGGAACTGGACCGATAGCGCTCGCGTCGGTTCGAGAGCGGTCGACTCACCGAATCGGAATCGACCGCGCCGCCGCGTCCCGCTCCTCGGCGCTCTCGACTAACCGTTCGATACGCGCTTCCAGCGGTGGGTGCGTCGACAGCAATCGGCCGAGTCGCGTCTCGTCTTCGGGCCCCGGCGTCGGCGGGGCCGGGAGGCCGAAAAAGCGGCTCAACGGCGACTCCGTCGCCTGCTGGAGTCGCTCGAGTGCGCGAGCGAGCGACAGCGGCCGCCCCGTCACCTCGACGGCTCTGTCGTCGGCGGCGAACTCCCGCCGCCGCGAGTACGCCCGGACGAACAGCGTCAACCCGACCGCGACGAGCGTGACGACGCCGCCGACGCCGTACCCGCCGTTCGACAGCGGCGTCGCCGTCGGCGTGCCGCGGAGCCACGCCGTCGCCCGGGCGACGCCCTCGAGGAACAGCGCGACGGGTAACAGCGCGACGGCGAGCACGCTGACGACGGTTCGGAGCGCGCTGAAAGCGAACGTCTGCACCAACCCGTCGTACCCCTCCAGGTGCGCGAGTTCGTGCGCCAACAGCGCCTCGAACTCGTCGCCCGAGAGCATCCGAAACAGCGAGCGGTCGACGACGACGATGCCGTCTCTCGGTCCGCCGAGGGCGAACGCGTTCGGCGCGGCGAGTCGGGCGACGTACACCGTCGGCGTCGCGATCTCCATGCGCTCGGACAGCGCGTCGAGGCGGCGGTAGAGCCCCGGCGCGCGCTCGGGCAGGAGTCGACTCGCTTCGACGCTCGCCAACAGTCTCGACGTGCCGAAGCGGTAGTTGGCCCACGCCGTCAGGAGGACGACGCCGCCGACGAGGGCGACGCTCGTTGCGGGGTCGGGCCGGACCGACCAGAGGAGGACGAGAAACCGGTACGTCAGGACGGCCAAGACGGCGTAGAACGCCAGAAGCGACAGTCCCACCACGGCCGCGAACGTGCGGAAGAGGAGTCGCATAGGTGAGGTACGCCGGGTCGGTTCAAACAGTTGTTGTCGGTGGCTCCCGCAGCCTCTCACTCGCCGAGCGAGATGTACGTCTTCGTATCGGTGACGCCCTGGAGCCCCTGAATCCCCGACGAGGAGGTTTTGAGCACGTCGTACACCTCCTCCGCGTCGACTTCCACGATGAGGTCGTACGCGCCCGCCACGATGTGCGCCTCGGTCACCCGTTCGAGGTCTCGGATCGGCGCGACTAACTGCTCTGACTCTCCGGCTCCCGTTTTCACCATGATGAACGCGTGAACCATCGTGGTGTGTTACTCCGTAACGTGGCAAAAGCCTTCCCCCGGGGCGGACCGCGACCGGGGCAAGGTTATTCTCCCCCGCCGACGTACGCCGTCCCATGCGGTTTGTTATCATTGGCGCCGGTCGTGTCGGGCTCCGAACCGCCCGCGTCCTCCGCGAGGAGGGTCACGACGTGACGCTCATCGAACGGGACGGCGACCAAGCCGAACGCGCCCGTGCCAGCGGGTTCGAGGTCGTCGACGGAGACGGCTCCCGCGAACCGATACTGGAGTCCGCGGGCGTCGACGAGGCCGACGCGCTCGGCGCGCTCACGAGCGACCTGAACGCCAACTTCGCGGCCTGCATGATCGGTAAGCACCACGGCTGTCGAACGGTGATGCGCATCGACGAGGACTACCGCGAGGAGATCTACCAGAAGTACGCCCAGGAGGTCGACGAGATCGTCTACCCGGAGCGACTCGGCGCTATCGGCGCGAAGAACGCGCTACTCGGCGGGTCGATTCGCGCCATCGCCGACGTCGCCCAGAGCCTCCAGGTGCTTCTCATCACGGTCACCGACGAGTCGCCGATGAACGGCTACACGATAAGCGAGGTCGCGCTCCCGTCGGAGTCGCGCATCCTCGCGTTCGGCAAGGACGGCGACCCGATGGGGATACCCCTCCCCGACGACTCGGTGGAGACGGGCGACCGCGTGGCCGTGCTCGCGGACTTCTCGGTGCTCGACGAGGTGCGTCAACTGCTCGTCGGCGACAGTTCGATGGCCGCCGCCGTGGGGGGTGACTGAGCGTGGTCACCGCCTACGTGATGGTGAAAGCGAACACCGGCGAAGCCGAACGACTGCGCAGCGAGATATCGTCGCTCGACGGCGTCGTCGACGCCCACATCGTCGCCGGAGACGTCGACATCATCGCCAAGGTGACCGTCGACACGCCCGCGGAGGTCAAGAACATCTCCGCGACGCAGATTCAGGGCATCGACGGCGTCGAGGACACGCAGACGTACATCTCGATGGACTGAACGCGGCGACCGGCCTCCGCGTTCGCCCGTCTCGTTTCTACTCGACGGAGTCGCCTACTCGACGGGGTCGCTCCCGCCGGCCTGATACGCCTGCGAGAGCATCGACGACACCGGCTCGGTGTAGTCGTAGCCGGGGATGATGCCCTGCGCGTACGTCCCCTCGACGAAGTCGACGAGCGCGCCCGCGTCGTCGACGCCGCGACGCTCGTTGATGTCCTCGAACGCCATTTCGACGGTCGCGTGGCGGCCCGTCTCCGACACCGCGGGGTCGAGGTCGCGTTCGACGGCGGTGACGCCGCCCACGTCGACGACGCGGAGTTCGAACGTCTCGTACCAACCCTCCTCGACGACGTCGGCGACCTCGTCGTCGGTCACCTCGTCGAGCATCGGCACGCGGACGGTCACGTCGTAGGCGATTTTGCCGTCTTCGCCCGGCGACACCTCGACGACGCCCTCGAAGGGGCTCTTCACGGATTCGTACGTCGTCTCGTCCACTCTCTCGAACGACGCGTGGTCGCGGAAGGCGCGGTGCACGCGGTCGGGAACGTCGGTCATCGGTGGGAGAAGGCGCTCGCGGGAGAAAAGCGACTCGCGTCTGCGACGTCGTCGCCGCGGTGACGACAACCTATTTACACGTCGTCCGGGATTCTCGGTCGACAGATGTTCGAGTGGCTCTTCCCGGGGTGGTCGAACCCCCTCGGCCTGACGGCGTTCGTCGGTCTTCGAATCCTCCTCAACGTCGCGTTGACCGTGCTTGCCGCGAGGGCCGTCGGTCGGCGCGCGGCGACGACTGTGGCGATGACGGCCGGGACCGCGCTCTCCGCGGCGATGGTGGTTCTCCTGCTCCGGCCGGGCGTGCTCGGGTACACCGCCTCGTTCGTCGAACTCGGCGTGCAACTCGCGATAGTCGTCCTCGGCGGGTACGTCGCCTACGTCGACCGCTCCGCGAAGCGGCGAGTGGTCACCACGACCGCTCTCGTCGCTGCGCTCGCGCTCCTGCTCTTCACGATTCCGCTCTACGGCGAGGCGTTCGTTGCGCCGTAGCGACGAGCGACCCAGATATCGGTCCCGCTGTCCGCTATTGACGGGCTTTTATCGGTCGCACCGAAACGACCGGCCATGGCAGACCGGTTTCTCGAAACGGACGACTTGCTGGAGGCCGTCACCGAGGCGGAGTTCGACCGGCCACCGGCCGTCGTCGCCAACGCGCACATCACGGGACTGAGCGTCGCGCGGGCGCTCGACGCCCACGACGTTCCGGTCGTCGCTCTCGACCGCTCCGGCGACGGCGTCGCGCCGCCCTCGGACGCCGTCGACTTCGCCGGGCGCGTCACCTACCCGCTGGACGACCGCGAGGGGTTCAGGAGAGACCTCGAAGCGCTCGCCGACGCCGCGGGCACCGACCTCGTCGCTTTCGGCTGTATGGACGAGTGGGTCCACGCGTTCGCGGGAACCGAGCCCGAGGGCGTCAGACTCCCGTTCTCGGAGAAGAAGGGAATCGACGCCGTGCTGGACAAGTCGTCGCTCTACCGCCTCGCCGAGGAACTGGAGGTCCCGTACCCCGAGACGTACTGGCTCGACGAAGACGACCCCGACGCCGCCGCGGAGGCGCTTGGCTTCCCGTTCGTGCTCAAACCCGCGCTGAAGCGCGAGGGCGAGGAGGCGCTCGGGACGAACGTCGTGGAGGTCGACGACCGCGAGGAGCTGTACGAGACGCTCGAAGCCGCCGAAGCGGCCGACGTCGAACTCCTGGCGCAGGAGAAAGTGAACATCGCGCAGGGCCGCGACGCGTCGCTCGCCTCCTACATCTCGCCCGACGGGGAGACGCTGTCGGTCGTCGGCAACGCCCGCGTCCGCTACCCGCAGGCGTTCGGCACGTCGTGCGTCGTCGAGACGACAGACCGGCCCGAAATCCGCGAGCGCGCGCTGGCGGTCTTGGAGCGGACGGGCTACCACGGCATCAGCGAGTCCGAGTTCGTCTACGACGCCGACCGCGGTGAGTACGTCCTCCTCGACATCAACACGCGCCCGTGGAAGTGGATCTCCATGCCCGTCGCCGCCGGGGCGAACCTGCCGTTGGCCGCGTACTCGGCGGTCGTCGACGACGTACAGTACGACGTTGCGGGCGCGGCCGAGTCGGTCGGCGACGCCCGCTGGGTGTACCTCCGCGACTATCTGACGCTGCTCTCGACGGACGACTCGTTCCGCGACGTGCTGTCGGACGGCGACTGGGCGGCGCTGGTTGCCGGGTCGTTCGAATCGTCGGGGACGCTGACGACGGGCGTCTACCGGCCGTCGGACCCGACCCCGACGGCCAAACTCCTCGGAACCGAGTTCGGCCGACGCGACTACTACTGCTCCTGCTGAGACGCGCCCGCCTTCGCGTGTCGCGGACGCGCGGCGTCGGGGAACCGGCGGAGTCGGCGAATGTGTCCCGTTCACGTGATTTTCCGGCGGCAACACACAAGTCATTTCAACTCAGTACGCTGTCTGTTCGATGTATGGCTGAGACTGAGGCTCAAAACAACGTCGACCGACTCGTCGAACTACTCGACGGTCGGCTGAAGAAGTCCGAATGGGAGATTCTCGTCGCGCTCGCCGAGGCGGACGAACCGCTCACCGAAGACGAGCTCGCCGAAGCGACCGGCTACACCGAGCGCACCGTCTCCAAACGCGTCGACACGCTCGAAGAGCAGGTCCACGGCGGCACCCTAATTCAGCGCGACGACGACGGCAATCCGTATCTCCACCCGCAGTTCGCCGCCGCGATTCGACAGTACGAGTCGTAATCGGTTCTCGCCCTCCGTCACCGCTACCCCACGTGAGCCGCCGGTATCGCCCACCTATTACTCCCTCCCTCCCCTGCGTCCGCCAATGACCGAGCGGATGCATCTCAACCTCTTCACGATGAACTCGGTGGAGCACGTCTCGCCGGGGCGGTGGACCTACCCGGGCGACCAGTCGCACCGCTACACCGACCGCGACTACTGGACCGAAGTCGCCAGAACCGCCGAGCGAGGCGGCTTCGACGCCGTCTTCTTCGCCGACGTGCGCGGCATCTACGACGTGTACGGCGGCGACCGCGATTCGGCGATTCGCAACGCCATCCAGACGCCGGCGAACGACCCGCAGGCGCTCGTCCCCGCGATGGCCGAGGTGACGGACCATCTCGGATTCGCCGTCACGCGCTCGACGACGTACACCCACCCGTACCAACTCGCCCGCGAACTCTCGACGCTCGACCACCTCACCGACGGCCGCATCGCGTTCAACGTCGTCACCTCCTACCTCGAAAGCGCCGCCGAGAACCTCGGCCTCGACGAGCGGATGGACCGAGGGACGCGCTACGACCGCGCCGACGAGTTCATGCAGGTGTGCTACGCGCTCTGGGAGGACAGTTGGGAGGAGGACGCCGTGATTCAGGACCGCGAGCGCGGGATGTACGCCGACCCCGAGAAGGTCCACGCCATCGACTTCGAGGGCGAGTTCTTCTCGGTGCCCGGTCCGCACAGTTGCGAACCGTCGCCGCAGCGGACGCCGGTGCTGTATCAGGCCGGGTCGTCGGACCGCGGGCGCGAGTTCGCCGCCGACAACGCCGAAGCCGTGTTCGTGAGCCAACCCACCGAGACCGGAACACGGAGCTACATCGAGGACATGCGCGAACGCGCCGCCGACCGCGGCCGCGACCCCGACTCCTTGCTCTTCTTCCCCGGAATCGTCCCCATCGTCGGCGAAACCGAGAAACTGGCCCGCGAGAAACACGAGAGCTTCAGCGAGCACGTCAGCACCGAGGGAACGCTCACGATGCTCTCGGGCTTTCTGGACATGGACCTCTCGCAGTTAGACCCCGACCAGAAGGTCGAACACATCGAGACGGACGCGATTCAGGGCGCGATGAACGCCTTCACGAAGAACGACCCCGACCGCGAGTGGACCGTCCGCGAGGTGGCGGAGTTCTCGGGACTCGGCTCGACCTCGCCCGTCGTCGTCGGCACGCCCGAACAGGTCGCCGACGACCTCCAGTACTGGTTCGAGGAGGTCGGCGTCCACGGCTTCAACGTCAAGGAGATCTCGCGTCCGGGCACGCTGAACGACTTCGTGAACCTCGTCGTGCCCGTGCTCCGCGAGCGCGGACTGCTACGCGAGGAGTACAAGGGCGGGACGCTGCGCGAGAACGTGTTGGGGGCGGGGCAGAGTCGGCTTCGAGACGACCATCCGGCGAAGCAGTAGAAAACCCGACCTCTCACGCCGGTTGCGATGGGATTTTGTCGTCTGCGTGACCCGTAGCGTGTAGTGACCGACGCAAACACGTCATTTCAGGCCCTCGCCGACCGGGTCGAGCGCCCGATACAGCGGGTGTTCGCCGAGTACGGTGTGCCGGAGTTGCGGTGGCTGACCCTCGGCGTCCTGACGAGTTTTCTCTCTCGCGCGGCGAACCTCGTTCCGCCGCTGCTGCTCGGCGTCACCCTCAACGCCGTCGACCAGGGTCCAAGCGCGTACAGCCTCCCCCTCGTCCCCGGGGCGTGGCTCCCGGAGACGGTTCCCGAACAGTTGACGCTCTCTATCGCGCTCATCGCGGGGTCGTTCGTCGTCGCCGCGGTGGCGTCGTGGGGGCGGACGGTGACGCTGAACCTGTTCGCGCACCGTATCGAACATTTCCTCCGAGTCGACACCTACGAGCGGATGCAGGCGCTCGACATGGCCTTCTTCGACGACAAGCAGACCGGCGAGATAATGTCGGTGCTGAACAACGACGTGAACAATCTGGAGGTGTTCTTCGACAACGCCCTGGAGAGCACCATCCGCCTGTTCGTGATGGTGCTCGGCATCGCGGGCGTGTTGTTCTACCTCAACTGGCAACTCGCCGTCGTCACGCTCGTGTTCGTCCCCGTGCTCGCGGGTTTCACCTACTGGTTCATGACGCGCGTCGAACCCGTCTACGCGGCCGTCCGGTCGAGCATCGGTGGGATGAACACCCGACTGGAGAACAACCTTTCTGGCATCGACCTCATCAAGACGACGGCGACCGAGCGCTACGAGGCCGAACGCGTCCGCGACGCCTCGAAGGAGTACTTCGACCAGATAATGACCGTCATCAAACTCTCCGGAATCTACCAACCGGGGATGCAGTTCATCGGCGGGATGACGTTTCTGGCGACGTTCGCCGTCGGGGGCTACTGGCTAGTCGTCGGCCCGCCGCCGTACGCCAGCGGCGCGCTTCGAATCGGGACGTTCGTCACGTTCGTCACACTCGCACAGCAACTCGTCGCGCCGGTCAGCGAGTCGGGCCGCATCGTCGAGTGGTACGAGAACGCGCTCGCGTCGACGCGGCGTATCTACGCGCTCCGCGACATGCCAGCGAGCATCGACGACCCCGACGACCCCGTTTCGCTCGACGCCGTCTCGGGTCGCGTCGAGTACGACTCGGTCTCGTTCTCGTACGACGAGAGCGAGCAGGTGCTCTCGGACGTGAGCTTCGCCGTCGAACCGGGCGAGACGCTGGCGCTCGTCGGACCGACGGGTGCCGGAAAGTCGACGATTCTAAAACTGCTCCCCCGCTTGTACGACGTGAGTGACGGTTCCGTCCGCGTCGACGGCGTCGACGTGCGCGAGACCTCGCTCACCGAGTTGCGCGGCGCCGTCGGCTACGTCGGCCAAGAGACGTTCCTCTTCGACGGCAGCGTCGCCGAGAACCTCCGCTACGGGGCGTTCGACGCGACGGAGGAGGAGATGGTCGAGGCCGCCAAAATCGCGGAGGCCCACGAGTTCATCGAGGGGCTTCCGGAGGGGTACGACACGCGAATCGGCGAGCGCGGCGTGAAGCTCTCCGGCGGTCAGCGGCAACGGCTCTCCATCGCGCGGACGGCGCTCGCGGACGCCCCGATTCTCGTGCTCGACGAGGCGACGTCGGCGGTCGACACCGAGACCGAACGGCGCATCCAGCGCGGGCTGGAACGGCTCACGGAGGACCGGACGACGCTCGTCATCGCCCACCGCCTCTCGACGGTGACGAACGCCGACGAGATTCTCGTGCTCGACGACGGCCGAATCGCGGAGCGCGGGTCCCACAGTCAACTCCACGCCACCGGCGGCGAGTACGCCTCGCTGTGGGCCGCGCAGGCAGCGGTCTCGACCGAGTCGGGGGACGACTGACCTCGCGGACCCGGGGCCGTACGCCGTCGCGCGGGCGCTCACGCTCCGACGACTCTCTAACTGACCGACCAGTCATCCCCCGCCCTCTGCCGTCTGCGCCACGCTTAAGTAGGCGGGGAGTCTGTGTTCAGGTGACGCTTCGCTTTGGAGGGCCGAAGCGTCAGCGGGGACCAATTCAGGGCGGCAAACGCTGCACCCTTGCTTTTCTCACGGGTGCGGCGTTTACCCCTTTCGCTGAAACAACGACCGACGAGCGATAGCCACCGATAGATACGAGCGTGTACTCGAACGAGCGTGTTCGACGAGCGACGACGCCGGTCGGCGTTCGATGTCGCAGTATTCGACCGCCGAGGCAACCCGCTGCAGCACTCGACCGCCGACGCGACCCACAGCAGCACTCGACCGCTACGACTCGGTCGGCGGGTTCCGAGCGAGTCCCTCGAACATCGCCGCCCCCGCGACGGCCGTCCCGGCACCGCCGGCCAGAGAGAACGGAACGACCGTCAGCGCTCCGAGCGCCCCGCCGCCGAACAGCGCGACACCCATCACGAACAGTATCAGGTCGAAGCGCGTCGGGGCGGTCGAGGCGAGGTCGGTCATGGCTCTAATTAGATGTCATTAGCCATCCTTGAGTAAGTTCGGTTCTGTTAGCTGGCTACGATTTCGACTCGGTCGGCGTCGCCATCGCTACAGCGTCGTCGCGTCCTCCGGCGAGAAATCGATGCGAGGGACGAGATTTGAACTCGCGAATCCCTACGGAAGCGGGTCTTAAGCCCGCCGCTTTTGGCCTGGCTCAGCCACCCTCGCGCACACTGTCGTACCGGCGTCCCCCGCAAGTCGGTTTCGGTACGCGGTCGTGCGCCGAACTCCGGTCGCCCGTCTTCGGCCGACGCTCACCAGTCGACGCTCAGCGTCCCGTCGCCGTGGGGGTTCGGTGCGATCTCCTCGTCCGTGCGACGGTCGATGACGTGGATGACCCCGTCGCCCTTCTTCGCCGGACAGACCTCGGCGGCGCGGACGTTCTCGTCGAGTTCGTCCTCGCCGATGTAGTACGACCTCGCCTTCGCCAGGCCGGAGGCGAGGTCCATCTCCCAGTTGTCGGCCACTTCCGCGCAGCGCCCCGCCCCGAAGCACTTGTTGGCCTCGAAGATTATCTTGTACGGCTTCTCCGCTACGGGGGGACCCTCGCCGCCGAACTCGCTCGGCTTCTTGACGCCGTCGTCGCTCATCGGGAACAGATAGCGACAGGTCGACCTTTCCTCTGTCGGTCCCGCGCCGAGCGCCGACCCCGGACTACAGCGACTTCTCCATCTCGATGTGCGGGATTCCCGCCTCCTCGAACACGTCGCTCGTCGTCTCGTAGCCGAGGTCGCGGTAGAACGTCTCGACGTGGGTCTGGGCGTGCAGTCGAAGTTCTCCGAACCCCTCCTCGCGGGCGGTGCGCTCTGCGGCCGCGACGAGTCGCTTGCCCCACCCGTCGCCGCGTCTCGGTTCGAGCACCGCCACGCGTTCGAGTTTGCCGACGGCCGCAGTGTCGCCGTCGGCGACACCGCCGCGTTCGTTCTCACCGACGCGGCGGAGGCGCGCGACGCCAACGGCGGCCTCGCCGTCGTAGGCGACGAAGTGCAGCGCCCCGTCGTCGTACTCGTCCCACTCCAGTCTCTCGGGGACGTCCTGCTCGTCGACGAACACCGCCTCGCGGACGGCGAAGGCGTCCGCGCGTTCCGTCTCGGTCTCGACCAGTTTCACGCGCTCGTCGGCGCCCGTCACCGGTCGTCACCCACCAGTTCGTCGTACTGCGCGCCCGTCTGCTTCAGCGTCTCCGTCGAGTAGAGTCGCTCGTGGTCGAACGGGAGGTGTTCGGCGGCCAGTTCGTCTATCTTCTCGTCGACGACGTCGGCCTCGCGGCCGTGAATCATCGTGAAGAGGTTGTACGGCCACCCCTGCTCGGGTCGTCGCGGACGGTGGTAGCAGAGGGTCACGTACGGCAGCGACCCGACGCGCTCGCCGCGGACGTCGAGTTCGTCGTCGGGGATGTCCCAGACCACCATGCAGTTGTTCCGGAAGCCGGTGACGACGTGGTTGACGACGCAGCCGATGCGCTTGATACAGCCGTCGTCGAGCAGTCGTCGAACCGCAGCGAGCACGTCGTCGACGTCGGCGTCGACGGCGTCCGCAACGTCCCCGTACGGCGTCGCCGACAGCGGGAAACCGTCCTGGATTTCGAGGAGGAGAGCCGCTTCCAGCGCCGAGAGGCCGCCCGTCGCTTCCTCGCTGATGCGCGTCGCGCTCACGGTGGTCTCCGCGGAGTTCTCCCGCGTTCGCGGGTCCTCCGCCCGCGGGTCCTCCGCCCGCGCTTCCGGAGACGGAACCGTCTCTCTCGCGAACCGGTCGTCGTTGACGACGGGGAACTCCAGGTCGATGTAGTAGTCGGTGAGCATCGGGAGGTTCAACACCGCACAGTCGGTTCGCTCCTCGATTTCGCCGAGGATTCGGTCGCGCGTCTCCCGCGACCCCGCCGTGACGACGAACCACATGTTCCACTCGTGGTCGCGGCGGTAGTTGTGGTTCACCTGGCGGTAGCCGTTGATGATCTCTGCGACCTCGTCGAAGCGCTCTTCGGGCGCGCTCACCGCCGCGAGCGTCGAACTCCCGATGACCGGCGGGTTGAGCACCGCGCCGAACCGTCGAAAGACGCCCCGCTCGCGGAGTCGTTCGACCCGCGAGAGCGCTTCGTCTTCGGAGACGCCGAGCTCCTCGCCGACGACGCGGAACGGTCGTTCGACGACGGGGAACTCGCTTTGGTACTCGTCGACGAGTGCGGCGTCGACGGCGTCGAGGTCGGCACGCCAGTCGGCGTCTACGGGACCCATCGCTCGGTGTTAGGAGGCGTCGAACGTACCAGTTTCGGACTGGCGCCGGTTTCTCTCGGGAGGCTCCGCGAGGCTCCCGACCCGTTCGCTCAGTCGCCGCCGGACCGTCGCCTGTCGCTCGGGGACCCCGACGGCCCCCCCGTGCCGACGGTTTCGGCCAGCGGTCTCGCGTCCTCCTCCGAGAGTTCTCGGCCCATCACGACCATCGGGTTAGTGCCGTTCAACTCGAAGGAGTCGTGGATAGTCCGCCAGCCGTTCCGTTCGTACAGCCTCCGAGCGGGTTCGTTCTCGACGCCGGTCGTGAGGACGCTCGTCTCGTGAGCGAGGCCGTCGAGGACAGTGTCGTGGAGGTTGGTCCCGAGGCCCTGCCGACGGGCGTCGTCGGCGACGGCGAGTTCGACGAACTCGAAGCAGTCTCCGAGCCACTCGCTGGTCCGGTCGGGTCCGAGCGTGGCAGCGAGTTGGTCGTGGTAGAACTGGCCCGGCGCGGACGTGTAGCCGTAGACGAAGCCGAGCACCTCGTCCGCTTCGACGGCCGCGAATCCCCGGTACCCCGGATACTCCGCGTGTCGTTCGAACTGCGTCGCGGCCTCGACCCGACTCCCCCATCCGCGCTCGGCGTCGCCGTACAGTTCCCAGTACAGCGAGACGGCGGCATCGAGGGCTGGGCTTCGTCGGGAGAGCGGGATGAGGTCTGGCATGTGCTCTCGTTCGGCGGCCTCACACATCAGTCCCTTTTATGCAACGCCTAGAATTACACGAACGTTTACTAGTTTTTCCTCGACGGCTCCGGCGGCTTCGAGGGCGAGAACGGGACGTTTTTGCTCCGCCCGTCCCAAGCCGCGCACATGGCGAACGCGACAGCAGAATTCGGCGAGTGGCCGCTGAAACGGCTGATGACGGAGGTGTGCGGCTCCGGGCACAAGTCGGCCGACGACCTCACCCGCGAGCAGGCCAGCGAGGCGATGCAGCGCATCTTCGCGAGCGAACCGGACCCTACGACGCTCGGAGCGTTCTGGCTCGCGAACCGCTGGAAACGCAACAACCCCGAGGAGCTCGCCGCCTACACCGACGAGATGTGCGCCCGCGTCGAGTACGCCGAACCCGACGCCGACCCCGTCGACTGCGGCGCGAACTACGACGGAAAGGGTCGGACCGCGATTCTCGGCGTCGCCGCCGGCGTCGTCGCCGCCGCCGCGGGGACGCCCGTCGTCGCTCACTCCGGCGACCGGGTGCCGACGCAGAAACAGGACGCCTACAAGCACGTCCTCGACGAACTCGGCGTGCGGACGGAACTCGAACCACAGGAATCGGCCGACATGGTCGACGAGACCGGCTTCGGTTTCTACTACCAACCCGCGTTCAACCCGGCGGTCGACGACCTCTTCGACCGCCGCGACATGATGGGCGTCCGGACGTTCGTCAACACCATCGAGACGCTGGCGAACCCGGCGAACGCCGACTACCACCTCGGGTCGTTCTACCACCTCGCGTTCGCCAAGAAGGTGACCGACACGTTCGAGAGGAGCGAACACCACGACCTCCACCGGGTCATCATGTTCCAGGGGATGGAGGGGTACGACGACATCCGTCCCGGCTACACGAAGGTCGCCGAGTGGACCGACGGAGAGTTCGAGGATTACGAGATAGAGACGGAAAACTACGGCATGGAGTTCGACGCCGATGACCTCGAAGTCGACGACGTCGCGGGCGACTCCGCGCGGATAACCGAAGCGGTCGTCGCCGGCGACCGCGACGACGAGTTCGCCGACGCCGTCGCGGTGAACGCGGCGTTCCGCATCTTCGCCCGCGAGGACGCCGAGGACCTCGAAACCGGACTGGAGATGGCGCGGGAGGCCATCGCCGACGGCAGCGCCGAGGCGGTGCTCGAAGAGCTTCGGGCGTTCTGAAACCGACGGCGCGCGAACTGCCTCGCGCTTTCTCTCTCGTGACTTCGACTCGTTCTGTCCACGTCGGCTGATGGGACACGTCCCCGATTCGGCGAGTGGCGCGGAAAACCCCCGTCGACCGCCGAGAACACGACGTTTTTGCCACTCTGTGACAGCGGTCAGGCATGGCGCAACTCACCGACCGCTCGCTCACCGAGATTCGACGCGACCTGCACACCTACCCTGAAGCCGGCTGGAAGGAGTTCCGAACGACCGCACTCGTCGCCGAGGAACTCGACGAACGCGACTTCGACCTCCGGCTCGGGCCGGAAGCGGTGAACGCCGACGGTCGACTGGGCGTCCCCGGCGACGACGAACTCTCCGCGGCCGAGGAGCGCGCCCGCGACCTCGGCGCACCCGAGCGGTATCTCGACCGACTGGAAGGCGTCTCGGGTCTCGTCGCCACCAAACAGTACGGCGACGGCACCGGACCGACGGTCGGCGTCCGCGTCGACATGGACGCCCTAAAGCGACAGGAGGCGACCGACGACGACCACCGCCCCGCCCGCGAGGGGTTCGGCTCGAAACACCCCGGCGAGATGCACGCCTGCGGCCACGACGGCCACACCGCCATCGGCGTCGGTATCGCCCGCGAGCTGGACGCCAACGGGGGCTTCGACGGCACGCTCAAACTGTTCTTCCAACCCGCCGAGGAGGGCGGTCGCGGCGGGAAACCGATGAGCGAAGCCGACCACTTCTCGGACATCGACCACATGCTCGCGCTGCATCTCGGACTCGGCGAGGCGACGGGGACCGTCGTCGCGGGCTACGACAACCCGCTCTCCAACGCGAAACTCGACGTGACGTTCCTCGGCGAACCGGCCCACGCCGGCGGCGCGCCGAACGAGGGGAGAAACGCGATGCAGGCGCTCGCAGCAGCGGTCCAGAATCTCTACGCCATCCCCCGGCACGCCGACGGCGCGACCCGCATCAACGTCGGGCAGGTCCACTCGCCGAACGCGCAGAACGTCATCAGCGAGGAGGCGCGCCTCCGCGTCGAAGTGCGCGGCGAAACTGCCGAACTGAACGAGTACATGCTCGAAAAGGCGCGCCGAGTGGTCGAACACGCCGCCGCGATGCACGACTGCGAGTTCGAGACGAGCCTCTACGGGAAGACGACGACGTTCGAGAACGACGCCGAGATGGTCGACGCGGTGAAAGCCGCCGCCGCAGGTGTCGATTCCGTCGACGAAATCAAAGACAGAAAACCGTTCGGCGGCAGCGAAGACGCCTCGTACCTCATCCGCGAGGTCCAGCGAAACGGCGGGACGGCGTCGTACGTCGGCGTCGGCGCGTCGAACCCGGCGGGCCACCACACGGCGTACTTCGACATCGACGAGGACGCGCTCGACATCGGCGTCGACGTCACCTGCGAGACGATTCGCGGGCTCTAGGCGGCCCGTCTCCGTTACTCCACGTCCAGCAGTGCGACGCCGACGAGCGTCTGCCCGGCGGTCACCGTCGACTCCAGCGCCACCGAGTAGAGGATGCCGTCGCGGTCGGCTTCGACCTCTTGGAGGACGTCGTACGTCGTCGGGTCGAACAGACGACCCAGATGGTCGCCCGAAGCGACCGACTGGCCGAGTTCGACGCCGTCGTCGACGAGGAACAGCCCCGAGTCGGCGGCTTTCACGCGGCCGAGGTGGTTGCGTGCGACGGTGCCGTCCCACTCGGTCTCTCTCGTGCCGTCGTGTTCGCCGTCGAGCATCCCCATGTGTTCGAGCACGCCGAACATTCCCTCCACCCCTGTTTCGATGGCGGGTTCCACGAGCTGCTTGTTGTGCGCGAGTTCGGGTGTGATGGAGGGAATACCCTCGCACGTGGCGGCGACGCGGAACTTCCCGCCGAAGTTACGTTCGGACCACTCGGTGTCGGCGTCGTCGCCGGCGGCTTCGGCGAGGAGCAGGTCAGTCCCGAACGCTTCGGCGAGCGCACGGCACTCCTCGTCGCCCTTCAGGTAGACCGTGTGGGTGAGCATGTCGGGACTACCGGTGTGCAGGTCGACGATGGCGTCGGCGTCGCCGGCGTACTCCCAGAGGCGGGCCGCGATGCGCTGGTGGAGCGACCCCTCTGCGTCGCCGGGCCAGACGCGGTTCAGGTTCGGGTTGACCGAGTCGATGACCTCGGGTGTCGTGTAGGAGACGTGGTCGAACGTGAGCGGGTCGGCGACGGGGACGGCGATTACTTTCCCCCGTAGTTCGTCGTGGTCGAGTCGCTCGTGGAGCCGGCGCAGGACTTCGGTGCCGTTGATTTCGCGGCCGTGTTGGGCGGCCTGGACGTACAGCGTCGGACCGTCGTCGTCGCCCTCGTACGTGTGTACCGTCGTCTCGACGGGGACGCCGGAGGGGAGTCGCGTGAGCGTGAGTCGCTCTGCGGTGTGCATGATTTTCACTCGGCGTGAGGGGTGATGTATCTGCGGGTGACGGCACGAGTTCGGAGGCGGAAACCGACGGCGGGAGAGTTCGCGGCGAGAGCGACCGAACCGTCGACGCTGTCGGTGTCGACGCGTTCGCGCCGCGCAGTCGGACGGTTTCCCGACCGAGGGCCCGCCTTACCACAGCCGGCGGATGTGTGTCGACCCCCTCTTTTCCGGCGTCTCCGTGTTGCGGCCGGCCTCTGTCCCGACAAGCGTCTCTCCTGCTCTCTCGATCGGTAGTCCCCGGCGACACCGAACGACTTTCCTCCCCTCGGGGGACCGCTTCTCCATGAGCCGATCCGCGACCCGCCGCGACGCCCTCCGAACGACAGCCCTCGCGCTCGGTGCCGCGCTCGCCGGCTGTACCGGCCGGGACGACGGGGACTCCGGCGATGCCGCCGACCTCGACGACGACTCCGCCGACGAGGCCACGTCAACGGGCTTTTTCACCCCCGGAGCCGACGACTCGGGTATGGCCGACCAGGAGAATCCCGACAACCCGACAGCGGTACTCAAGACGAACCACGGCGACATCACCGTCGAACTCTTCGAGGAGCGCGTCCCGCGCACCGTCGACAACTTCGTCGGCCTCGCGACGGGTCAGAAGGAGTGGACCGACCCCGAGACGGGCGAGACGAAAGACGGCGAACCGCTCTACCAGGACGTGCTGTTCCACCGCATCATCGAGGGCTTCATGATTCAGGGCGGCGACCCGACGGGAACCGGCCGCGGCGGCCCCGGCTACCAGTTCGACGACGAGTTCCACGACGAACTCGGCCACGACGGCCCCGGCGTGCTCTCGATGGCGAACTCCGGCCCGAACACGAACGGCTCGCAGTTCTTCATCACGCTCGATGCCCAACCGCACCTCGACGGCCGCCACTCGGTGTTCGGCAAGGTCATCGACGGGATGGACGTCGTCCGCGAGATCGGCTCGGTGCCGACCGGTCGCAACGACAAACCCACCGAAGACGTCGTTCTCGAATCGGTCGCCATCTACCGATAGGTCGGCTCCGACACCCGCTTCTCACGTTTTTAAGAATCGGTACGGTACGGTTGCGCGTCTACATATACTCTCGTGGCAATTCTTATATACGAGAGTGGTAGACACTCACACGCACAGATGTTCGAACGATTCTCCAGCGGCTACTACCTCGGTGAACTGTACGTCGAACCGCACGACTGCGACCGCCCCGTGATTCACCGAGCGGACCACGAGCGGATGAACGAGCAACTGTACCTCACCGGTGACGGCGTCGAACGACTCGACGCACCGCTCGTCATGAAACTCCACACGACCCACTTCCCCGTCCTCGGCGACGACGACGTACCGACGGGAACGCTCGCCCTCCCCGAGTCGATGGCGACCGACGACCTGCCGGACTCCCGCGAGGTGTTCCTCGCGGCCGCCGACCGCGCAACCGAACTGCTCCGGTACGCGGGGTACGAGGCCCCGACCGGCACCTGAGCCGTCGACTGGCACCTGAGCCGCCAACCGACGCGGTTCGTCGTCGGTGTCGCCGGCCGTCGACCCCCGCAGTTGAAGTTCCCGGACCGCCCCTCTCGGGGTATGCTCGACGAGTTGCTCGGCCGCGCCGAGTTGAAGCGGCGCATCGAGGAACTGGAGGAGGAAAACCACCACCTCGAACGCCGCGCCGCCGCCGAGGAGGAACGCAGAGCCGACGCCGTCACCGCCCGACAGGAGGCCGAAGAGCGCGTCAACCGCCTCGAAGACCGTATCGCCGAACTCGACGACCGGGTCGAGCGCCTGCAGGACGAGGAGGATGCGGACCTCGAGTTCCGCGGGACGGAGACGCTCCGCGACGCTCGTCTCGACGAGGTACTCGACCGGTTGGGCTCCGTCCGGACCGGCCCCGAGGGCGCGCTCACCGCGATGGTCGACGGCGAGTCGGTGCCCGCCGAGGTCGAAGACGGCTTCGGAGAACACGCCTCGCTCGTCCGTCGCGTCGCGCCGTGTCTCGTCTACACCGACGACGCCGGGCTCGTGAGCGCGGCGCTGTCGCCGCCGCGTCCGCCCGAGGCGTTCTGCGAGTGGGACGGCTCGTTTCGAGTCGAGGAGTCGTGGTTCCGGCCGACCGGCCGGTTCGCGTTCGCCGTCGCTCGCGCGGACCTCTTCGCGCTCGGCGAGTACGACGGCCGCGAGCGACTCCAAGAACGGGGGTTCGAGAGCGACGTGAAGGAGAAACACTCGAAGGGCGGGTTCTCGCAGTCGCGGTTCGAGCGCATCCGAGACGGCCAAATCGCCGAGCACGTCGAGAAATGTCGCGAGGCCATCGAGGAGAGCGGAACCGGGACGACGATTCTCGTCGGCGACCGAGAGGTCGTCCGCGAGTTACGCGACGCGGTGGACGTGACCGCGACGAGCGACGCGAACGGGGCGCCAGAGGAGGCGCTGGACGAGGGATTCCGCGACTTCTGGGCGACCGAACTGTACCGACTCTGACCCGACTCTGACTCCGCCGAGTCGGTGTCGCGCCGGTTGCGGCACGTCGGACCGCTGGCAACCGATTTATCACATCTTGCCGCGTGCTCCCCGATATGACCGATATTGGGACCGAGAGTCGCCGTATCGTCGTTCTCGCACACGAGAAGTTCCCCGGTCGCGCGAAGACCGCGACCGGCGTAATGCGCTACGGAAACGACGAAATCGTCGCCGTGCTCGACCGAGACCGCGCCGGGACGCGCGTTCGCGACCACCGAGCGGACCTCCCCGACGCCCCCGTCGTCGCCTCGTTCGAGGACGTGCCGGACGCCGAGTCTGTCGACGCGCTGCTGGTCGGTATCGCGCCCATCGGCGGCGGCTTCGACGAGACGTGGCGACCCGACGTCCGCGCCGCTATCGAGTCCGGCTGCGACGTCGTCGCCGGACTCCACTACTTCCTCGAAGACGACGAGGAGTTCGCGGCGCTCGCGGCCGAACACGGCGTCGACCTCGTCGACGTGCGCAAACCCGACCCCGACCTCTCCGTCGCACAGGGGGTCGCCGACCAGGTGTCGGCCGACATCGTGCTCACCGTCGGCACCGACTGTTCGGTCGGGAAGATGACCGCGACGCTCGAACTCGTCGAGGCCGCCCGGGAGGCGGGCGTCGACGCGGCGTTCGTCCCGACGGGACAGACTGGAATCATGATTTCGGGGTGGGGCAACCCCATCGACCGGGTGGTGAGCGACTTCACCGCCGGGGCCGTCGAGGAGATGATTCTCGAGATCGGCGACGACCACGAGATGCTGTTCGTCGAAGGACAGGGTAGCATCGTCCACCCGGCCTACTCGGCGGTCACCTGCGGCATCCTCCACGGCTCGATGGCCGACAAACTCGTGCTCTGTCACGAGGCGGGTCGTGAGGCGATTCACGGCTACGAGTCGTTCTCGCTCCCGCCGCTCTCCGAGTACGTCGACCTCTACGAGTCGCTGGGGTCGGCGGTCCACGAGACCGAGGTCGTCGCCGGCGCGCTCAACACGTCGGCGCTGTCCGACGCCGAGGCCGAGGACGCCGTCGAGGCGTACGCGGACGAACTCGGCGTCCCCGCCAGCGACCCCGTTCGGTTCGCGAGCGACGACGTGCTGGAGGCGCTCCGGTGATTCTCACCTCGGAGTTCGAGCGGGTCGAACTCCCGCTCGAACACCCCTTCACCATCTCCCGCAGCACGCAGGAGACCGCCGAGAACGTCGTCGTGAAGCTCACCGACGGCGGCGGGATGACCGGCGTGGGTGCGGCCGCGCCCTCCAGACACTACGGCGAGACGGCCGACACCGTCGAGGCGGTGCTTCCGGAGCTCCTCGACGTTGTCGAGCGCGTCGGAGACCCTCACGCGTTCGACCGCATCGAGCGCCGGATGCGAGAGCGCGTCGAGCGAAATCCGGCCGCCCGCTGCGCGGTCAGCATCGCGCTCCACGACCTCGCGGCCAAACGGCTCGGCGTCCCGCTCTACCGGATGTGGGGACTCGACGCCGACGACTGCCCGACCTCCTCCTTCACCATCGGTCTCGACACGACCGAGCGCGTCGGCGAGAAAACCGAAGAGGCGGTCGACGCCGGGTACAGCGTGCTGAAGATAAAGCTCGGGACCGACCGCGACGAGGAGCTCGTCGAGGCCGTCCGCGACGCCGCGCCCGACGCGACGCTCCGCGTCGACGCGAACGAGGCGTGGACGCCGCGCGAGGCCGTCGAGAAGAGCGAGATGCTCGCCGGCTACGACGTGGAGTTCGTCGAACAGCCGGTCCCGGCGTCGGACCCCGAGGGACTGAAGTACGTCTACGAGCGCAGCGCGCTCCCCGTCGCCGCCGACGAGTCCTGTATCACGCTCCCCGACGTGCCGCGGATAGCCGACCGCGCGGACATCGCGAACATCAAACTGATGAAATGCGGCGGTCTCCGCGAGGCGACGCGGATGATTCACACCGCCCGCGCGCACGGGATGGAGGTGATGCTCGGCTGCATGGTCGAGACGAACGCTGCCATCGCCGCCGCCTGTCACCTCGCGCCGCTTCTCGACTACGCGGACCTCGACGGCTCGCTACTGCTCGAATCCGACCCGTACGCCGGTATCGACCTCTCGGAGGGGACGATTCGCCTCGGCGAGTCCGGCCACACCGGCACCGGCGCGCGACTCACCCGGTAGGCTGCCCGTCGGTCACTCCCAGTCCAACTCCTCGCTCCGGTTGACGCTCCGGAGGATGAACGGACCGATAGAGAGCGTCCGCTTCGCGACGGTCGCGATGCGCAGCACGTACGAGAGCAGTACCATGAAGGGGACCAGCGCGACGGTCACCGCCCCCGAGACGACCCAGACGAGGTTGTCGACGCCGAAGGTGAATCCCTGAATCGACCCGGGGTTGTCGACGTACAGAATCATCGCCGTGGCGACGACGAGCGCCGGAACCGACGTGTACAGCATCGTCCGCGAGAGGTTGATGAGCTCCCACTGGAAGTAGAGCGTCTTGAAGTGTTCGCGGGTGGGGCCGAAGAACTGCAGCGTCTCCAGCAGTTCGTCGAGTTCCTCGCGCGTTCGCTCCGAGAGCGAGTCGGCGTACTCGTTTCGGAGACGCCGTCCCTCGTATATCTTCCACGAGTAGTTGAAGTCCAACGCGGCGAACAGCACGTCGAACGTCCCGAACTGTTCGTCTTCGAGCTGGTCCGAAACCTCGCTCGCGTTGTCGACGAGCCCCTCGACGTACTCGCGGACGACGCCCTCGGCTTCGGTGGTGCTCTCGCCGTTCGTCTCGTCCGTCGTCTCGCTCAACCCCTCGGCACGTTCGCGTATCCCCTCGGTGAACGCGCGGAGAAACGCCGACGGCTCCGGGGGGACCGCCGAGACGCCGAGAACCTCCTCCACGTCCTCTCGGAACTCCATCGCGCCGGCCATCCGGTCGCGCTGGTCGCCGAGCGGCCCGAGCTCCTGCGAGAGCACGAGCTGGTTGATGGTGACGACGAGCGTCACGCCGGTGATGATGGCGGTGAGAAAGCCCTGAAACGCCGTCTCGATGGGGTCTTTCGCGTTCCACGAGCCGCGAATCGGCGCCGGGTCGACGACCCCGAGAACGACCAGCGTCACGAACACCAGCGCCAGCGTGCCCCCCGTGACGAACCAGCGGTCCGCGTCCATCAACAGCCAGAGTTTGACGCGACTGCCGCCGATTCGCTCGCGCATCGTGTTGCTCGGTTTGTCGCCGTCGCTCATGTTCGCATTACGGTCACGTCGTACAAAGTGTTCGCGTCGGCGGCGACCGCGGCGCGGAAACCGCTGCGGGGTCCGGTACCCGGCGGATTACCACGTCACTCCGCGCGCGACTCCTCTTCGTTCTCCAGCTCTTCGAGGTCGGCTTCGGTCTCCTCGTCCGTCTCCGAGGACTGCAGGTCTTCGAGTTGGGCGTCTATCTCCTCGTCGCTCGCGGTGTCGCTCTCGGTCTCGCCGGAGGACTTGCCCATCTCGGCTTTCAGCGTCTCCAGTTCGCTGTCGACCTCGCCACCGCTCCGCATCGAGTCGAGTTCGCGGTCGATGGAGTCCTTGTCCGACAGCGCGTCGTCGAACGCGCCCGTCTCCTGCAGTTCGTCCATCGCCGCCGAGCGCGCCTCCATCTCGTCGGTTTGCTCCTCGGCGCGCTCGATGGCGCGACCGACGTCCTCCATCTCGTCGCCGACGCCGGTCATCGCCTCGGAGACGCGACTGGACGCTTCCGCCGCTTCGTAGCGCGCCTTCATCGTCTCCTTCTTCGTGCGGAACTCCTCGATGCGGCTCTCCAACTGGTTCTTCTTCTCGACCAGTTCGTCCTGAGTGTTCTGCAGTTGCGCGACCTGCCCCTCGAGCTCCTCGATCTGTGTCATCTTCGACTGCTTCTTTTCGAGGGCTTTCCGCGCGAGGTCCTCGCGGTCCTGTCGCACCGCTTCGCGGGCCTGTTCGTTGTGTTTCTCGACGTTCTCTTCGAGACGGCGTTTCTGTATCTCGAGGCGCTTCTTCTGGGTCGTCAGGTCCGCGATACCCTGCTTGACGTCCTGGAGTTCGTCGCGCATCTGCTCGTAGGAGTAGTCGAGCGTCTCGTTCGGGTCCTCCGCGCGGTTGAGGAGGGCGTTGATCTTCGACCGCACGACGTACGACATCCGCGAGAGTATTCCCATACCTCCTCCTTGTGTACGCTGGCCTTAAAACCTCATGCGGCCAAGAGTTCGTGTGACAGATTCGAAGACCGTGTTGATTCCGGGCGGGAGAGACGTTCGCGCGACGCTCGACGCGAGCGACGCGTCGACCGAAAACGTCGTCGTCGCCTGCCCGCCGCACCCCCAGCACCGCGGTCACCGAGGCGACGAACGGCTCGTGGCCGTCGCCGACGCGCTCACCGAGAGAGAAGTCGACTGCTTGCGCTTCGACTACGGCGACTGGGACGAGGGCCGCGGCGAGCGAACCGACGCGCTGAACGCCCTCGACTGGGCCGCCGAGCGCTACGACTCCGTCGCCCTGTTCGGCTTCAGTTTCGGCGGCGCAATCGCGCTGCTCGCCGCGGCCGAGGCCCGCGACACGGTGGACCCGGCGGCCCTCAGTGCGTTGGCTCCGGCCGCACAGATCGGCGAGAAACACGGCCTCGACGCGGTGGGTGCGCTGTACGAGATTCGCGCCCCGGTGCAGGTGGTGTACGGAACGCGCGACACGACCGCCGACTGGGAACCCGTCGTCGACAGGGCGCGGGAACTGGGATGTGAACTTGTCGAGATGGAAGCCGACCACTTCTTCGTCGGCCAGTCCGCGAAGGTGGCGGAGGCGGTGAGCGAGTTTCTGGTGTCGAAACTTAGGTGAGGTGGCTCCTGACAAGTGGAAACTCGACAGTAGGTAGCTGGCACAATACCTGTTATTCAAGATAAATTTGTATTTCTATAACTCCAATTAACACTCATGTCAGACTTAGTGAAGTACATTAGCGGGGGACTTCTGATAGCCGCGATGCTGGGTGCCCTTCGTAGTGCTTCGTCTGCATTGAACGGAAACCTTGAGCAAGCATTCACGCCTGGATGGATAGATTTTGCAGTTGCTTATCCTACTCTGACAGCTCTTGTATTGGTAGGCGGTACGATACTGTTTGGTGGCTCCTTCATCGCTGCAGTTGAGAACCTTTGACTGAAGTTCAGTTGTACTCCCGCCACCGGTAGCCGCACTCCTTACACTTGAAGAATCGCGTCGGCGGTTCGTCGGCCGACGCCGTCTGCTTGATGGTGTACCACGCCTCGCCGTGGCCGCATTTGTCGCAGGTCACGTCGTTGGCGGTCGGTTTCCCCTCGAAGTCCGCGCCCTCTTCGGTCTCGATGACCTCGCTGTCGGCCTGCGATTCGGTGGAGACGAACTCGGCGGCGCGCTCCTCGTCGCGGTCGGCGCTCGCGCCGCAGTTCGTACAGACCATCGCGCCGTCCTGGTTCATCATCATCGAACCGCAGTCGTCGCAGAACTGCATATCCCCGTCTACTCGTTCCGCCCTGAAAGGTCAGTCGGAGCCGTCTTCGCTCTCCGCGTCGCGGCGAGCGCGGCCGCCGTCGGGCGCGTCGGCGACGGCGTGGGCCGCCCGCCGACTGCTTCCGGCACCGCCGTCGTCGTCGACCATCGGGCAGTCCCGCACGCGGAACCGCTCGAACCCGACCGTCTCGACGATGTCGGTCCCCTCGTGGCCGCAGCCGAACCCCGGCGGCGACTCGAAGTGCGGGCAGGTCTGACAGTAGTGGCGCTTCGAGACGACGTACGTCTCGCCGTCGTCGGCCTCGACGGGTGTGTCGTCGCCCTCCGGCGCGTCGAGGGGGGTCTCGCCGACGGCGACACCGTCGGTCCATCCCCGGCGGCCTGTCCGGCTCTCTTCGACGACGGCGTCGGCCCACTCGTCGACGGCGGAGAAGTCGAAATCGGCGACATCGGCGTCTGCGCTCCCGGAGTCGAACCTCCCGGCGTCGACGCCGTCGCCGCCGGCCGTCGGCTTGAGGTCGGCCCACGGGTCCGATACGTCGGTGTCGCCGCCGGCCGACAACCGCTCGAACGGGTCGGTGTCGCCGACGTTGTAGGTGTCGTCGGTGTCGGCAGTGTTGTCGGTGTCGTGAGTATTGGTGATGTCGTCGGTGTCGTGAGTGGCGGCGGTGTCGGCAGTGTCGTCGGTGTCGTCGGAATCTGCGTCGTCACCGTTACGCCTCGCCGACCCGCCGTCGGGATACTCCTCAGACATCGAAGTTTGTCAGACCGGTGGGGTCGTCGTCCTCGGCGGTGCTCGCGGCGTCGGTCGTCAGCGTCGCCGACCCGAACGGCCAACCCGGCGGAGTGACGCCGTCGAACCGTGCGCCGCAGTGTGGGCACGTCGGCGACGAGAGCAGTCCGAGGTGGACCGTCTCGCCGCAGTCCGCGCAGACGCCTCCGCTCACGCCGTTTCTGTGCGCCGATTCGAGAAACTCGTCGAGTTCGCGGTCGGCGGCTATCGCCGCCTCCGCTCGCTGCACCCGGTCTCGAAGGTCGACCGTCACCCGGGCGAGCGTCGTCAACCGTTCTTCGGCCGTCTCAACCCGCTCGGCGAGTTCCGAGTCGAGGTCCGCCGAGAGCGACTCGACTCGACGTTCCAGCGCCTCCACGTCGGCGCTCGCCTCCGCCACCGCCTGCCGAATCTCGGGGTGCTCGTGGTCGAGCGGCGCTTTCGCGTCCGTCTCGCGTTTGACCTGGACGACGCGGTCGCGGACGTCGCCGATCTTCTCGTCGACGTCGGACTGGACGCCGTCGACCCGCTCGTCGAGGCCGTCGAGTCGCGTCGTCAGCGCGTCGAGCGTCGATTCGGCGGTCGCGTCGCCGTCCGCCGACTGCGGGCGGTCCTCGGAGCGGTCGGCGAACGGCTCCGCGTCCGACGTGTCGGGACTCTCTCCGGTGTCGTCGGTCTCGGCGCTCGACCCGACCGGCGCTGTCGACTTCCACGCCGACTCGTCGCTCGGTTCTGCCCGGTCGTCAGCCATCTGAAATAGCTCTATGCGTCTCGCGTCTTAAATGTTCGCTCAACGTATCTTTCTGACGTCGCTCACGTCGAGTCCCGACTCCGCTATCTCGACCTCGAAGCGGACGATGTTCTCGCCCTCGATGCGCGAGAGGACGCCGCGGAACTCCTCGACGACCATCGTCCGGGCGCGCTTGGACCCGCCCGACTCCCACCGGAAGCGGAGCGTCCCGCCGGCGGCGTCGGTCAGCAGTCCCAACTCTTTGGGACCCAACGTCTCCTCGTTGACGAGCAGGATGATGAGTCCGCCCCAGTGGTGGGCGGCCTTCCGGAGCCCCTTCATCACCATCGCGATGTCGGACCACGCCATCTCGTCGGAGACGGCCCCGACGAGGTCGGTGATGGAGTCGACGAGAACCAGGTTACCGGCCGCGTGCTCGCCGAGGTACTCGCCGAGGGCACCCATCACGTCCTCGCGGTTGTGTCGCGCGCCCAAATCGCGAATCGTCGACGTCTCGCCGACGTACCACTCTCTCGGGACCGGACTCAGTTGGAAGTACTCCGGCGAGAAGTCCCGGAACCGAATCTCCGAGAGCGCCGCGTCGACGATGTCGTCGGCCAGCGTGTACGCCAACTCCCGTCCGATGTACTCCTCGTCGGTCGTAAACGAGAGGTAGTGAACTTCGTCGGGCAACCGCGTGTTCTCGCCGAGCGAGCCGTAGTACAGCTCGAACAAGTCGCTGTCGGCGTGCGCCAGCGCGTTCATCGCCGCGCTCGTCTGCAGGAACTCCCGCGCACCCGCCCCGGACTCGCCCGACAGGAGGACGACGTTGCCCGGCGGTGCGCCGCCGCCGATGACGGAGTCGAAGCGCGAGATGCCGAAGGGGAGGTTCTCCATGGCCGCCCGTCGAAGGCCGCCGGGATAGTCGTTACGCCGGACAGTCTGGTTGCCCGACACGACACGACTCGTCAGATGCGGGTGGTCCGACGCATCACTCGACTCGCGCGCCGACGTTCCGCGGTGCGGAGACGAACACGTCGCCGTCGATACCGGCCGCCGCCAGCGCTTTCTCGCCCGCCTCCCGAGCGGCGTCGGCGCGCGCGGCGTCGGTGACGCCGTAGACGGCCGGCCCCCACGACGACTGCCCGGCGCCGTACACCGCGGGCGCGTCGTCGAGCGACGCGACGAGTCCGCCGACCGGCGGGCGGTAGACGCCGCCCTGCTCGTCGGCGTACCACGCGCCGTTGAGGCGGCCGATTTCGGCCACAGCCTCGCCGAACCGCTCGGGCGCGTCGCCGGCGACGGCGGGGAGCACCCGACGGACGACGATGCCGGAGATGCGGTCGGCGATGGTCGGGTCGGCGCGCTCGACGGCGGCGCGCATGCTCGCGTCCTCGTCGGCGTCGCTCTTTCCGGGCGCGGCGTCGGGCAGCACGACGAGAAACCGCCAGTCGTCGGGGATTCGGTGGCGCGCGGCTACCGACGGGACGGCCCACTCGCCGTCTTCGGGTCTGTCGGCGGTGAAGCGCGCCGTCGGGTGGCCCGCGTCGAGAACGAATCCCCCCGATTCGAAGGCGGCGACGCCGACGCCGGAACGACCGCCGCGGCCAAGCGCCGGTGCCCGCTCGCGCACGTCCGGCGCGTAGTCGTACGCGCCGGCGACGCCCGCGAAGACCGAGAGCGCCAGTTGCGTTCCGCTCCCGAGACCCACGTGCCGCGGCAGCGACGACTCGACGCGGACGCGTGCGCCGGGGACGCCGAGCAGTCTGGTCGCCCGACCGGCGTACTCGTGAATCGTCTCGGCCCGTGCGTCGACGCGCTCCGCGAGGTCGACGGTCACCGCGTCGTCGGGCGTCACGTCGACGGCGAGTTCGGGCCCGTCGAGCGCCGCGCCCAGCGCGCCGTACAACCGCTCGTGGGCGAGGCTCAGATTACAGAAGCCGAAGTGGAGTCGCCCGGCGGCGGTGACGCGCGTCATGCAACGTCGTTGGGAACCTCGCCGTATCGGGATTTCGACGGTGGCAACGCTGGACGGTGTTTTCGCCCCGTCCGCTCACGACGGGAGCGGGCAGAGACTCGCGGTGAGGACGGCCGTCTCGTCGGTGTCGTTGCGCGCGCCGTGGACGACGCCGCGCTCGTGGAGGACGACGCCCGGCGCGTCGACCGCTTCCTCGTCGTCGCCCTGAACCACCGTCACCGTGCCGCGAAGCACGTGGAAGACGTTCGTGCTGTCGGCGTGTTCGTGCGGCGAGAGTTCCGCGCCGGGACCGAGCGCGAACGCCTTCACGAGCACGTCGTCGGTGACGACGAGTTCCGCCGTCTCGAGTTCTCCGTCCGCGGGGTCGAGGTCTTCGAGTCGGTCGAGTGTCATGGCCGTGACGACGGCGGCGTGGCGAATAAGCGTGGCGTCGTTGGCTCGCTTCGCTCCCGAGTCGCTCCTGCGTGTACCTCGCTCCCGAACCGCCCCCGTGTTTACCTCGCTCGCTCCCGTACATCCCACGATGGACACAGACCGCATTCCGGACGGCTGGTACGAGGAGTCCGACCCCGAGTTCATCGACCGGAAGTACGACCCGCGACCGGTCACCGTCTTCCGGCACGTCGACCACGGCGCGACGCTCGTCGCGATGCCGTCGGAACCGAACACCGAACACGCCGAGACGGACACCTACCGCCTCGCCGTCGCCCGCGAGGAGACGTCGAACTTCGGCGACGTGGAGCCGTTCGCGGAGGTACGCGGCGACGACGCGGCGCTCGATGCCGCCGAGACGTTCGCGAGGGCGTACAACGACGAAGGCGGCGGCGACGCCGGCGTCGAAGCCGGGAAACGGGCGGTGTCCGAACAACGGGAGCGGAAAACGGAGTAGACGCGGCTCAGACGAGCTCTTCGGCCACGACCGACGCCGAGAGCAGTTTCGGGTCGACCGCGAGGTCTGCCTGCCCCTTCGCGAACTCCGGGAGCGACTGGTTCGCGTAGACGACGACGCGCACGTCGGGGTTCAGCTCCTTCGCCAGCGGAATCGCCGTCGCCTCCGCGACATCGGTGAGGACGACGAGGGCGGCGTCGACGACGCCGGCGTCTTCGAGCGCCGGGCGGGTGACGACGCCGTCGATGCGCGTGAGTTCGACTCCCTCGTCGGTGAGGGCGTCGGCCAGTCCGTTCTCGTCGGGACCGCAGAGTATCGCTTTCATAGATTACGTGGGGTGTGAAGGGCTGTCGAAGCGGGCCGAGTCGGGTCGCGATCGTCGAGTTACTCGTACTCGATGGTCGCGGGCGGCTTGTGCGTCACGTCGTAGACGACGCGCGCGACGTTGTCGTTCGTTCCGGTGATTCGGCTCTGGATGCGCTGGAGCGTCTCCCAGTCGAGTTCCTGGGCGCGGGCGGTCATCCCGTCTCGGCTCTCGACCGAGCGGACGGCGACGATCCACCCGTGGACGCGGTTGTCGCCTTTCACGCCGGTCCCTTTGCCGACGACGGCGGCGAACGCCTGCCACGGGTCGTACTCCTCCAGTTCCTCTTCGACGACGTGGCACGCCTCGCGGGCCACCTCGACTTTCTCCTGTGTGACTTCGCCGATGACGCGGACGGCCAGACCGGGGCCGGGGAACGGCATCCGCTCGGCGACGACCTCCTCTAAATCGAGCGCGCGGGCGACTTCGCGGACTTCGTCCTTGTAGAGGTCGCGGACCGGTTCGACGATGCCCTCGAAGTCGACGACGTCCGGGAGGCCGCCGACGTTGTGGTGCGACTTGATGCCGCCCTCCGACTCGATGCGGTCGGGGTAGATGGTCCCCTGCACGAGGTAGTCGGCGTCGGTGTCCTTCGCTTCGCGCTCGAACTCGCGGATGAACTGCTCGCCGATGACCTCGCGCTTCTTCTCCGGGTCGACGACGCCCGAGAGCGCCTCGAAGAAGCGCTCGTGCGCGTCGACGACGCGGAGGCTCTCCATGAAACTGAAGATTTCGCGGATGCCCTCGGTTTCGCCTTTGCGCATCAGGCCGGTGTCGACGTAGACGGGGGTGAGCTGCTCGCCGACGGCCTCGTAGGCGAGCGCGGCGGCGACCGAGGAGTCGACGCCGCCCGAGAGCGCGATGACGGCGTTGGCGTCGCCCACTTCTTCTCTGATCTCTGCGACGGCTTCGTCGATGAACGAGTCGGTGTCGACCATCAGGCTTCGACCTCCGTGACTTCCTCAGTTTGTTCGAGAATCGCCTCGACGAGACCGACGAACGGCGGACTCGCCCTGTCGGGCCGCGAGCGGTACTCGGGGTGGAACTGCGTCCCCAGGAAGTACGGGTGGTCCCCGAGTTCGACGATCTCCATGCGGTTTCCGGACTTCCCCGAGAACGTCAGGGCACCGGATTCGAGTTCCGAGAAGTACTCGGGGTTCACCTCGTAGCGGTGTCGGTGCCGTTCGGTACAGGTGTCGGCACCGTAGACGCGATGTGCGAGCGTCCCCGGCTCGATGTCGGTGTCGTGCGCGCCGAGGCGCATCGTCCCGCCCATATCTTCGAGGTCGTACTGGTCGGGCAGGAGGTCGATGACGGGGTGGGTAGTGCCGGGGTCGAGTTCCGCCGAATGGGCGTCCTCCCACCCGAGAACGTTGCGAGCGTACTCGACGACCGCCATCTGGAAGCCGAGGCAGAGGCCGAGGAAGGGGATATCGTTCTCGCGGGCGTAGCGGATGGCCGCTATCTTCCCCCTGGTGCCCCGGGAGCCGAATCCGCCGGGGACGACGATGCCGTCGGCGCTCTCCAGGCGTTCGGTGTGGTGGTCGCGCATCTCGTCGGAGTCGACCCAGTGGACGTTCACCTCGACGCCCGTCTCGATGCCGGCGTGCTTGAGCGCCTCGCGGACGGACATGTAGGCGTCTTCGAGGTCGTACTTGCCGACGAGCGCGATATCGACGGAACCTTCCCGGTTGCGCGTCACGAGGTCGCGCCAGCGGTTGTCGCGCTCGCCTTCGGGGAGCGCCTCGTCGCCGAGTCCAAGCCGCTGCATCACGTACTCGTCGAGTCCCTCCTCCTCGACCATCAGCGGGACGTGGTAGATGTCGTCCACGTCGGGGTTCGAGAACACTGCCTCGGTGGGCACGTCGCAGAACAGCGCGATCTTCTCCTTCGTGTCGATGTCGAGGCGGTTCTGGTTGCGGCCGATGAGGATGTCCGGCTGAAGCCCGATGCTCCGCAGTTCCTTGACGCTGTGCTGGGTGGGTTTCGTCTTCTGCTCGCCGTTCTTCGAGTCGGGGACGAGCGTGACGTGCATGAAGAGGATGTCCTCCTCGTCCTCCTCGTGGGCGAACTGCCGGAGCGCTTCGAGGTACGGCATCGACTCGATGTCGCCGACCGTCCCGCCGACCTCGACGAGACAGACGTCGGTACCCTCGGCGGCCTCGCGCACGCGACGCTTGATGTCGTCGGTGATGTGCGGGATGATCTGGACCGTCTTCCCGAGGTAGTCGCCGGCGCGCTCCTTCTCGATGACGTGCTGGTACGTCTTGCCCGTGGTGACGTTATGGTCGGAGGTCATGTCGACCCCGAGGAACCGCTCGTAGTTCCCGAGGTCCAGGTCGACCTCGCCGCCGTCCTTCAGCACGTACACCTCGCCGTGCTGGTACGGGTTCATCGTTCCGGCGTCCACGTTCAGGTAGGGGTCGATCTTCACCGCGGTGACGTCGAACCCGGCGTTCGACAGCAAGCGCCCGGTGCTGGCTGCCGTGATTCCTTTGCCGAGTCCGGACATCACACCCCCGGTGACGAAAATGAACTTCCTCCCTAAGTTCGGGTTGTAGCCCGTGTCGGGTTCCGTCGGCATACCGACTGTGCGCGAGGCCCGTTGAAGAACGTTTCGTCACGCGCAACCGTTTGCGAGAGGCCCACAAAGACGCGCTCCGTATTGGCGTCGCAGTCGCCATCTACCGGACAGCGGACGGCGCCTCCGCGGTCCCCTCGTCCGCGCTCGCTGCGGGTTCGGCACGAACTACCGCGTCCGAATCGGCAGCAGAAACGTCTATCCGCGTGCCCGTCTATGGACGAACGTGCCGCCGACTCACGACTACCATATTCACTCGACGTACTCGGACGGCAAGTTCCTCTATCGGATGCTGCGCGCGGCCGAGGAGGCCGGTCTCGACGCCGTCGGGTTCGCCGACCACTGCAACGCCTCCACCCGCGACCAGGCCCGCCGGCGGACCTACGAACTCGGGTTCAACCTCGACCAGACGTATCCGCGTCGGCGGGCGGCCATCGACTCGCTCCGCGAGTCGTTCGACGTCCGCGTCTTCGACGCCGTCGAGATGGACTACGACCCGCGCGACGAGGACGACATCCGCGCGTTCCTCGACGACGCCGGGTTCGATTACGCCGTCGGGAGCGTCCACCGACTCGACGGGACGAACGTCCACACCGAGGGGTTCTTCGCGGCGAAATCCGAGGCCGAACAGCAGGCGTACGTCGACGACTACTTCGAGAAAGTCGTCTCGCTCGTCGAGTCGGAACTGTTCGAGATCGCCGCCCACGTCGACCTCGTCGAGCGAAACCCCGCGCTCCGCGGCTACGCCACCGCCGACCACTACGAACGCGTCGCCGACGCGTTCGCGCACTCCCGGACCGTCCCCGAGAT
The DNA here is from genome assembly GCF_003439925.1 of Haloprofundus halophilus. NCBI lineage: Archaea > Methanobacteriati > Methanobacteriota > Halobacteria > Halobacteriales > Haloferacaceae > Haloprofundus > Haloprofundus halophilus. Next base: position 448,886 of record NZ_QQRR01000002.1, read on the forward strand.
AAACGCCGGACGCGTCCTCCGGGAGTACGGCGAGGTCCACCCGTCGCCGCCGCTTCTCGCACTGCTCTTGGAACGCGACGTCGGTTTCACCGTCGGCACCGACTCGCACCGCCCGCGCGAACTCCGCGAGCGCCTGCCGGTGTTGCTGGAGTACTTCGAGGAGTACGGTATCGAACCGGTCCGGTTGTTCGACTGACGGCGGTTACTCGTCCGGTCTGGCCTCGTCGTCCGAGTTCGCCTCCGAGTCCGCTTCCGCGTCGACCCCGCTGGTTTCCCCGTTCTCGTCCGTAGCGTCTGACTCTTCCTCGTCCGCAGCGTCCGACTCGCCCGTCACAGCGGCGTCGTCGTCGGCTTCCTCGACGACTTCGCGCTTCTCGATGACCTCGTCGTCGACTCCCTCTGCCGTCTCGTCGTCGGACTCGATCTCGCTCACGTCGCCCTCGGCTTCGTCGACGTTCTCGGACTCTTCGGCTTCGTCGACGTTCCCGAGTTCTTCGGCTTTGTCGACGTTCTCGGACTCTTCGGCTTCGTCGCTCGCTCGAACGTCGTCGTCGGTTCGCTCGACGCCCGGTACCGCTAAAATCAGGTCGGGGCCGAACGCGCTCGCGGGCGTCTGATACCCCGGCGGCGCGTCGCCGGCGAGCGTCTTTTCGGCGCACAGAATCGCTGTCTCGGCCGTGAGCGCGTAGGCGTGCGGCGTTCGGAGTCGGGAGACGACGCGCTCGTCGCCGTCGGCGGCCGCCTCGCCCCAGACGTACACCGTCGCGTCCGCTCGCTCCTCGGCGCTCGGATTCCCGGCATAGCGGTCGGCCAGCCGTTTGAGCAACCGCTTCGCCGGCTTCGTCTCCAGCAGCGGAGCGAGGTACCGCTGCGCCTCCATCGTCCGCCGCGTCGATTCGGGGAACGCCGCGTACACCTCGATGTTCGGGATGCCCGTCGTCGTGTACGCCGTCGACACGTCGCCCCACGGGATGGTGACGGCGGTGCGCCACCCGCGGCCGAAGTCGATTTCCCGCGTCTTCCACCCGCTCGGCACGTGGTGGAGATTTCCGTCCTCGCGAATCGCGCCACCCTCGCCGAGGCCTTCGATAGCCGTCTTCAGCGTCCCCGTCGACAGCGACCCCGAGGTGTCGAACCCCAGCGAGAGGTGCGTCGCCTCCGGGAGTCTCTCGGCGAGGTGAGCGGCGAGACAGTCGGTCGGCACCACGTCGAAGCCGACTCCGGGCAGAATCGTGACGCCGGCTTCTTCGGCCTCCGGGCCGCGGCGCTTCAGCCGCTCGAACACCTGTATCTCGCCGGTGATGTCGAGGTAGTTCGCGCCCGCGTCGAGGCAGGCGTCGACCATCGGTTCGGCCGTCTCCGAGAACGGCCCGGCGCAGTTCAACACGGTGTGGGCGTCGTCGATTCGGTCGGCGACGGTGTCGAGGGAAGCGACGCGGGCGCGGACCCCGAGTTCGTCGGCTTGGGCGGTGACTTTCTCGGCGTCTCGCCCGACGAGAATCGGGTCGAGACCGCGATCGACGGCCTTCTCGGCGACGAGCGACCCGGTGTAGCCGTACGAGCCGTAGATGACGAGTTCGGACATACTGTCGCTGTACGGGACCGTGACTGTTGGGCGTTGCGGCGTCTCTCACCCGGCGAGCGCGAAGTAGACGGTCCTGCCGCGACCGGAGGATTTTGGCGTCGTCTCCGCGAACTGACCCCATGGAGTTCCCACGACTCGGTCTCGGTACGTACCAGAACAAAGACCTCGACCAGTGCGCGACGAGCGTCGAGACGGCCATCGACGTCGGTTACCGCCACGTCGACACCGCCCAGGGCTACGAGAACGAGGAGGCCGTCGGCGACGGAATCGACGCAGCAGGTGTGTCTCGCGACGACCTCTTCGTCGCGACGAAACTCGACACCGGAAACCTCGGCTACGACGACGTGCTGGAGACGACCCGCGAGAGCGCCGAGAAACTCGGCGTCGACACCATCGACCTCATGTACGTCCACTGGCCGCTGAACACCTACGACCCCGAGGAGACGCTGCCCGCGCTGGACGAACTCGTCGACAAGGGCGTCGTCGAGCACGTCGGCCTCAGCAACTTCCGCCCCGACCAGCTCGACGAGGCGAAAGACCACCTCGACGCGCCCATCTTCGCCCACCAGGTCGAGATGCACCCGATGCTCCAGCAGGACGAACTCCGCGAGTACGCCCGCGAAGACGACCACTGGCTGGTCGCGTACTGTCCCATCGCCCGCAACGGCGTCGCCGACGTCTCCGAGATTCGAGAGATTGCCGAGAAACACGACGCGAGCCCCGCGCAGGTCGCGCTCGCGTGGCTGCTCTCGAAGGACGAAGTCGCGCCCATCCCGAAGGCGACCGGCGAGGAGCACATCCGGCAGAACTTCGAGGCCGAAGCGCTGGAACTGGACGACGAGGACGTCTCGACCATCGACAGCCTCGACCGCGAGGAGCGCATCGTCGACTTCGACGACGCGCCGTGGAACCAGGTCTGAGGCCCCGTACGGGGTAGCTACGACGCGGCCTCGACCGCACAACCACTTTCACCGTGGTTGGCTCGCGCTTATTGCAGCCAAAGCCGTCTGAGTAAAACACGAGCATCAGCAGTGGTCGGTGGTGGGACACCGACGCGGTGCTCGTTCCCCTTGAGAGGATTGAGCATGTGGAGACAGACGGTTTCACGACATAGGAGTTTCGACGAACCGAACGAGAGACGCCATCGCGCCGCCGGAGGTGCGCGATGAACGCTGAAGCCGACGACGGCGTCGACGCCGACGAGAAGACGGAACCAGACGGGAGAACGGAAACCAGCGAGAGGACGGAAACGGACGAAACCGACGAGAGCGCGGCCAGACGCGGTCAGACCCGCACGGTCGTCGCCGTCGCGCTCCTCTTCTCGCTCCTCGGCGCGACGCTTCCGCGACTGGCCAGCGGCGACCCGCTCGCGGCGTGGGAGATTCTCCTGCTCTCGACGCTCGGGCTCGCGGCGGGCGTCGCGACGCTCGGCGGCGAGTCGATTCGGACCGCCGCCGCCGTGTTTCGCGAGAGCGGACCGTGAATCGATCGACGGGCGATGCGGGACCGGTCAGGCGACTGGTTGCGCCAGCGCTCGCATCGTCGCCGCGCCGACGACCAACACGACCCCGAACAGCGCCAGTGTGCCGAGCGGAGACGTCGCGTCGGCGACGACCCCGCCGACCACCTCGAACGGGACCACCGCCAGCGAGTAGACCATCGACGCCGAGGAGAGCACCGTCGCCCGCCCGACCGAGTCGATACGGTCGTTCAGATACTGGTTGCCGAGCGTGACCGAGGCGGTGTTGACCGCGCGGGCGACGAAGAACGCCGGGACGGCCAGAATCGGCGCGACCCAGAGAGTCGCGAACAGCGCGCCGACCAGAAACGGGACCACAGCGAACCACCGCCGGATGCCGATTCGACGGTCGTCGCTCGCCCGTCGGAGGGCCGACGTCAAACTAAGTAGCTCCTCGCTGCACACCCGCACAGCCGTGCCACGCGAAACAGCCTACGAACTCTCGATAGACCACGTGCAGGTGCTGGAGTCCGACGGGAGCGTCGACGCCGAGTTGGAGCCCGACCTCTCCGAGGACGACCTGCTCGAGATGTACTGGACGATGAAACGATCCCGCCGACTCGACGAACGGGCTATCGCCCTGCAGCGGCGGGGCGAGCTCGGCACCTACGCGCCAGCCACCGGACAGGAGGCCGCGCAGGTCGGCAGCGCCCACGCGCTCGCCGACGAGGACTGGATGGTGACCTCGTTCCGCGAGACACCCGCTTACCTCGCCCGCGGGACGCCGCCGCACATGCTCCTGTGGTACGCAATGGGAATGGAGGAGGGGTCGGCGACGACCCGCGAGAGTCGGAACATGCCGCCGTCGATCCCGGTCGGCTCGCAGGCACTGCACGGGGCCGGTCTCGGGTGGGCTCAGGAGATAGCGGACGAAGACGCCGCGTCGCTCGTCTACTTCGGCGACGGCGCGACATCGGAAGGCGACGTGTACGAGGCGACCAACCTCGCGGGCGTCTTCGGCTCTCACACCGTCTTCCTCTGTCAGAACAACCAGTACGCCATCTCGGTCCCGCGCGCCAAGCAGACTCGGGCGGAGACGCTAGCCCAGAAAGCCGCTGCTGCCGGCATCGAGGGCGTGCAGGTCGATGGCAACGACGTGCTCGGGACCTACGCCGTAGTGCGCGACGCCCTCGAGAGCGCCCGCGAGGGCGACCCCGTCTTCGTCGAGGCGCTGACTTACCGCCGCTCTCTGCACACAACCTCCGACGACCCCTCCGTCTACCGCCAGGAGGAGGAAGAGGAGGAGTGGGAGGCACGCGACCCACTCACTCGGTTCGAGACCTACCTCCGCAATCGGGACACTCTGGACGACGACCGCATCGCCGACATCGAAGCGTCGATAGAAGACGACCTCCGCGAGGAGATCCGACTGGGGAACGAGGGTCGCGAGGCCGTCGACGTCGAGGAGATGTTCGAGTACGCCTACGAGACGCCCATTCCGGAGGTCGAGCGCCAACGTGCGGCCTTCAGAGGTGAGGACCGTGACTGAGAAACTGCGATTGGTCGAAGCCGTCCGCGACACGTTGTTCGCGGAGATGGCACGCGACGACTCCGTCGTCGTCTACGGGCAGGACGTGGGTCGAAACGGCGGCGTCTTCCGGGCGACGCAGGGACTCCTCGACGAGTATCCGAACCGAGTGTACGACGCGCCCGTCGCCGAAGCGGGAATCGTCGGCCTCGGCGTCGGTCTCGGCGTCTACGGCTTCACACCGGTCCCAGAGATCGAGTTCTCGGGGTTCATGCACCAGGCGTTCCACCAGATACAACAGCACGTCTCCCGCCTCCGCAGTCGGACGCGCGGCGAACTCAACTGCCCGATGACGATTCGAGCGCCGTACGGCGGCGGTATACACGCGCTCGAACATCATTCCGAGAGCTTCGAGGCTGGGTACGCCCACACGCCGGGGTTGAAGGTCGTCGTTCCCTCGACACCCGCCGACGCGAAGGGACTGCTGACGAGTTCCATCCGCGACCCCGACCCGGTCGTCTTCTTCGAGCCGACGCGTCTCTATCGGTCGTTCCGCGAGGAGATGCCCGAAGGTGAGTATACGGTCCCGCTTGGCGAAGCCGACGTGGTGCGCGAGGGCGACGACGTGACGGTGGTCGCGTGGGGCGCGATGCGTCACCGCGTGCTCGACGCGGCCGAGAACGTCGACGCGAACGTCGAGGTGGTCGACCCGCGGAGCATCGTCCCGCTCGACACGGAGACGGTGCTGGAGTCGGTTCGCAAGACCGGCCGTTGCGTCGTGGTACACGAAGCGCCCAAAACAGGAGGAATGGCCGCCGAGATAACCGCCCGAATCAACGACCGGGCGCTCTACTATCTCGAAGCACCGGTCCAGCGGGTCACCGGCTACGACGTGCCGTACCCGCTGTTCGCCAGAGAGGACGACTACGTCCCCGACGAGGACCGAATTCGACGCGGTATCGAGCGGGCGCTGCCGGAGTGAGCCAGTCGGTTCACTCGCGCTCTCTCGATCCCGTTCACGCTTCGTCGCTGTTTCGCTCCATGTAGTCGCGTGCCGCCGAGAGTACCTTGTCGAAGCCGGTCGAATCCTCGGTCAGCGGCGTCCGGTGCGACGCGCCGAGTTCGCTACGGGGGACGGCGTAGGCGCTCCATCCGTCGCCCTCGCGGGCGCAGACGACGCGCTCGTCGGGTCCGAGCCACGAACGGACGTCGTCGTCTCGCTCTTCGGTCGTCCACCCGGGCGGCGCATCCTCGTCGGAGTCGTCGGTAGGGGAACTCATCGCGGGCGAGTGGGCAGTCCCCAGACGCATAGCTGTTCGCCGACTGTTCGACGGACGCTCCGCTGAAGCGAATTTCAGTAACGGTTCCGAGGGGCGCAACGGCTTTGCCCCGGGCATCGTAAGATGTTGACATGAGCCACTCCGCCGGGAACGAGTCGGTAGCCCCCGAGAGCGACGCCGGTATCGCCCCCGCCGAAGCGTTCGCCCTCCTCGGCAACGACACGCGGATCGAGATTCTCCAGGCGCTCCTGGACGAGGACGGCTCCGAGGAACCCGTCTCCTTCTCGGAGCTGTACGAGCGCGTCGACATCGACGACAGCGCTCACTTCAACTACCACCTCAAGAAGCTCACCGACCACTTCGTCCGCCGGACCGACGAGGGCTACACATTCCGGTACCCCGGCTGGAAAGTCGTTCGCGCCGTCTTCGCGGGGACGTTCACCGACCGCGCCGAACTGGAGCCGTTCGACGCCGACGGCGACTGCTACGACTGCGGCGGCGGGTTGCAAGCGTGGTACGCCGAGGAGCGACTCACCATCGCCTGCGGCGACTGCGGGACGGTCCACGTCAGCTACCCGTTCCCGCCGGGCGGCCTCGACGACCGGACGCCAGAGGAGCTGCTGCAGGCGTTTCACCACCACGTCCGCCACCACTACTGTCTCGCCGCCGACGGCGTCTGCCCCGAGTGCATGGGGAAGATGGAGACCGCGCTCTCGCGGGAGACGACGTACCCGGGACTCGACGTGCAGGTCACTCACGAGTGCCACCGGTGTCACAATCGCCTGCACTCGGCGGTCGGGCTCAACCTGCTGGACAACGCCGACGTGATGACGTTCCACGCCGAGCGAGGCGTCGACCTGAGCACCCGACCGTTCTGGACGCTCCCGTGGTGCGTCAGCGACGAGCGAACCGACGTCGTCTCCTGCGACCCGCTGGAGATCCGACTCGATATCTCCACCGGAGGGGACTCGATGTGTATCGTCCTCGACGACTCGCTGAACGTCCTCGACGTCGACGGCTGTGCCCGCCCCGTCGGCGCGTCGGAGCGATAGCCGCCGAGAGCGACGAATCGCCCCGCCGCGGGAGAGAGAGAAAGGGGGAGCGACACCTCGGCGCGTTCGTCGTCCGAGAAGTCGCTCCGTGCCAAAAATTACGTACGAAGCGACCGTCCGTCCGGTATGTACGCGTCATCGACCTCGGAGTTCGTCAGCGTCGCAGGCGGTCGGTACCGTGAGTGAACCCGACGGCGGCGAGCCGGTCGGGCTCCTCGGCAGGCAGACGCCGGCGCGCGACATCCTCGAAACGCAGATAGAGGAGGGCCTCCACGAGATAAACCGCGAGCTCGACGGCCTCTTTCTCTCGGGGCTGTCGGCGGGACTCGACATCGGCTTCGGGCCGTTGTTGATGGCCGTCGTGCTCACGCTGTCGGCCGGCAGCTACGGCGACCTGCCGACCGAGCTACTGCTCGCCAGCGCCTACTCCATCGGGTTCATCTTCGTCGTCCTCGGCCGGTCGGAGCTGTTCACCGAACACACGACGCTCGCGGTGCTCCCCGTCATCGACGGACAGGCTTCGTTCACCGAACTCGGGCGACTCTGGGCGGTAATCCTCGTGAGCAACGTGCTCGGCGGGCTGGTGTTCACCGCCTTCGTCGTCAACGTCATCCCCAGCATCGGCGTCGCCCGCCCCGAGTCGTTCATCACCGTCGCGGAGAAACTCATCCACCACGGTAACTGGGGGATGTTTCTGTCGGCTATTCTCGCCGGATGGCTGATGGGGCTGCTCTCGTGGCTCGTCACCGCCGCCCAGAGTACGACGAGCCGTCTGCTCATCATCTGGCTCGTCACGGCGGCCATCGGCCTTCTCCACCTCCCCCACTCCATCGCGGGCAACGTCGAGGTGCTGTTCGGGCTGTTTCTCGGCCCCGAGATAACGGTCGCGGACTACGCGCGATTCCTCGTTCTCGCCACGGCCGGTAACGCCGTCGGCGGCTCCGTGTTCGTCGCGCTGCTCAAGTACGGTCACGTCACCCGAGCGTAACGGTCGAAGAGCCGCGTGGAGGGGGCCGGGCGGTGACCCCGGAGTCGCCCGGTGAGCGTCCGCGGGAACGGGAGACAGAGCGTTTACGTGGACGAGAGGCGAGGCGAACAGGCCGCACCCGGTCCGGAGTGTCGGTCCGCACCTCTCCTGTAGGAAAGCCCGTGAAAGAGCGCTTTGGCTCGATAGTCGAAAGGCGAGAGCGCCCGCTCCCGTCCAGTCCGGGTCCGAAGCTATCGACGCCCGTCGAACGCCACGTCGCCGTCGACGACGGTCATCGCCACGTCGATCTCTCGAATCCGGTCGGGGGCGTCCCACGGCGACTCGTCGAGGACGGTCAAGTCGGCGCGCTTGCCGACCTCGACGGTCCCTAATCGGTTCTCGTCGAATCCCGCATAGGCCGCGCCGAGCGTGTACGCCCGAAGGGCCTCGGTGACTCCCACGCGCTGACTCTCGGCGGGGGCGTTGACCGCCCAGTGAACGCCCAAAAGCGGGTCCAGCGGCATGCAGTCGGAGCCGAACGCCAGCGGCGCGCCCGCGTTGAGCAGCGCCGGGTAGCGGTTCGTCTCCGTTCGTCTGTCGCCGAGTCGGGCGTCGTACAGCCCGTCCTCGCCGGCCCACTTGAGGAAGTTCGGCTGGACGGAGGCGACGACGCCCATCTCGCCGAACCGCTCGATGGCCTCGTCGGAGGCGAGTTCGACGTGTTCGACGCGGTGGCGCATCTCGCCCGGGTTCTCCGTCTCAGAGTACGCGTCTAACACGGCGTCGACGGCCTCGTCGCCGATGGCGTGCGCCGTGACCTGAAATCCAGCGTCGTCGGCGCGGGCGACGATGTCGCTCAGTTCGTCGGGCCCGACGACCCACTGGCCGGTCGCCGACGCGTCGTCGCTGTAGGGTTCGGAGAGTTTGGCGGTCCGGCCGCCGAAGCTCCCGTCGGTGTAGCTCTTTATCGCGCCGGTCCGCACCATCTCGCTGCCGTGGTTCGTCCGCAGACCCGCCTCCGTGACGGCGTCGAGGTGGTCGGCCCAGTAGTTGATTCGCACCCGGAGCGAGAGCTCGTCGGCGAGGTCCAGTTCCCGATACACCTGCGGCGCGTACGAGTGGCGAACCATGTCGTGGACGCCCGTGACACCGAGTTCGTTCGCGCGGCGCTGAGCCGCGGTCAACAGTTCGCGCATCTCCTCGGGCCCGGGTTCGACGGCCTCGAACACCGGGTCGACGGCCTCCTCGACGACGACGCCCGTGGGGTCGCCGTCTTCGGTGTGGATGTCGTCGTCGGGCATCCCGTCGCGGCAGCGGTCCAGAGCGACGGAGTTCAGCGACGCGACGTGCATGTCCTCGCGGAAGGCGACCACCGGCCGGGAGTCGGAGACGGCGTCGAGGTCCTCGCGGGTGAGGTAGCGCGACTCGTCCCAGGTGCTCTCGTCGTAGCCGTAGCCCTGAATCCAGCCGTCGGAGCCGACCTCGTCGGCCCGTTCGCGGAGGCGGTCGACGGCTTCCGCCGGCCCCGACGCCCCCGAGAGGTTCGCGTGGACGAGGTAGCGCCCGGTCATCGAGAGGTGGACGTGCGCGTCGACGAATCCGGGGAGGACGACCCGGCCGTCGAGGTCGACGACCTCGGTCTCGGCTCCGGCGAGGAACTCCACGTCGTAGGTGGTTCCGAGTCGGACGATTCGGCCGTCTCGGACGGCGAGCGCTTCGTACACCTCGTCGGCGTCACCGTCGGTGGCTCCGTCGGCGCCGGCGAGGCTGTGGACCTCCGCGTTCACGAGGAGGAGGTCTGCTGCGTCGGTCATGGTGGCTCTGCGGTGGGGAACTGGCAAAACCGTTCGGGAACCGGCTTTTCGGAGGTGGAGAAAACCGACAGTCCTTAGCGACCGCCGCGAGGACGACACAGCATGACCGACGCCGAAGCCCTCGCCGACCGCGTCCGCGACGGCGACCTCAGATTCCACGAACTCGAAGACCACGCCGACGCCGACACGGCGTCGGCGGCGCGTCGACTCCTCGTCGAAGCACAGTCGGGTGCGTCGCTCGACGCCGTCGGCGACTACGGATTCCCGGCCGAGCAGGCCGACCCGAACATCGAGAACATGGTCGGTGCGGCCCAGATTCCGATGGGCGTCGCCGGTCCCGTCACCGTCGACGGCGGCGCGCTCTCGGGCGAGCGCTACCTCCCGCTGGCGACGACCGAAGGGGCACTTCTCGCATCGGTCAACCGCGGACTCTCCGTCGTCGACGGCGCAGGCGGTGCACGAGCGCGCGTCACCAAATCCGGGATGACCCGCGCACCGGTGTTCAGCGTCGCCGACATCGTAGAGGCCGAGGCACTCGTCTCGTGGGTCCGCGACAACGAACCGGCGCTGAGGGAAGCCGCCGAGGAAACGACGAACCACGGCGAACTGCTCGACGTGACGCCGTACGTCGTCGGCAACTCCGTCTTCCTGCGCTTCCGCTACGACACCAAGGACGCGATGGGGATGAACATGGCCACCATCGCCACGCAGGCGGCCTGCGACGTGGTCGAGGAGGAGACGACGGCGTCGCTCGTCGCGCTCTCGGGCAACCTCTGCACCGACAAGAAACCGGCGGCGATAAACGCCGTCGAAGGCCGCGGACGAAGCGTCACGGCGGACGTGACAATACCCAGAGAGACCGTCGAAGAGCGACTCCACACCACGCCCGAAGCCATCGCCGAAATCAACACGCGAAAGAATCTCGTCGGCAGCGCCAAGGCGGGCAGTCTCGGCTTCAACGCCCACGTCGCCAACGTCGTCGCCGCGATGTTCCTCGCCACCGGGCAGGACGCCGCGCAGGTCGTCGAAGGGTCGAACGCCATCACGACGGCGGAGACGACGCCCGACGGAGACCTCTACGTCTCCGTCTCCTTGGCGAGTCTGGAAGTCGGCACCGTCGGCGGCGGCACCAAGTTACCGACGCAATCTGAAGGGCTGGACATCCTCGGCGTCCGCGGCGGCGGCGACCCGGCGGGCGCGAACGCCGACGCTCTCGCCGAGGCCATCGCCGTCGGGTCGCTCGCGGGCGAACTCTCGTTGCTCGCGGCGCTCGGGTCGCGGCATCTGTCGAGCGCGCACGAGGAACTGGGCCGGTAAGTCGGTCGGGAGCCACCTCCGAAGATTTGAAACGTGAGCTGAGGTGGAATTAAGCCGCGAACGCTCACAATCGAGCTATGGATTCGCAACGAGTTGCCGTTCTCAGCGCGCTCGACGACATTCGCACCGTACTCTTGGGACTCTACTTCGCGGCCGTCGGCCTGTTCTGTGCGCTCGCGTTCGGCGACTTCGGCGTCGGTGCCGGAATCATCTTCTTCGTCGTCGGCGGGGTGCTCGCGCTGGGCACCGAACTCTGAATCTCTCGGAGGGCTCAGAGCGACCGATACCGCCCGCCGCTCTCCGACACCTCGCCGCGACGGGCGAGTTTCTCCAAGATGTCTCGTGCTTTTTCTCCGGGCACACCACGGTCTGCGGCGTAACTGACGACCTCCTCCTCGGTGGGTCGATTCTGCTCTGCTACCGCGTCTTCGACGAGTTCGCGCCGCGATTTCGACGAGGCGGACGGCGACGACTCGTCGCCCGCGGCGGCGACTTCGTCGGCATTGAGGCCCGACCGTTCGAGATACTCGCGGTCGGAGATGTGGGCGTCGTCGAGTTGCGTCTCCATCTCCGACACCGAGTCGAGAGTCGAGAACGCCTCCGACGCGCCCTGTTTCTCCGCGAGTATCGCCGAGCGAACCTGCCGGGCGGCGTCGTGGTCCTCGGCGGTGTACATCTTCCGCAGTTTCTTCGTCTGGTGGCGCTTGCCGCAGCGAGAACACTGCGCCGATGCCTGCTCGCGCGGGTTTTCGAGAATCCAGATGTTCGAACAGCCGTTGCAGCCGACGACGGCGTACATATCTCGCTGTGGTCGGGCGACGGGTTTGAATCTACTGTTCACCCGAGAGTTATCGGCTGCGAAGACAGTCACAGACGGCGTGGAGAAACGATTTACTCCTAACCGTTGCAGTGTGTCCGTGAGCAGTGACTCTACGTGGGACTGACCAGTACGCTGCGAACCGTCGTCCGCGTCGCGCGGGACCGAGATATCGCGTTTCTCGCTGCCGGATTCGCTTACTACGCGCTACAGTCGCTCATCCCGCTTGCGATTCTCGTGTTCGTACTCGCGACGTCCGTCGGCGAGGGACAGGTCGTGATGCAGTTGCTCGACCGGGTGAGCGCGTACGTCTCCGAGAGCGGGCGACAGGTGCTCGAACAGGCGTTGACCAGTTCCGCGGGCCGCAGAGGGGCGAGTCTCGCCAGTCTCGGATTTTTGCTCTGGGGCGCGCTGAAGATGTTTCGCGGACTCTCGAAGGCGTTCGGGGAGGTGTACGGCAGTTTTCACTCCATCGGCTTCTTCGGACGGTTGCTCGACGGGTTGCTCGTTCTCGGTGTCGTCCTCGTCGCCATCGCCCTCATGGTCGGTGCGGGCGTCGTCGTCACGTTCGTCGACCTCTCGATTCCCTACCCGACGTTCGTGACGACGCTGTCGCTGTTCGTGTTGCTCGTCCTCGTCCTTCTTCCCATCTACTACATCCTTCCGCCGGTTCCGGTCACGTTCAGACACGTCATCCCCGGCACCGTCGTCGCCGCCGGCGGGTGGATTCTCCTCCAACTGGCGTTTCTGTACTACGCGCAGAACGCCTCGCAGTACCAGGCCTACGGTATCCTCGGCGCGGTGCTGTTGTTCGTGACGTGGCTCTATCTCGGCGGCGTCCTCGTTCTCCTCGGCGCGGTGGTCAACGTCGTCATCGAACGGCCGACGCCGTACGCGGAACTCCGTGCGCCGCGCTAGCTTTATTCGGTCGGCGCGCAGTCACAGTCTATGGAACGACTGTCGCTGTCCGACGTAGAGACGACCGAAGCCGTACCCGACGTTCACCTCGCGCAACTCGCCGCGGGTGAGGAGATGAGCGTCCAGCACTTCCACATCGCCGCCGGAGCGTCGGTCCCCGAACACGACCACCCCCACGAGCAGACGGGCTACATCACGCAGGGGACGCTGACGTTCGTCGTCGACGGGGAGGAGATCCGCGTCACCGAGGGCGACTCCTACGTCATCCCCGGCGGCGAACCGCACGGCGCCGAGAACCGCGGTGACGAACCCGTCCGCGGCGTCGACATCTTCAGTCCGCCTCGAACGAACCCCGACTGGCAGGAGTGAGGAGTCTCGACCGGCCCGTTTCACCGCAGTCGGTCGACGTGTCACCGCAGTCAGTCGGTGCCCGACCGGCCGGGCGCGCCCGACTCGCGCCACGCTTTTTCGCGCCGTCGTACACGCTCGCCTGACAGTTCGACGCGGTGAGATAACGTTGATACCGTGGTTCGTGTTATCACTGAACGGAGAAACATGTTGTCGAGAAACACTTTGACGGAGCTGTACTCCGAGATGGTGACCGCGCGGTACTACGAGGAGCGCCTGCAGGAGGAGTATCTGGAGGGCAAACAGCCGGCGTTCGACATCTCGGCGGGACCGATTCCGGGCGAACTCCACCTCGCGGCGGGCCACGAGGCGTCGGCGGCCGGCGTCTGCGCGCACCTCCGCGACGACGACACCGTCACGGCTCCGCACCGACCGCACCACGTCGCGATCGCCAAAGGCGTCGACCTCGACCGGATGACCGCCGAGATATTCGGTCGACGGACCGGTCTCTGCAAGGGGAAGGGCGGACACATGCACCTGTTCGACCCGGACGTGAACTTCGCGTGCAGCGGCATCATCGCCGAGGGCTGTCCGCCCGCGGTCGGCGCGGCGTTGGCGGCGAAGAAACGCGGCACCGACAGCGTCGCCGTCGCGTTCCTCGGCGAGGGCGCGATAGACCAGGGCGGCTTCCTCGAATCGCTCAACCTCGCGGCGGTTCAGGAACTGCCCGTGGTGTTCGTCGTCGAGGACAACGACTGGGCCATCAGCATGCCGAAAGGACGCGTCACCGACGTGGAGAACGGCGCACAGCGCGCCGACGGCTTCGACATGCCCGGCGTCCGCGTCGACTACAACGACGCCGTCGCCGTCTACGAGGCCGCCGCGGACGCGGTCGGACGCGCCCGCGCCGGTAACGGGCCGACGCTCCTCGAAGTACAGGTCCACCGCCACATGGGGCACTTCATGGGCGACGCGGAGGGCTACCGACCGAAAGACGAGGTCGACCGCCTGAAGCGACTCGACCCCATCGACAGACTGGCCGACGACCTCCGCGCCGAGGGCGTCGACGACGAGACGCTCGACGACCTGCGAACGGAGGCCGAACGACGCGTCGACGACGCCATCGAGTTCGCGAAGGAACAGCCCGAACCGGACCCCGAGGAGGCGTACGAGGACGTGTTCTCGAACCCGCCGGCTTCGGGACCCACCGCCGCGACCGACGGGGGAGCGGCGGCGGATGAGCCTACCGCGGACGAGACGGGAGGTGAGCGCTGATGGCGACCGAAGAGCGAGAGAGCGGCGCACAGCAGGCGGGAACGGCGGACGCGACCGACGCCGGCGACCGCGAACTGACGATGAGCCGGGCGATGGTCGAGGCCGTCGCGACGGAGATGCGCGAGGACAACGAGGTGTTCGTGATGGGCGAGGACGTCGCCGACTACGGCGGCATCTTCGACAGCACGGAGGGGTTACTCGACGAGTTCGGCCGCGAGCGGGTGATGGACGTACCCATCAGCGAGACGGCGTTCCTCGGCGCGGCCGTCGGCGCCGCGCAGGCCGGGATGCGCCCGATTGCGGAACTGATGTTCGTCGACTTCTTCGGCGTCGCGATGGACCAGATCTACAACCAGATGGCGAAGAACACGTACATGAGCGGCGGCGCGGTCGACGTGCCGATGGTGCTCATGTCCGCCGTCGGCGGCACGTACAACGACGCCGCCCAGCACTCCCAGACGCTGTACGGCACGTTCGCGCACCTGCCGGGGATGAAGGTCGTCGTGCCGAGCACGGCGTACGACGCGAAGGGGTTGATGCACAGTGCCATCCGCGACGACGACCCGGTCGTCTACCTGTTCCACAAACGGCTGATGGGACTCGGGTGGATGCCGTCGCCGCCGGGACCGAAGACCGCGGTCCCCGAGGAGGCGTACGAGATACCCTTCGGCGAGGCCGACATCAAACGCGAGGGCGACGATGCGACGGTCGTCACGCTCGGGCTGCACGTCCACCGGGCGCTCGACGCGGCGGAGACGCTGGCCGACGACGGCATCGAGGCCGAAGTAATCGACCTGCGAACGCTCGTCCCGTTCGACACCGAGACGGTGCTGGAGTCGGTCCGGAAGACGGGGCGACTCGTCGTCGTCGACGAGGACTACCGGTCGTTCGGCCTCACCGGCGAGGTCGTCGCCCGCGTCGCCGACGAGGCGCTGTCGGAGCTCGACGCCGTCGAACGGGTCGCGATGCCCGACGTCCCCGTCCCGTACGCGCGACCGCTGGAACAGGAGGTCAACCCCGACGCCGGCGACATCGCCGCGGCGGTTCGACGCACGCAAGAATGAGCGGAGACGCCGTCGCCATCGACTCCGAGGACGTGTGGCCCGACGACTCCGACGATATCGACGAGGCGGTCGTCGCCAACTGGTTCGTCAGAGAGGGCGGACGAGTCTCCGAGGGCGACACCGTCTGCGAGATTCAGATAGAGAAGGTGAGCATCGACGTGCCCGCGCCCGCGTCGGGCGAACTCGCCGAGCAGTCGGTTCCCGAGAACGGCGAGTTCCGCCGCGGAGACGTGCTCGGTCGGATTCGACCGAACTGAAGCCTCGTGGGGTCGGTTTCGCCGACCCACGGTGCTCTCTTCGAAGTTGTTTCGTGTGTGAATCCGAGTTCGTTTCACCAAAAATCAGCGGTTTACTGGTAGTCGAAGTGTCGTCTACGACAACTTTTCGATGTCTTCGCGGCTCCGCCGCGAAGGTCAGCGAAACTCTCTACGAGAGTTTCTCTATGTTCGCGCGGTTTCACCGCGCGAGCCAGAGAAGTTGTCGTAGACAACTTCTCTATATTCTCGAAAATCTACGATTTTTGAGCGCTTGAAAAGCTATCTACGATAGCTTTTCGATGTCTTCGCGGCTCCGCCGCGAAGGTCAGAGAAACTCTCTACGAGAGTTTCTCTATATTCTCGACGACGGCGTCGGCGAACTCGCTCGTGGCGAGTTTGTTACCGCCCTCGATCTGGCGGTGGAGGTCGTACGTCACGTCGCCCGAGGAGATGGTCTCCTCGACGGCGTCGCGGACGAGTTGGCCGGCGTCCTTCCAGCCCATGTACTCGAGCATCAGGCGGCCGGAGAGAATCATCGCCGTCGGGTTGACCTTGTCCTGACCGGCGTACTTCGGCGCGCTGCCGTGGACCGGTTCGGCGAGGCAGCGGGCGGTGCCGAAGTTCGCGCCCGGCGCGATGCCGAGGCCGCCGATCTGCGCGCCGGCGGCGTCGGACATGTAGTCGCCGTTCAGGTTCATCGTGGCGATGACGTCGTACTGGTCCGTCCGCGTGAGGAGCTGCTGGAGCATGTTGTCGGCGATGCGGTCCTTGACGACGACCTTGTCCTCGGGACGCTCACCGTCGTACTCCTCCCAGAGTTCGTCCTCGGTGATGGTCTGGTCGTACTCCTCCTCTGCGACCTCGTAGCCCCAGTCGCGGAACGCCGCCTCGGTAAACTTCATGATGTTACCCTTGTGGACGAGCGTCACCGACGGGCGGTCGTTCTCGATGGCGTAGTCGATGGCCTCGCGGACGAGACGCTTGGAGCCGAACTCCGTGATGGGCTTGACGCCGATGCCGACCGGACCGTCGTGGATGGTCGAGTCGTAGCCCATCTCGTCTTCGATGAACTCCTTGACTTTCTGGACGTCGTCGGTGCCGGCTTCCCACTCGATACCGGCGTACACGTCCTCGGTGTTCTCCCGGAACGTGACCATATCCATCTTCTCGGGGTGTTTGACCGGCGACGGAACGCCGTCGAGGTGGTAGGTCGGGCGGACGTTCGCGTAGAGGTCGAGTTTCTTGCGCAGTGCGACGTTGAGCGAGCGGAAGCCCGACCCGACGGGCGTCGTCAGCGGGCCCTTGATGGCGACGTTGAACTCCTTGATGGCGTCGACGGTGTCGTCGGGGAGGTTCTCGTCGTACTTCTCGCGGGCGGACTCGCCGGCGTAGACGCGCATCCACGAGATGGAGCGGCCCGTCGCCTCGGCGGCGGCGGCGAGCACCTTCTGCGCGGCGGGACCGACGTCCGTCCCGATTCCGTCCCCGTGGATGATGGGGATGATTGGGTTCTCCGGAACGTCGAGTTCGCCGGTTTCCTCGTCGGCGACCGTAATCTTCTGGCCCTCCTCGGGGACCTCGACTTTGTCGTAGCTCATGAACAACGGTGAGTTTCCGAGGCAGCGTAAAAGGCCTGCCGTTCTGTAGTTCCCGCGGCAATATTTGACCGTCTCACCGCCGCACCTTCGGTCGCGACTCGTCGCCCCGTGCCGGGCGTCGACAGCGCTCGCCGCATCCGGTGACGCTCGAAACGGAGTGTCCGTCCGAGTGGCGTGTCAAGTCTCACGTTTCTCGTGAACGTTACCGCGTCGGTGACACTCCGAAACCCGGACCGGACTCGTCCGGTGAGCTAAGCGCCGAATAACTATTCTACCGCTTTCGGTAGCTCACTCGCCGGAAACGTGCGGTTCGGCTCGGGCGACGGGACTACATCGAGGTTCGGATAGCTACTACTGTGCTATTATTTCTTATAACAAAGCAACGAATTAAAGTCGCTCGGGGCCCTCTCGTTACGTGGTCATGTCCACACCAGATACGAATTCACGTACCGACTCCGAACACTCGACGAACGCCGCGTTCGTCCCGTTCGTTCCGCTGTTCGTCGCCCTACAACTCGGGGTCCCGGAGTTCCTCCAGGACACCGTCTCGTCGATAGTCGCGTTCATCCCGCGGTTGATCGGCGCGCTCGTCATCCTCCTCATCGGATGGGTCGTCGGGCGCGTCGTCGCGCGTGTCGTCCGCGAGGTCGTCGATAGAGCCAAAATCGATCAGATGGCGTTGCGGACCCCCGTCGGCCGTGCGCTCGGAGGGACCGAACAGGCCGTCTCGGGAGCGTTCGGAAAACTCGCGGCGTACTACATCTACCTGCTCGCCGTCCTCGCGGCGGCGAACGCGCTGGCAATCAACCTGCTCTCGCAGTGGGTCAACACGGCCGTCTCGTACCTGCCGGCGTTCCTCGCGGGCCTGCTCGTCATCGTCCTCGGCTTCATCGTCGCTGACTTCATCGCCCGCGTCGTCCAGCAGAGTTCGACGGCGAGCGAGACGCGCTACAGCGGCATCCTCGCCGACGGCGTTCGACTGTTCCTCTACTTCAGCGTGCTCGTCATCGGCCTCGACACGATGGGCTTCAGCGTCCGCGTGCTGTACATCGTCGCGCAGGCCGTCGCCTACGGACTGGGTGCGGCCATCGCCATCGGCGTCGGCCTCGCGCTCGGCTTCGGCGCGCGCGGCTGGGTCGCCGACAACATCGGCAACTGGGCCGGACGCGCCAGTCGCGGCTCGCCGGGCTTCAGCGACGGTACGGTGAGCTCCGACGACGACTGAAGACGAACCGGCTCCCCCTCGACCGCGCAATTTTTTCACGCTCTCGCCCGCCGAGCGCGTCACATGCCTCGCTGGCCGGTTTACTCGCGTTTTTAGGTACAGAGCGTGCACCCGCCGGCATGCACGTCATCGTACACGGCGGCGCGGGTGGCACTCCCGACGAACCCGACCTTCGGCAGGCGACGCTCGACAGAGCGGCCGAAACCGGCGCAACGCAGTCGACGCCGTTGGATGCCGTCGAGGAAGCGGTGAAGGTTCTCGAATCGAACGAGCGGTTCAACGCCGGCGTCGGCGGCGCGGTCCAGTCCGACGGCGTCGTTCGAACCGACGCAGGCGTGATGACGAGCGACCGCGAGGCGGGCGCGGTGGCGAGCATGCCGGGCGTCGAACACGCCGTCTCCGCCGCTCGCGTCGTCGCCGAGGAGACGCCGCACGTCTTCGTCGTCGGTGACCACGCCGTCGACCTCGCCGCCGACTACGGCGTCGAGACGGGCGTCGACCTGTTCACCGAGGAGAGCCGCGAGCGCTGGGCCGACAGCGATGCGCCCGACGGAAGCCCCAGCGAGCACCTCCAGTGGCTCCGCGAGCGGTTCGGCGGTCACGACACCGTGGGGGCCGTCGCCGGCGACGGCGAGACGTTCGCCGCCGCGACGTCGACCGGCGGACGCTGGTTCGCGCTCGCCGGACGGGTCGGCGACGTGCCGCAGCTCGGGTCCGGATTCTACTGTGCGCCCGCCGGCGGCGCGAGCGCGACCGGCGCGGGCGAAGATATCGCCAAAGCGACGCTCTCGCGGCGGGCGGTGCGCCACCTCGAAGACGGGATGGACGCGCAGGCAGCGGCCGACCGCGCGATGGCGGAGTTCGGCGAACTCACCGGCTCGGAGGCGGGTCTCATCGTCCTCGACGACGACGGCGCCGGAAGCGCGTTCAACACCGACGGGATGCAGACGAGCGTCTCGACGCGATAGTCGTCGCGGCGAGAGTCGCAGCATCACTGCGCGCGTTCGCGTCGCTGTCCGGACGAATCGGCGTCAAAAAGGAATCCCGTCTCGAAGAGACGGAAGGGCGTCAGTTAGCTGTCGCTGCTGTTTCCGCTGTCGTTACCGTTCCCGTTGCCAGCGTCACCGGAGTTACCGGGCGCGGTGTCGTTGGCGCTCACGGGGACGGTGTAGGTAGTCTTCGACGTGGTGGCGATGTGCTGCGGCGAGTTCGTCCGTTCGAGTGCGGTCTGACTCGGGCCGCGAACTTCGAGTTCTACCTGCTGGGTCTCGCCGGGTTCGAGCACGACCAGTTCACTGGTCGGTGCACCGAGACCGGCGCGGTAGGTGACCGTGTCTGCGGTCGTCTCGTCGGTCGGGTTCAGCACCGTCACGGTGACGTTGTACGTCTCGTCGGCCGAAATCTCGGACGGTCCTTCGACCCCGGTGACGGCGAGACTGTTCCAGTCGGAGGCGACGCGGACCGACGTGGTACCGGTCGTCATCTCCTCGACTTCCACGGTGCCGACGTCGACGGCGTCGATGACGACCATGTCACCGGTACCGGAGCCGACCTGTCGGGCGTCTTCGGGCAGTCTCTCGACTGCGCCCTGAATCTGTTCGTCCGAGACGTCGGACTCGTTGACCGTCGAGCGGATGCTCTCGGCCGACTCGGTGAGCTCCTGGGATTCCTCCTCGGTCACCTCACCGTCTTCGACCGCCGCGCGAACGTTGGCGAGCCCCGACTTCAGCTGGACGTACTGCTCGTCGGTGAGCTGCTCTCGGTTGTCGTCGATCGCCGTCTCCGCTTGGTCGATGGCCTGCAGCGCCTCGTCGGTGTTCTCACCGAGCGAGAAGTTCTCCGCACCCTCCGTGTCGTCGAACGCCGACGGCATCGGCGTCGACTGCTGGAGCGTCTGGATGGTCAGCGAGTCGACTTCCATCTCGTCGACGTTGACCTCGCGCACGAGGACCGTCGTCCCGTTGGAGTCGCCGGCCTGACTCGATTCGCTCTCGTTCGCCATTGAGTCGCTCTCGCTGGAGTCACCCATCGAGTCGCTCTCGTTGGAGTCGCCGGAGAGCAGCCCCGTCTGGTCTTCCTCGACGTTCACTTCGCCGACAGAGAGCGTGTCGACGCGGAGCGTCCCGACGACGACCTGGCTAACCTGCTCGTTCGAGTCGAGGTAGCCGCGTGCCTGGGCCTCGTTCACGTCGTCGTCCTGAACTTCGATGTCCTCCATGGAGACGCCGCTGACCTCGATACTGTCGAACGAGACGTCCTCGAAGACGCCCTGTTCGACGGTACCCTGGTCACCGATCTCCACTTCTTGGACAACCAACCGCTCGACCGTGACGTTCTCGACGGTCCCGCCCTCGACTTGTAGCTCACTCACCGATACGTCGGTGAACGTTACCTCCTCGTCTGCCGTCGTCGCCGCACCACCCATCGCGGGTTGAACGCCTGCTGTTACGAGCAGAAGCGCGGTCACTAACGCGACGGCCGTCCGTATGGTTGTTGAACTCACGCCTTTAATCACTACAGATTCGATAATAAACCAGAGCGGCTGTTTTTACCCAACAAGCGGTGCTTATCTCGACAACCAATCGGTGCCCCGTCACGGGGTTTTCTGCGAAAAGCTCTAATTACTGACTTGAAACTGACCTGTTTGACCGTTCGCGCGTCGTCGAGGGCGACCGCCGACTCGGGGGTCGGCCGCTCCCTCGTCCCGCAACCTCTTTGCGTCGGTCGGTCAAAGCCTGCGGGTATGAGCATCGGACATCTCGACGACGAGACGGTCGAAAAGTACCGCGAGGCGGGCGACATCCTCCGAACCGTGTTGGACGAGTCCGCGGAGATGATCGAACCCGGCGTGACGCACCTCGAAGTCGCCGAGTACGCCGAATCGCGCATCGCAGAACACGGCGCGGGCTGTGCGTTCCCGGTCAACATCAGCGTCGACGAGGAGGCGTCGCACGCGACGCCCGCCCGCGACGACGACACGGAGTTCGGCGAGGACATGGTCTGTCTCGACGTCGGCGTCCACGTCGACGGCTACATCGCCGACGCCGCCGTCACCGTCGACCTCACCGGGAACCCCGAACTCGTCGAGGCGTCCGAGGAGGCGCTCGCTGCCGCGCTCGACGCCATCGAACCCGGTGCGGAGACGGGCGCTGTCGGCGCGGAGATCGAGGACGTCATCCGCGGCTACGGCTACACGCCTATCTTGAACCTCTCGGGCCACGGCGTCGAGCAGTGGGACGCCCATACGGGACCGAACATCCCCAACCGCGGCGCGGAACGCGGCGTCGAACTCCGAGTCGGCGACGTGGTCGCCGTCGAACCGTTCGCCACCGACGGCAGCGGCAAGGTGACCGAAGGCGCGAAAGAGGAGATTTACAGCCTCGAAAACGAGCGCTCGGTCCGCAACCGGCAGGCGCGACAGGTGCTCGACCACGTGAAGGAGAACTACCGCACGCTCCCCTTCGCGGCCCGTTGGCTCGACGTGCCGCGCGCGGACATGGCGATTCGCCGCCTCGAACAGAACCACGTCCTCCACGGCTACCCCGTCCTGAAGGAGGACGACGGCTGTCTCGTCAGCCAGGCCGAACACACGGTCATCGTCACCGAGGACGGCTGCGAGATCACGACGGACTGAGTCGAGAGCCGCGGAATCGAGCGTCGTTCGTGCAGTCGACCGACGAGAACGCGACGCCGTTACCGACGCCGCCCGTCGGGGTCCGGGGTTCTGGACTCGGCCCGTTCGAGTCGCCCGTCAGCGGTCGCTGTCTGGTTCGCTATCCCGAACCGAAGTGAAGGGAATGGCTCAGTAGGCTCCGCCGTCCTCACGCGTTGTTCATCCGCTGTGTCTTCTCCGAGCCGCAGACGCCGCAGACCGAGATTCGGTACGGTTCGCGCGAGAACTCCGCGTTCTCGCGCTTCTTGCTCTCGGTTCGAATTTCGACACGGACGTCGTGTGTCGTCTCCCTCCCGCAGCGGTCACACGCCTCCGTCACCCCGTCGGGTCTGGATTTCGTCGCCATTTCGGACAACAGTATGGGCGATTTACGAATAAAGACACACCTCCGTTCCGCAGCATTTCGACCGTTCATCGCAAGACGGCGGCGACTTTAACCGGACATAACGGGGTAACCGTTCAAACCGTTTAGCGCCGTCAGACGGGGTAGGACGGTGTTGGACGGTGCGTCGACGCGTGTGAGAGGTTCTCGAACGTCGACGCCGAGACCACGTTCGTCCGCGCTATCACTCGGCGGCGGCCGCAGTGAGGTACGCCTAAGCGACTGGCGACTGTGACTGTGCTATGGACCAACTGTTCGCGCCGTGGCGCATCGAGTGGGTCGAGCGCGACGGCGACGGCGGCGACGGCTGTCCGTTCTGTACGCTCCCCGACGAGAACGCGGACAGAGAGAACCGCATCGTCGCCCGCAGCGACCGCTGTTTCGTCCTCCTGAACAACTACCCGTACAACCCCGGTCACGCGATGGTCATCCCCTACCGCCACACCGGCGAGTACACCGACCTCTCCGACGCGGACCTGCTCGACCACGCCCGGCTCAAGCAACGGACGTTCGAGGCGCTTCGGACCGCCATCGGCCCCGACGCGTTCAACGCCGGGCTCAACCTCGGCGGCGCCGCCGGCGGTTCCATCGAGGACCACGTCCACACCCACGTCGTCCCCCGGTGGTCCGGCGACACGAACTTCATGCCCGTCGTCGGCGACACGAAGGTGCTCGTCGAAGCGCTCGACGACACGTACGACCGCCTCCACGACGCTTTTTCCCGGCAGGAGGGTGCAACCGTCGGGGACGACGACGCCGCGGTTCGGGTTCGGTTCGACTGAGTGTCGCTCGGACTCTCGACACCTCGCGGCACACCCGACGCCGAGTGAATCACCGGCACAGACCGTCACTCCAAAGCACCTTTCAGCGGCGGTGTCCTACGACGACCGATGGACCGGCAGGCCGTCGTCAGGCGAGTCGGGGTGGTCGTCCTCGTGGCGAACCTCGCGCTCGCCGCGGCGAAGGGGGCGGCGTGGTACACCACCGGGAGCCTCGCCGTCGGGTCCGAGGCGGTCAACAGCCTCTCGGACGCCGTCTACAGTTTCGTCGTCCTCGCCGGCCTCTACATAACGACGCAACCGCCGGACTTCGACCACCCGCACGGCCACGAACGGATCGAACCGTTCGTCTCGCTGTTCGTCGCCGTCGGCATCTTCGCGGCCGGCGCGGCGGTGCTGTGGCGAGCCGTCGAGTCGGTACTCACCGGCAGCTACGGCGAGACGGTCGGACTTGCCGCCGTCGGCGTCCTCGTCGCCAGCGCCGTCGTGAAGTACGCGCTGTACCGGTACTGCGGTCGAGTCGGCGAGAGAGAGAACTCTCCGGCGCTCGTCGCCGCCGCCCTCGACAACCGAAACGACATTCTCACCGCCAGCGCGGCGCTCGTCGGCGTGCTCGGCACCCGACTCGGCGCACCGATTCTCGACCCCGCCGCCGCCGCGGTCGTCTCCCTCGGCATCGGCTACACGGGCTACGAAATCGTCCGCGACAACGTGAACTACCTCGTCGGGCGTGCGCCGCCGGAGAACCTCCGCAGCGAGATCATCCGCCGCGCGCTCTCGCATCCGGACGTCCGCGGCGCTCACGACGTGGTCGCTCACTACGTCGGCCCCGAGATCGACGTGAGCCTCCACATCGAAGTCGAAGGCGACATGACCGTCCGAGAGGCCCACGACATCGAGACGGATATCGTCGTGTCGATACGGGAGCTCTCGGAGGTCGACGACGTGTTCGTCCACGTCGACCCGAAGGAGCTCGGCGAGTGGAAAGAAGACGACGAGACCGACCGTCTGGCCGGAGAGACGGGCGTCGACGGACGACGCTGACCGTCCTCCCGTCCCCGACACAGCCTCGCGTACGCGGAGTCGCTAAGAGTAAACTGCGGTGGGTTGAGTTTCGCGGCTCACCAGCAGGAGACCTCTCGGAGCGGTTCCGAGCCCTCCGCAACGAGGCGAAGCCAGCCGAGACACGGAATCCGAACGCCGGCCTTCGCGCGGACCCACTCCTCTCTGACGACGGGTGCGATACCTTTCGCCTGGTCGTAGACGCCGTTGGCGTCGCCCATCGTCACGTAGCCGTCGTGCGGGGCCGGACAGTTCCGAAGGTCGTCACAGCTGTCGACACCGGCGGGGAGGTACGACCGGTTCGCCCGCTCGTACCAGTTCTCGCCGTCGTCGACGCGGAAGCGCGCGCGGTGGATTATCGGCGTCTCGCGGTTCGGCGCGTCGTAGATTATCACGTCGCCGTCGCCGACGAAGCGCCGGTAGTCGCCGTCGTCGTCGGCCGTCACGACGCCGGCGGCGTCGGCGGTTCCCCCCGAGAACCGGTCGGTGGCGGTGACGACGACCATGTCGCCTTTCTGCATATGGGGGTCCATGCTCCCGCTCTCGATGGCGACCATCGGGGGCCACACGCCGCTCACTAACACGAGGACGAGAAACACCGCCGTGACGACGGCGACGGGTTGGAGGACGTCGCGGAGGAGGGGGCGGCTCATACAGTTGGGAGAACAGGTCGATGAGTAAGAGCGTTGCGGGATACAGAGTCGACCTGTTGCGCGAATCGCCGTTACGCGGTGTCCGTCGCCGCGCTCGACGCGGTCGTCGTTTCGGTGTCGAGGTCCACCGTCTCCGACGCCGAGACCATCCCGTCGACGCTCGCCGTCACCTCCCCGTTCTCGTCGCCGGAGTACTCGGTGCTGAACCGTTGGCTCCACTCGACGCGTCCGCCCGCGTCGACGTTTTCGCGGACGATGGTCGACTCGTCGTCGTCGGCGATACCGGCCGTCGGCCAGTACACCGCCGCGAGGAACTCGCCGTCGACGTCGCTCGTGTTCTCGGCGACGAGCGAGAGTTCGACG
This sequence comes from Haloprofundus halophilus, assembly GCF_003439925.1. NCBI lineage: Archaea > Methanobacteriati > Methanobacteriota > Halobacteria > Halobacteriales > Haloferacaceae > Haloprofundus > Haloprofundus halophilus. The sequence goes on from NZ_QQRR01000002.1 coordinate 474,302, forward strand.
TTCGCTCCCTCGCTCACGAGTTCGGCGCCGAACGAGCGTAACTCGAACGTCGGCGCACGGCGGCCAAGCTCTGAGGCGGTACCCGCCGACAGCGCCCATCCGGCGGTGTCGCCAGTGTGGCGGCACCGAATAGCGGCTTCGTCGGCGTCGAGCGGCGACGGTGGCTCGAAAGCGACCCAGCCGACCGTTCGCGGTTTCAGCATCGGCGGCCCGTCGTACCGAATCCGGCCCCGGTCGGCGAACGAGGTGGTGTACGCGCCCGTCGTTCGCTGCTCGATCTCGACTGTCGGATACGTCTCGCCGTCGACGACGAGTTCGAAGGCGTCGTACGGCGGTTCCGTCGAGGCGTTCGGGTTCACTTCGTCGCGGTGCTGGACCTCGGCAACGACGAACTGGCGGTCGGCGGGAGCGAGCACGCCGCCGGAACCCATTATGGACTCGTAGGCCGCCGCCTTTCTGACGGCGGGATTTGCGACGGCGATTCGCACGTCACCGACGGTCCGCACCGACGACTCGGGCAGGACGAACGGCTCGTTCTCTGGAATCTCGGTCGCTGTCTCGCTCGGCGCGGGCGTCGGGGTCTCGGTCGGCGTCTTGCTCTCACGACCGTCCGCGCCGTCGCTCCCGTCGGTCGCCGGAGCGGTACACCCGGCGGCAACGCCGAGCGCCGAAAGTCCCGTCGCACGCAAAAAGGTCCGTCTGGAGGGCATCGTCACTCCAGACAGTCACGTACGTGGATAAATGCTTTCTCCCGATACCGGCCGACGGAGAAGACGTCTACGAACCCGGACAGCCGAGCTGGTACTGGTTCTCGTAGGCGGCCGACGGGATGGTGACGGTCACTGACTCGCCGTATCCCGCGTATCGGGTCGCGATATCCGCGGTGGCGGTTGCACCCCGTCGAGAGAGTTCCAGATGGAGGGCGGATTTGACCGGGCGGTTCGTCTCGGGGTCTATCCAGAGGCGCGCGGTCGCGTTGTCGAACGAGTTGCCGCCCAGTCCGGCGGTTTCGGTCCGACGACGCTCCACGAGCGACTCGACGGTGTCGTCGCTCGGATGGGCGACGACGAGGACGGTCCGATTCCCGTCGACGGTCCGGTTTCCGCGCCAGTAGACGTTCGAGCGCTCGAACAGTTCGAACTGGCGGTGAAGCGGTGTCACGGTCGCCCAGTCTCCCGAGTCCGAGACGTTCTCGACGGCGTACCCGCTCCACGGTTCGGAGCACTCTTGATAGGACTTGCCCTCCGTAACGTAGGAGTCGAACGTTTCACCTTCGACGTCCGACGTTGCGTGCATTCGCTTCGACACGAGGTCGACCGAACCGGTGCCGTCGACGGTTGCAGTTCGAGACTGCTCCCCGTCCGACGCGGAGACGCGAAGGCTCGTATCGAAACGGTACGTCTCGACGCTCGCGACCGTGTCGTTTACTTCCTCGACGGCGGCAACAGCGCGGTCGTCGCTGGGCGGCGGGCTGTCGAACGGGAGCGCGCTACAGCCTGTGAGGAAGACAGCGAGACAGACGACGAGGACCAATCGACGCATAGGATGGCCACTTTCGTGTCTCTATAAATGTATTTTGATGAGAGATATGTCGTCGAAAACTGCCCTGTCGTTTCTTCGCGCCGGTCACACCGGCTCTGCGAACGCGTACACCGTCTGGTGACCCGTCACCTCGACCTCCAAGAAGTCGCCGGGTTCGACGCCGCGTTCCGACGCGTTCTGGACGATGATCTGTCGGTACGCGCCGTCGCGGCACTTCACCGAGTCGCCGACGCCCTCCTCGACGACCAGCACCTCCCGTCGAGTGCCGACCATCTCCTCGTACGCCTCGCCGACGACGTCCATCTTCAGTTCGGACATCGCCTTCGAGCGCTCCTTCTTGACGGTGCCGCCGAGGCCCTTCATGTCGGCGGCGTCGGTGCCGGGGCGCTTCGAGAAGCGCGTGATGTTCACTTTCTCCGGGCGAATCTCCCTGAACAGCGCCATGCTCTGGGCGTGGTCGTGGTCGGTCTCGGTGGGGAAGCCGACGATGAAGTCGGTCGAGAGCGTCCAGTAGTCGAGTCGCTCGTCGAACGTCTCGACGATGTCGAGGAACTTGTCGACGCGGTGCTGACGGCGCATATCCTCCAGTACGTCGTCGCTGCCGGACTGGACGGGCAGGTGAATGAAGTTGTACAGCTTCTCGTTCTCCGCGAACACGTCGGCGAGTTCCTCGCGGATGCCGTGGACGCCGCCGGGGTTCGCCATCCCCACTCGCACGCGGAACTCGCCCTCGATGTCGCAGATACGGTCGAGCAGCTCCGCCAACTTCCGGTCGCCTTTGTCCCAGCCGTAAACGCCCGTGTCCTGCCCCGTCACGCGAATCTCCGTCGCGCCGGCGTGGACGAGCGCGCGGGCCTTCTCCACGTTCTCCTCGACGGGCGGCGAGTCGATGCGCCCGGTGGCGAACTTCGTGATGCAGTACGAGCAGTTCGACATGCAGCCGCGGGCGATGGGGAGAATCCCCACTTGACCGTCCAGAACTGGCTGGGTGTCCGGCGTGACGGTCGGACACTCGCCGTTCATCGCCGCGTTCGGCACGTCGTCCCAGTGGAGCACCTCGGCGTCGATACCGGCCTCGCGGAACTCGTCGCCCTGCGCGAGCGCCATACAGCCGGTGATGATGAGGTCAGCCGTCTCTCTCTCCAACTCCTCCGCCCGGCGAATCATGTTGCGTTCGGTCTTCTCGACGACCGTGCAGGTGTTGAGGATGGCCACGTCGGCCTCCTCGGGTCCGTCGGCGGGGTGGTGGCCGCCGTCGCGCAGCGCCTGCTCGATGTGGCGGCTCTCACCCCGATTCGACGTGCAACCGTAAGTTTCGATGTGGTACCGGGCCATTCGCTTGTGGGTTGTATCGGGTCTGCGGGCAAAAGCGCGACGATTGGGGGCGGTTCGTGGTTCGGTTCGCCGACCGCTTTCGGCTCGCCCTTGTTCTTCCGAAAATATATCACGAGTCCGGACGCACGGTCGGTGATGCCCTCCAGACGACAGCTTCTCGCAGCGGTCGGGGCGGCCGGAACGCTCGGTCTCGCCGGCTGTCTCGCGGCTGGAAACCGCGACTCGGCGGCCGGTGCGAGGCAGGTCGACGAGGACGCGCCGACGAACTGGCCGCGACCCGCCTTCGACGCCGGGTGGACGAGTTACAACCCGAACCCGGTCGGCCCGCGCTCGAATCCCACGGTGCGGTGGTCGACCGAACTGCCCGGCCTCCCGACCGGTCGCCCCGTCGTCGCCGACGGGGCCGTATTCGTCCCGTGCTCGGATACGCTCCTCGCGCTCGACGCGGAGTCGGGCGAGGAATGGTGGCGCGCGGGCGGCGAAGACGACCACTACCTTCGCTCGCCGTCGGTTCACGACGGAACCGTCTACACCGCGTCGGGTGGCGGCCGAGCGTTCGCCGTCGACGCCGAATCGGGCGAGGAACGCTGGTCCGTCGAGACCGACGCCGCCGCCAGCACGGTACCGACGCTCGACCACGACGGAGAGCTGTTCTTCGTCGGCGACAGCGACGAAACCATCTACGCGTTCGACACGGGAACCGGCGAGGAGCGGTGGCGACGGAGCCTGTTCGGCTCCGCAAGCCGTTTCGTCGCGTCGGTCGGCGTCCTGACGGTCGGCACCGAAGGCGGCGAGGTGTACGCGCTCGACCCGTACGGAGAGCGCGGTTACTGGCGGACCAAACTCGGCGGCGCGGTACAAGCGCTCGCGGTCACGGACGAGGACGTGTTCGCCGGGGGGTTCGGCGGCCCGCTCGCACGACTCGGTTCCGGCGCGCTCGCCGGAGCGCCGCGCTGGGAGAGCGACGCCGTCAGCGCCCACAGTTCGCTCGTCGTCACGTACGAAACCGTCTACGGGACCGACGGTTCGGGACTCGCAGCCGTCGACGCCGCCTCGGGCGAGACGCGCTGGACGGCGGGCGACGACTACTTCTCGGGACCCGCCGCCGCGGGCGACACGGTCTACGTCGGCGGCGAGAACCGCGTGGACGCCTACGCGATGGACGGCGGCGTCGGCGTCGACGACGTCCGATTCGGCGCGAAGCGGTGGACCGCCGACGTCGAAGGCGGCGTTCAGGAGGGACTCGCCGTCGCCGACGGCGCTGTCTTCGCGCTGACCACCACCGAAGACAGCTCGCGGGCGTACGCCATCGAGGAACGGAGCGATTGAGGCCGGTCGAACGCCGGTCTCGTTCAGTCGTCGTCCGACCGCGACCCGAACAACCGCTCCCGCAGCGACCGCTTGCTCGGGCGCTCCGCCAACAGCACCGAACACTCCACCTCGTCGACGATGTCGTAGACGAGCGACCCGGTCAGCAACCGCGAGAGCAGGCCGCGTTCGGTCGCGCCGATGACGACCATCGACATCTCCTCGGAGTGGCGGCCGATAGCGCCCTCGACGTCGCCGGAGGAATCGACGCGAATCTCGGCGTCTCCAAGGTCGCGCTCTTCGGCCCACTCGCGGAGGAACGTCTCGCCGGCTTCGCGCTCGCCCTCGCCGTCGACGACGTAGAGCAGCGACACGTTCGACCCGCGGTCGAGGAGGATGCGCGCGACCTCGGCGCTGAGGTCGGAGTCGCCGCCGCCCGCCGTCGGGACCAGTACGTCGGAGGGGTCGAACCCCTCGTCTTTCAGGACGAGGAAGTCGCAGGGGAGGTTCCCGGCGAGTTCGTCGAACGTTCCCTCGACGCGGCCGGCCGACCAGAACGGCGACCCGCCCCACCCCATCACGACGAGGTCCGCGCGGTGGTCGCGGGCGGCGTCGAACACCTCTTCGACGGAGCGGTGCGAGACGATGGTCCGCGTCTCGACCGGCGCGCCGAACGTCTCGGCGCTCTCGCGGGCGGCCGCGAGCAACTTCGACGACTCGGCGTCTATCTGCTGAATCCGCTCGGCACCGGCCGACAGCGGCACCTGGTCGGGGACGGTGACGACGTGGATGGCCTCGACGGTTCCGCCGCGCGCCGTCGCCATCAGACTCGCCAACTCGATGAGATGCTTCTCCGTGCGGGGGTTCGCAAGCGGCACCATCACGCGGTAGTCGCCGCCGTCGGGTTGGACGGTCGTCGCGGCGGAGACGGCGGCGTCGGGCATCGTCTCGGAGCGCGAGAGCACGTACTGGCTGAGCAGTCCCCCCGTCTCGACTTTCCTGCGCGCGTAGACGAAGTACCAGACGACCGCGGCGACGACGAACACCGCCGAGAGCGCGATCTCGATGTCGTCCATGAACGCGACGAGACCGAGCGACAGCAACGCCCCGGCTATCGGCGTCACCGGGTAGAACGGCACGCGGAACTCCGGTTCGTAGTCGATAGCCTCGGACTCGCGGAAGACGATGAGCGCGACGTTCATCAGCGCGTAGACGATGAGATGGAGCACGCTCGCCGCCTTCGCCAACACCGCCAACCTCTGTCCGAGCGCCGCGATGAACACGACGATGATGAGGCCCGTGACGAGAATCGAGCGGTACGGCGTGGCGAACTTCGGGTGTATCTCGTTGAGCCAGTTCGTGACGATCTTCTCGCGACCCATCGCGAAGTTGATGCGCGCTGACGCGAGAATCGAGGCGTTGGCGCTGGAGGCCGTCGCCAACAGCGCTCCGAGCGTCATCACGGTCGCCGCGACGCCGGCGATACCGCCGGGGAACGCGACCTCGGCGGCCTGCGCGACCGGCGCATCCCGACTGAGGTCCGGCCACGGGACGACGCCGAGCATCACCGTCACCAGGATGGCGTAGAGCACGGTGACGAGCGCGACGCTACCGATGATGGCGATGGGGAGGTTTCGACCGGGGTTTTTGAGTTCCTCGGCGACGGTCGCGATCTTCGCGTACCCCAAGAACGAGACGAACACCAACGCAGTGCCGGGGAGGATGGCGCCGAAGCCGAACGGGGCGAGGCCGTCCTCGCCCGCGAGCGTCGCGTAGTCGAACGTCGTCCACCCCGCGACGGCGAACGCGCCGAGAATCGCGAGGAGAAGCAAGACGATGACGGTCTGGATGCCGCCGGTCTCCTTCGCGCCGATGTAGTTGACGCCGACGAAGACGAATCCAGCGAGCAGCGCGCCCACCTGTATCGGCGAGAGGAAGAGGACCCCGGGCAGGCCGACGAGTTCGGCGAGATACTGACCGAAGCCGATACAGTAGAACGCCGAGGCGAACGCGAGACCGACCCAGTCGCCGAGACCGGCGATAGAGCCGAACAGCGGGCCGAGCGCGCGGTTGACGTAGTAGTAGCCGCCGCCGGCCTTCGGCATCGCCGTGCCGAGTTCCGACACGGAGAGGGCGTTGACCATCGCGATGAGCCCGCCGACGACGAACGAGACGACGACGATGGGACCGGCCTCCTGGGCGGCGACGCCCGGCAGGACGAAGATGCCCGCCCCGATCATCGTCCCGATGCCGATGGTCATCGCCGACAGCAACCCCAGGTCCTTCGCTAACTCCTCGTCAGCCATCGCGTCTCTCCTTCGGGTGACGACCCGGCGACTCCGCGTTAGTTCCGCCCGTCCCCTCGATTCGAACGCTCATACTGCACCGTTCTGAATGAGGAATCATAATTCAATCGACTCACATCTGCTTGATGCAAAATCTAATATATAAATGTCCTACTCTGCAAGTATCTGCACTAGAATTACACACGAACAAAAGTGTGACTCTCTGCGTCGCCACTCAGCGAGGTAACGTTTCGAGCAACGAGCGTCTCGGAGCGACGCCGATCGATTCCAGTCTCCGAACTACTCGGTGTTCCGGAGCGCGGCGAGCGTCTCGTCGGGAACGTCACCGCGGGAAAAGAGCGTCACCTCGTCGCCGGCGCGGAGGACGGTGTCGCCCCGCGGCGTCACGACGGTGTCGCCGCGGTCGACGGAGATGACGAGGGTGTTTCCGCTCAAGAGGCCGCGCTCGTCCGCCTCCGAGAGCGTCAACCCGTCGATGGTCGCGCCCTCGCCGATAGTCGCTTCGACGATCTCGGAGCCGCCGGTGAGGCTGACGAAGTCCGAGAGCGTTCCCCGGTGTTCGTCGCCTTCGGGTTCGTACGCCGCGTACGGGAGATACGTGTCCGCCTGCACGAGATCTTCGTCCTCGATCTCGATGCCGAGACTGGAGAGCGCCCGCGCGACTCGTCGGAGGTCGGCGATGTCCTCGCCCACCGCGAGCACGTGGAGGTTCCGGCGACCGGTCATCAGCTCCCGGACGTGGACGACGCCCGGGACGGTTCGGACCCTCGCGGCGATGGACTCCCGCTCGGCGACGGGGGCGTTACAGAGATAGAGGTTCGTCAGCCGTCCGTCGGCCCGCTCGAAGTCGACGTGCGCGTGGTACCCTTTGATGATGCCCGCGTCCTCCAACCGGGCGATTCGGTTGCGAATCGTCCCCGCGGAGACGCCCAGTCCCTCGGCGATTGCGGGCGCGGAGGTGTTACGTGCGTCCGCCATCAGCGCGTGGATGACTCGGCGGTCGACCTCGTCAAGTTGGAACTCTCCCTCCATTCTCACTCCGGTGCGCCGTCGAGAATCGCCGTACCGCTCGATGCACCGATGCGCTCGGCTCCGGCTTCGAACATCGCCATCGCCTCGTCGTAACTGCCGACCCCGCCGCTGGCCTTCACCGGCAGGTACTCGGCCATCAGTTCGACGTCCTCGACCGTCGCGCCGCCCTCGGCGAACCCGGTCGAGGTCTTCACGAACGCGGCGTCCGCCTCCTTCGCCGTCTCGCAGGCGCGGTGTTTCTCCTCGTCGGTCAGAAGCGCCGTCTCGATGATGACCTTCACCGGTATCGGCACCGCGGCGACGACTTCGGCGACGTCGGCTTCGACGGCGTCGTCGTCGCCCGCTTTCAAGCGGCCGACGTTGATTACCATGTCCAACTCGTCGGCCCCCTGCTCCCAGGCGTCGACGGCCTCGACGCGTTTCGTCTCCGTCGAGTGCTGCCCGTGCGGGAAGCCGACGACCGTCGCCAGCGTCACGTCCGGGGCGTACTCGGCGGCCTCGGCGACGTAGCAGGGCGGGATGCAGACGTTCATCCCGTACTCGGCGGCCTCGTCGAGAACGCGCTCGACGTCGTCGAGCCTCGTCTCCGGGCCGAGAACGGTGTGGTCGATGCGGGCGGCGAGTTCGCTGCGCTCCATGGCCGTCCCACGACGGCGGGCGTTAAAATCCCGCCGGAGACCGGCGCGCAGTCGTCGAAGCCCACCCCCCGGCGCGGCCGTCTGCGTTCGGTAAGGCTTTCACGGCGGCCCCACACTCCTCGCCCCATGCAGGTGTTGCCCGAGGGGTTCGCGCTGCCGCCGCTGCCGTACCTCCTCGCGCTCGTCGTCGGTCTCGCCGCTGTCGGCTACGCGCTGTACCGCCGCCGACCCGCGTTCACCGACCGCCACGTGCTCGCGCTCGCTCCGTGGATGGTCACCGGGTCGGCGCTCCACGTCGCCTACGCGCTCGGGGTTCTTCCGCCCGTAACCGAACCGCTGATGGGGACGCCCTCCGTCTACCTCTCGGTCGCCGTCGTCGCCGGCGGCGTCTGGGTCGTCGCCGACGCGGCCGACGTAGCAGTCCCCACGACGCTGGCCGCGTCGGGAGTCGTCGCCGCGGTTCCGGCAGTGGGGCTACCCGTCGCGGCGGCGCTCTCGTCGGGGTCGTTTCAGCCCTTCTGGTCGATTGTCGCGCTCGCGGTCTCGCTCGCCCTCGGTGCAGCCGTGTGGTTCGGACTGAAAACCGTCCGGCCGGAGACGGCCGTCACTCGGTGGGCCGGCGCGCTCGCGGTGTTCGGCCACACGCTCGACGGCGTCTCGACGGCCGTCGGCCTCGACGTGCTCTCGTTCGGCGAGCGGACGCCGCTGTCGCGGCTCATCTTCGAGTTCGCCGCCGAGTTGCCGACCGCCGAGCTCATCGGCTCGGGGTGGCTGTTCGTCGTCGTCAAACTCCTCCTGGCCGGCGTCGTCGTCTCGCTCATGGCCGACTACGTCCGCGACGAACCCGGCGAGGGCTTTCTGCTCCTGACGCTCGTCGCGGCCGTCGGTCTCGGGCCAGGGGTCCACAACCTCGTCCTCTTCGCCGTCGCCTGACCCGTCGACTTCTCGTCGTCTTCGCCCACTTCTGTCGCCGACGGACGACCGCGTCGGGTGGCTTTTTCTCGCCGCCGACCGAGAGTCGTCTCATGCCCCGCGTCATCTGCGCCGGTCACGTCAACTGGGACGTGACGCTCCGCGTCGACCAGCTCCCCGAACCGGACGGCGAAGCGGCTATCGAGGCACAGTCCGGCGCGGGCGGCGGCAGCGCCGCGAACGTCGCCGGCGGCCTCGCCGGTCTGGGCGTGGCGACCGACATCTTCGGGAGCGTCGGCGACGACGGCCACGGAGCGGAGGTCGAGGCGGAGCTCGCCGACGCGGGCGTCGACTGCGAGACGCTGGTGCGAACCGAGGGGCCGACCGCGGTGAAGTATCTCGTCGTCGCCGCCGACGGTCGAGTGATGGTGCTCGGCCGCGACGGAGTCAACGAGGCGTTTTCGGCGACTGACCTCGCGCCGGAGCGACTCGCCGCGGCCGACCACCTCCACCTGACGAGCCACGACCCCGAGACGGCCGCGACGCTGGTCGACCGAGCCCACTCGGTCGGCGTGCCGGTCAGTTTCGACCCGGGCCGACGCGTCGGCGACCGCGGCTTCGAGGGCGCGCTCGACGGAGCCGACATCGTGTTCCTCAACGACCGCGAGGCGGCGGCGGCGCTCGACGCCGACCTCTCGCCGAACGGTCGGACGCTCGTGTTGAAACACGGTCCGCGCGGCGCGGAGGTTCGCACCCCGACGGAGACGTACACCCATCCGGGGTTCGCCGTCGACACCGTCGATACGACCGGCGCGGGCGATGCGTTCGCCGCCGGCTTTCTGGCGAGCCGCCTCGACGGCGACGGCTACGACCGAGCGCTCGCCGTCGCCAACGCCTGCGGCGCGCTCGCCGCCTCGTCGTCGGGCGCGCGCACGGCGCTCGACTGGGGGACGGTCGGCCGACTGCTCGACGACTGAGACGCCGTCGAACACCTGTCAGACGCGTCGATAGTCTCCCGCACGTTTATACGACTGCACGGACTTTTCCGGGGTAATGTTCGTCGACATCGCCCTCGACACGGCGGCGGCGCAGAGCGCCGCGTCGCTGGTTCGCCTCGTGCTGGGTGCGCTGGCGGGTTTCGTCGCGGCCGTCGTCATGGGTGTGCCGATGGGTCGACAGGAGGGCGGCTTTACGCCCGCCTACGTCGCCGCCTCGGTGCTGCGTCGAACGACGCCCGACGAGGTGAGTCTCCGCGACGCGACCGTCGTCCACCACGGCGCGGGGATGCTCGCGGGCGTGCTCTACGCGTTCGCGTTGATAGTCGGCGAGTCGGTCGTCCCTCCCGTGTGGTCGCTCGGCGGCGTCGACCTCCTCTCGCATCTGGTCGCCGTGGGCGTCGTCGTCGGGTTCATCTACGGCCTCTTCGCGCACGTCGTCCTCCCGCGAGCGGGCGGTCGCATCTACGAGGAGCAGTCGACGGCGGTTCGCGGCCAGTGGCTCCGCTCCTCGCTCGTCTTCGGCGCGGCGCTGGCCGTCGTCGCGCCGTTTCTACAGGCGTTCGCGTGACGCTCGCCTCTCGACGCTCGCCTCCGAATGTCCGCCCCCCCGACGCTCACTCCTCGGGCGGGAACGGCAGCCCTCCGTCGCCCTCCCGGCGCATCACGTCGCGGGCGAACAGTCGAATCCCGTCGACGAGGTCCGCCTCGTCGTCGTACGACCGGACCGTCGCGTCCCACCGGTCGGCGACGGCGCGAATCATCGCGCTTCTGACGCCCGCCTCGTGGACGAACAGCACCCGCTCGCGCGCGTGGTCGGACATGTCCTCTAACACCGCCCCGACTTCGATACCGACACCGAGATTCTGCCCGTCGCCGGGAACGACGAAGACGACGGCGTTGCTCGCGCGGGCGAACCGAAGCGACTGCGTCCCGGCGTCCATCTCGTCCAAGTCGATGCCGACGTCGGTGGCGAGGAACGCGTTGAATCCGACGTCCCGCAGGTCGTCGCGCAGCAGTTCGAGGAAGGCGAACATCTCGGCGTTCTCCCCGCGGTGAGCCTTGTACGGGCCCATGATGTAGACGAGGAACCGTCGATATTTCGTCGGCGGGAGGGTGTCGAGGAGGCGGTCGCGCATCGTTGACGGCGATTCTCGGGGATAGGGTATAAAAATAGCGGCTGTTTCAGGAGACGTTGACTCAAGAAGTGTTATGTGTCACTAAGCGCTACGTAGAGACAGTAAGTGGTCGCCATGTCCAAAGCCGAACTCCCCAACATCCCCGAACTCCCCGAGGACGGCGTCCTCACGCTGAGCGAGTACCTCGCCATGCAACGCGCCATCGGCGAGGAGACGCGCTACCGCGTGCTCGCCGAACTGCTCCGCGAGGGCGAGCTGAGCGCGAGCGAACTGTCGGAGAAACTCGACAGCCCCTCCAATCGCCTCCACTACCACCTCGACAAACTCGTCGACGTGGGGCTGGTGGCGAACCGGAAGCGCCGCGAGCGCGGAACGGACGGCCTCTACTCGTACTACGTGGTGACGGCGCTCGGCGAGGCCATCATGACCCACGGCGTGAGCGAACTCATCGCCGAGGAACGCGAACTGCTGCAGCGGTACGCCTGAGTTCGGGCGGGCGACACCGGAGACCAATCAGTTTTTCCCGATTACCCGTGACCCTCGGATATGGCAAAACAGCCGCACCTGCTCGTCGAGGAGGGAGACGTACACGACATCGCGCTCGTCCCCGGTGACCCGGGCCGCGTCGACCGAATCGCGAAGCAGTGCGAGAACGTCGAAGAGGTCTCGCAGAACCGCGAGTACAAGATCGTCAACGCCGAGTACGACGGCGTCCCCCTGACAATTTGTTCGACCGGTATCGGCTGTCCCTCCGCCGCCATCGCCGTCGAGGAACTGTCGCGCGTCGGCGTCGACACCGTGATTCGCGTCGGCACCATCGGCGCGCTACAGGAGGACATCGAAATCGGCGACATGATAGTCGCGACGGGCGCGGCCAAAGAGGAAGGAACCTCGAAACGCTACGAGTCGGCGGTGTACCCGGCGGTGCCCGACTACGAGATTCTGACGGCGCTCGTCGACTCGGCCGAGGCGAACGGCGAGGACGTCCACGTCGGTCCCATCGTCTCCGACGACGCGTTCTACAACGAGTCCGACGAGTACGTCGAAGAGTGGAACGCGGCGAACCTCCTCGCTATCGAGATGGAGGCGGCCACCGTCTTTTCGCTCGCGCGCCGCAAGGGGATGCGCGCCGGCGCGATCTGCACCGTCGACGGCAACCTCGTGAAGGGCACGCAGAAGGGCGCGGACTCCGACGAGGAACTCCCCGAGAAGGCGAAGAACAACGTCGAACGGGCCATCGGTCTCACGCTCGACGCAGTCGTCTCGCTGTACACGTGACTGTCGATCCGCACGACTTCGAATCGCTCCCCGAAACGACGGTGGCCGACGCCTGAGGACGCTCGGTCCGTCGAGTCTGTCGCTGTCAGGGTTCGACTGAGTCTTCGCTGTCAGGGTTCGACTGAGTCTTCGCTGTCAGGATTCAACCGAGCCTGTCGCTGTCAGGGTTCAACCGAGCCTGTCGCTGTCAGGGTTCAACCGAGCCTGTCGCTGTCAGGGTTCAACCGAGCCTGTCGCTGTCAGGGTTCAACCGAGCCTGTCGTTGTCAGGGTTCGACCGAGCGGTCGTGGAGTACGCTGTCGGCGACGTCCTCCGCTCCTTCGTCGCCGAGCGCGGAGGCCGCCAACAGGTGGCCGCCGAGCGCGGCGGGGCTGATGACCGTGTCCGCACCCGCTCGCTTCAGTTTCGGGATGTTTCGGCGCTGGGCGGCGGCCGCGACGATGGTCACGTCGGGGTTCATCTGCCGGGCGGTGAGAATCGAGAGCGCGTCCTGGGCGTCGTCGTTCGTCGCGACGACGACGGCGCGCGCGTCGGCGACGCCCGCTTTGACCAGCGGTTCCTCGTCGCTCGGGTCGGCGGTGAGGACGGGGACGTCGCGCTCCGTGAGTTCCTGTGCGCGGGCGGGGTCGGGCGTCACGACGAGGAACTCGCATCTTCCCTGCAGTTCTTCGATAATCGGTTCCGTCAGGTCCCCGTAACCGAGAACGAGAACGTGGTCTTCGAGGAGTGAGAGCTGTGTGTCTGTCATGCGTCCGAGGGCTCTGGCGAATCGAGCTTCGATGGCTGGCGTCAAAAGCGCCCCGAGGGCGACGGCGAAACTCGCCGTTCCGGTGAGGAGCACCGAGATGACGAACAGTTTCCCGGCCTGGCTCGCCGGGGTCACGTCGCCGTATCCGACGGTGCTGGCGGTGACGAGCGTGAAGTAGAACGCGTCGACGATGGTGTCGACGCTTCCGAACTCGTCTCGGAGGGCGTACGTACCGACAGTGCCGTACAGTTGCGCGAGGGCGATAGCCGCCAGCGCCGCCTGCTGCGTCGTCGTCAGCTCGGTGGGCTTTTCGAAGTGCCGGTGGTTCGCCAGCACCACGAGCAGCGCCAGAAGCGAGAGGACGACGAGCGGGTACGCGAGCGGACTCGACTGCAACAGCCCCTGTGCGGCCGAGAGCGGGAGCAGGAGAACCGCGGTGTACCATCCGATGCGGCGGCCGTTGCGGAGCGCGAACACGCTCGTCAACAGGAGGAAGCCGGTGAACGCGCCGGTGAACGCGGCCGCCTGTTGGACGAACGCCGGGACGTACGCCGCGAGCGGGCCGTCGACTCCCGGCACGTCGAGACCGAGGATGCCGAACCCGGCGACGCCGGTGATAATCGACAGCATCGCCGCCGCGAACGTGAGCACGACGGCGAGCCGCGCCCCGAGTCGCTCCCGATTCACCTCCATACGACCGCCTTCGTCGGCAACGACACATAAATTCGCCCGAAGTGCGCCGGAGCGGGACAGCCTCCCCCGACGTACAGGTTCGGTAGAGGTTTATCCGGTCCGCCTGTGGCGAGGCTATGGTGCAGTCGATACCGGTGGAGGTGCTCCGGGGCCTCTACCTCGGCGTGCTCACGGGGATCATCCCCGCGCTGGTCTCCGCGGGCCTCGGCTTCGTCTTCAAGTACTTCACCGGCGTCTCCATCCCCGGGTTCGGTGTCGTCGCCTTCGCGCTCGCTATCGCCGGGGCCAACGGCGGTCTGCTGGCGCTGGCCGACGACAGCCTCACCGAAGGACAGCACGGCGTCGCGCTCACGATCGCTATCCTCGTCGTGCTGATGCTGTCGCTGTACGCGCACGCGCAGGGCGACAAACTCGGGAGCACGCTCCCGAAGCGCATCACGTTCAAATCGCTCCGCGAGCGGACGCTCTCGGGCGACGTGGTCGAGTTCGTCGGCGGCCGCCGCCGGGTGACGGTGACCGTCGCCGGCGAGGTCGACGACATCGAGGGCTACCCGCCGCTCTCGCCCGCGCTCCGCACGGAACTCCGAGACGACGAGTGGGAGTTCCCGGCGGACGTCCCCGTCTCGGAACTCGAAACGCGACTCGCCGAACGACTCCGGACCGACTACGATCTCGCGGAGGTGGCGGTGTCGCTCGACGAGCAGGCCCGCGCGACGCTCGCGGCCGCGCCGCCGGTCGGCGGTCTCTCGAAGCGTCTCTCGCCGGGCGAACGCGCCGTCTCCGTCGAGACGCTCGTGCCGACGGGCGTCGCCCGCGGGGAGTCGGTGACGCTCCGGACGGCCGACGGAAACGTCGACGGAACGGTCGTCTCGGTGAGGACCGGGGAAACGTCGACGTCGAGTCCGCCGACGCCCGACGCCGCCGCCGACGCCGAGTCCGACGACGAGGGTGAGGGCGACGGCGAGGAAAAAACGACGGTCGCCCCCGCGGCCCCCGTCGCCGCCGGCGGCGAGGGCCGCCTGACGGTCGCCGTCGACCGCCCCGACGCGGAGGTGTTGCTGTCGACGGACGTGTCGCAGGCGGTCGTTCGCTCGCGCGGCACCAGACGCGAGTTCGAGCTGACGACGCTGCTGCGCCGGGCGGGTCGGCGCATCCAGCGGCTGTCGGTTCGCGCCGACAGCGTGCTCGACGGGACGACGCTCGGCGACGCGGGCGTCCGCGACACCTACGACGTCGCCGTCCTCGCGGTCCGTCGCGACCAGTGGCGCTTCGCTCCGCGCGGTGACACCCACCTGGCGGCGGGCGACGAACTGTTCGTCGTCGGGTCGCCCGCCGCGCTGGCGTCGTTCAAGGAGGTGGTCGCGTGACGGGCGTTGCGTCTCCGGCGGCCGCCGCGCTGACGCTCCTCCAACTCGCCGGGACGCCCGACGGACCCCTCGGTTCCGAGACCGGTTTCCTCGGCGACGCGTTCTACATTCTCGGACTCGCCTTCGCCGCCGCCGCCGTCGCCGCGGCCGGAGCGTTCGGCTACCGTTGGTACTTCCGCGAGCGCCCGCCGCGGGGGCTCACCGTCCTCGTCGGTCTCTCGGCCGTCGTGCTCTACCTCAACACGGCCAAACTGAGCGATATCGCGCTCGGCAGCGGGAGCGACGACCTGTTTCTCCCCGGCAACGTGCTGTTCAACCTCGGGGCGCTCGCGGCCGCCACGGTCGCGGCTCCCGTCGGCGCGCAACTCGGCGACACGCTCGCGGCGAACACGTCCGCGTTCTCCGGGGCCCGCGAACTCGAGGGCGACGTCGGCCGAGTCGTCCGCTCCGTCGGTCGCGTCATCTCCGTGACGCTGCCCGAAGAGATCCAGGATATGGACGAGTACGACCCCGTCGCCGACGCGACGAAGGAGTCGCTCGCCGGCAAGACGCTGCTGTTCCCCCGGCGGCTCACCGTCGCCGAACTCCGCGAGCGACTCGTCGCCCGTCTCCGCGAGGACTACGGCGTCGGCCACGTCGACGTCGACCTCACGGAGGACGGCGACGTCGAGTATCTCGCCGTCGGCAGTCGCCTCGCCGGCATCGGACCGACGCTCGCGCCCGGCGGCGTCGCCGTCGCGGTCCGCGGCGACCCGTCGCTCGACGCGAGTCCCGGCGACACGGTGCAGGTGTGGCACGCCGACGACGACGGCCCGGCGCGGGTGCTCACCGGCGAGCTCCGCGCGACGACCGACGAGGTGGCGACGCTCGCCGTCGACGAGACGGACGTCGACCGTCTCGACGCGACGCAGTCGTACCGACTCGTCACGCTCCCGGTCGACCCAGGAGTCGAACGCCAGTTCGCGGCGCTGCTTCGGACGGTCGAGGAGACGATGGGCGTCGTCTCCGTCGCCGAGACCGACTCCGGCGCGCACGCCACGGTCGGCGACCTCGCCACGACGGTCGTCGCCGTCCGGCCGCAGAGCGGCCCGGTGGAGGCGATACCGGCGCGCTCGCGGCGACTGTCCGCCGGTGACACGCTGTACGTCATCGCCCGCCCGGACGAACTCCGCCGCCTCGAACGGACCGTCGGCGCGACCGCGGGCACCGCGAGCGACGACTGACCGCGACGGCGGCCGACTACGAACAGCGACCGACAACGAGCGACGACCGACAACGAGCGACGCCCGACAACGAGCGACGCCCGACAACGGCGACGCCCGACTACGAGCGGCGACGGCGCAGGCCCGCAACCCTCATGTCGACTGCGCGGCGAGTAGCGCGCATGCAGTGGAAGCTTTTCGCAGACCTCGCGGAGACGGCCGGCACGCGGACCGTTTCGCTCAACGCCGACTGCGACACCGTCGGCGACGCGCTCGACGTACTGCTCTCGTCGCGCCCGGCGCTCGAATCGCGCGTCCTCGACGACGGCGAGGTGCGCGACCACATCAACGTCCTCCGAAACGGCGAGAACGTCTTCACCGGAGAGGGGCTCGACACACCCGTCGCCGACGGCGACGAGCTCGCGCTGTTTCCGCCGGTCAGCGGCGGCTGACGGGTATCCCCGAGGAGACGACCACCTCGCGGCGTGACTCGACGACGGTCGGAAGCGAGCCGAAGTGAGTCGACGGCGCGTCCGCTCGAGAGTGTGAACGCCGCGCCGTCTGTTCGCCTCGAAGTGTCGTCTACAGAGCTTCGAGAGAACGGAGAGAAGGGAGCGTAGAGAGCGTAGAAGGCGTAAAGGGATTCGGCGTCGATTACTCGGGGCGCGGTCGGGCGACGAACAGCGTCTGGACGACGCTGAACGGGTCGTACACCGACTGGTGGCACTGACAGTACACGCCGTTGGCACCGCCGAACGTCGCCGACGACCCCGTCGTCTTGTAGCCGGGGACGCAGCAGAAGTGCGTACACTTGTTGAGCCACGCGATGACGCCCTGGGAGGTGCTCGCCTGGAGCCACTGGTTGTTCTGGGCGGCTTCCTCGATGCGCGTGCTCCGAACCATCTGGACGGGGATGACGTCTTCGGTGTCCTCGGAGCGCCACGTACCGGAGGCCGGCTTACCGACACCTTCCTGTCCGATACCGTTGCCCCACGTCTCGTAGTCGTCGAGGTCGCTGATGTTGATTCGGTCGCCCTCGGACTTCGCCTCTTGCTGCCAGGCGTACGGCGGCGCGGAGCCCGACAGGAAGTAGTTGTCGCTCTCGTAGGAGGGGCTGAGGCCTTCGTACGACTCGACGCCGCAGTACTGGAACCACTCGGAGGTGTACGTGGTACCGCCCAGCTGCATCTCGGCGATCTCCACTTCGACGCCGTTCTGTTCGACGGTCTTCACCTCGGGCCAGACGCCCTTGATGTAACCCTCGTCGTCGATTTCGATGGGGATCTGCGGCATCCCGCGCGGTGCCGGTCCGGCGACGTTCTCGATGGCGTACGCCTGCGTCGAACCGCCACCCGCACCCGAGGCGTTGGTCGCGGCGTTGATGCTCGTGGTCCCGAGGACCCCGACGCCCGCGAGAGTAGCGCCGCCGACGACGCCTTTCACGAACCGACGCCGCCCGGATTCAGCGGGATACTTGTCGCTTTCGCTCATATCTACCCCTTAGGGTGACCGATAAAAAGACTGACGAAGTGAGCGGGGGCAGCGGCCGTCGTCGCCGACTCGGACCGACCCGCGACGTCGTCAGACATCACTCGTTGCGTTTCTCGTCTCTTCCCCCTCTCTTCGTTTCGGCGACGAACACAGAATACCATGGAAGATAGTACTCGATTCCGAGGCAATTTTTCGGCGATTGTCGCGGACTTTTACCCTGTGCCACTCGTACACGTACGCATGAACCTGCACAACCGGACGGTTCGCCAGGACGTCCGCGAACTCGGCGCGTTGCTCGGGGACGTACTGGAGGCTCAGACGTCGACCGAGGCGTTCGAGACGGTCGAAGAGCTTCGGACGAACGCGATCGGCTACCGGAAGGGCGACGTCGAGTCGAGACAGGAACTGTACGACGTGCTCGGTAGACTCCGTTCAGGCGACGAGAGCGTCGTCGCTCGCGCGTTCACGACGTACTTCGAACTCATCAACCTCGCCGAGGAGCGCGAACGCGTCCGCGCGGTCAGACGCGGGTCGCAGGACGGGACGCTCGACGACAGCCTCGTCGACACCGTCGCCGCCCTCGTCGAAGACGACGCCGACCCCGACACGGTTCAACGGGTCCTCGACGACGTGCTCGTCGAACCGACGTTCACGGCCCACCCGACCGAGGCCCGCCGAAAGACGGTGAAGTCGAAACTCCGCTCCATCGCGGCCGACTTGGAGACGCTGGACGAGCGCCGCCTCACCGACCAGGAACGGGAACAGACGTGGCACGAGGTCGACGCGGAGGTGACGAGCCTCTGGCAGACGGCGCAGGTCCGCAACCGCCGCCCGGAACCGACGGACGAGGCCCGGAACGTCCAGTGGTACCTCGAGAACACGCTGTTCGACGTGACCGGCGAGGTGTACAGCGAACTCGAAGATATCGTCTCGGAGGCGTACGGCGACGAGGTACGAGTGCCGAAACTGTTCGAGTTCCGCTCGTGGGCCGGTAGCGACCGCGACGGCAACCCGTACGTCACCGTCGACGTGACCGAGGAGACGCTCGAACGCCAGCGCTCGGTCGTCCTCGACCGCTACCGCAACGCGCTCAAGCGGCTCTCCGGTGTGCTCAGCCAGGACGGGAGCCGCATCGACGTGGGACCGGCGTTCGAGCAGTCGCTGGAGGCCGACCGCGAGCGACTGCCGGCGACGGCCGAGGAGGCGACGACGCGCTACCCCGACGAGCCGTACCGCCAGAAACTGAAACTGATGCGCGAGCGCCTCGAACGCGTCGAGGACGTCCGGCCCGACGGCTACGACGACGCGGCCGAACTCGCCGCCGACCTCGACGTCATCGCGCAGAGTCTGAAACTGAACGGGGCCGAGCGCGTCGTCTCCGCGTACGTCGAACCGCTGGTGCGACAGGTCGACACGTTCGGCTTCAGCCTGGCGAGTCTCGACCTGCGCGACCACCGCGAGAAACACACGAGCGCCATCGCGGAGGCGCTGGCGGTCGAGGGCATCGAGTACCGCTCGATGGACGAAGACGAGCGCGTCGAATTGCTCACCGAGGCCGTCCTGCAGGAACAGCCGGTGCTGGACCTCGACGACCTCGAACAGTTCTCCGACGGGACGAGGCGGGTGCTCCGCCGCTTCCGCAAACTCGGCGACTGGCAGCACGAGTACGGCGCCAGCGCCATCGACACCTACGCCATCTCGATGACCGACGAACCGAGTCACGTCCTCGAAGTGCTGTTCCTGGCCGACCAGGCCGGCGTCGTCTCGCTCCCCGACCACTGCGGCATCGACATCGTTCCGCTTCTGGAGACCGAGTACGCGCTCAACGGCGCGCGCCGCATCATGGGCACGCTGTTCGAGAACGAGGCCTACTCGCAGGCGTTGGCCGCCAGAAACGGCCTCCAGGAGATCATGCTCGGTTACTCCGACTCGAACAAGGAGAACGGCTTCCTCGCGGCGAACTGGGACCTCTACAAGAACCAGCGCCGCCTCGCCGAAATCACCGACGAGCACGACGTCGAGATGCGGCTGTTCCACGGCCGCGGCGGCTCCATCTCCCGCGGCGGCGGCCCGATGAACCAGGCGATGCTGGCGCTGCCGAACGAGACGGTGTCGGGGCAGATCAAGTTCACCGAACAGGGCGAGGCCATCGCCGAGAAGTACGCGAACCCGCGCATCGCCGAGCGCAACCTCGAACAGATGCTCGACGCTCAGATTCGGTCGCGTTACGAGGCGCTGCAGCAACCGAAAGAACACGTCCCCGACGAGTGGGCCGACGCGATGGATACGATGTCCACCGCCGCCCGCGAGGAGTACCGCGACCTGTTGGAGACCGACGGATTCGTCTCCTACTTCGAGCAGGCGACGCCCATCACGGTCATCGAGGAACTGAACCTCGGCTCTCGTCCCGCCTCCCGGTCGGGCGAGCGCACCGTCGAGGACCTCCGCGCCATCCCGTGGGTGTTCTCGTGGACGCAGTCGCGCTGCATCCTCCCCGGCTGGTACGCGCTGGCGACGGGGCTGAACGCCTACCTCGACGACGGCGGCGACGAGGAGACGCTCCGGGAGATGTACGACGAGTGGCCGTTCTTCCGGACGACGCTCGACAACGCGGCGCTCTCGTTGGCGCGGACGGACCTCGAAATCGCCGCGGAGTACGCCAACCTCGCGGACGCGTCGCTGCGCGCCGAGTTCTTCGGTCGCATCGAGGACGAGTACGACCGCGCGACCGAACTGGTTCACTCCGTCTCGGAACGCGACTCGCTGCTGAAGCGCGAGTGGCTCGGCGAGAGCCTCCGCCGCCGCAACCCCTACGTCGACCCGCTGAACCTGCTGCAGACGCATCTGCTGTCGCAGACGCACCGAACCACCGAAGAGGAGCGGACGCTCCGCCTGACGGTGAAAGGCATCGCCGCCGGGATGAAGAACACGGGGTAGTCGGAACGGCTACCTGCGGGTGAACCGCCGAAGAGCAACACTTAGCCTCCCCCCGTTCGACCCGCCTGCAATGAACTTCTTCGACCGCTTGGCCGACCGCATCGCGACGGTCGACAGCGTCGTCTCCGTGGGCTTGGACGCCGACCCGTCGCGTATCCCCGAACACCTGCAGGGGAAGGAGCTGCCGCAGTGGGCGTTCAACCGCCGCATCATCGACGCGACGCACGAACACGCCGCCGTCTACAAGCCGAACGCCGCGTTCTACGAGTCCGAGGAGGGGTGGCGCTCGCTGCGCGAGACCATCGCCTACGCCGAGGGGAAGGGCGTTCCTATCCTCTTGGACGCCAAGCGCGCCGACATCGGCAACACGACGCGACAGTACGCCAAACTGCTCGACGACGTTGACGCCGTCACCGTCAACCCCTACATGGGCCGCGACTCGCTCGAACCGTTCCTCTCGCGGGAGGACAAAGGCGTGTTCGTCCTCTGTCGAACCTCTAACCCGGGGGCGGCGGACTTACAGGACCTCGAACTCGAAACCGGCGAGCCGCTGTACGAGCGCGTCGCGGCGCTCGCCGATCTCTGGAACCGCAACGACAACGTCGGGTTGGTCGTCGGCGCGACGGCCCCCGAGGAACTGGAGTCGCTGCGCGAGCAGGTGCCCGAACTTCCCTTCTTGGTCCCCGGCGTCGGCGCGCAGGGCGGCGACGCCGAAGCGGCGGTGGAGTTCGGCCTCCGAGACGACGGCGTTGGCCTCGTCAACTCCTCGCGCGGCATCATCTTCGCCGGCGAGGGCGAAGGGTTCGAGAAGGCGGCCGGACGCGCCGCGCGGCGGATGAAGCGGCGACTCAACGAGTTTCGGTCGTAGTCTCGGTACTCGACCGGCCGCCGTCCGAAGTGACTGGATGCTGTGCCGACTTCGAGAACGTCTCGCTCTCGTATCCGTCCGCCCGTCCGATTTCTGTCAATAGAGTTAATTAATCGCTCGTGGTACACTGCCCTCGGATGGTACGTCAGCAGACGCGGCGGCAGTTCCTCGCGGCGGGAGCGACGGCGACGACGGCAGCCGTCGCGGGCTGTCTCGTCGGCTCGGCCGACGCAGAGGGCGTGTTCCGACCGCCCGTCGACCTCCGCGGGGCGATATATCTCCCGGCACGGGCGTACAACACGTACCAGATGTGGGCCGACTACGACGAGGCCGTCGTCGAGCGGGACCTCGGGTACGCGGCGTCGCTGAATCTCAACGCCGTCCGGACGTGGGTGAACTACGAGTTCTGGATGGAAGACCCCGAAGCGCACCGCCGCGCGATCGACCACTTCCTCGCCGCGGCGGCCGAACGCGATATCGGCGTCCTCCTCGGACTCTTCGAGGGCGTCGGACAGCAGCCGACGGAAGCGAATCTCGAAGACACCGACCCGCTCACGGCGACAGCGGTTCAGTCACCCGCGCTCTGGCACCTCGAGCGGCGCGACCGGTGGGAGAACTCGCGGCGGTTCGTCCGGTGGTTCATGGCGCGCTACCGCGACGACGAGCGACTGCTCGCCATCGAAGCGATGAACGAGCCGGGGTGGGCCTCGTTGAAGCTTCGGTTCGCCGAGGCCATGTTTCGAACGCTCACCGAAGAGCGCGGGTCGGTGCCGCTCACCGTCGGGTCGACGAGTCTCGCAAACAACGCGCAGTATCTCGATTGGGGCGCGGACATCCTCCAGTTTCACTACAACTTCGCCAACCGCCCCGGAACCATCGAGAACCTCCTCGCGGACGCAAATCGACTCGCGTCGCGCGTCGACAAACCCGTCTGGTTCTCCGAGTGGCAGCGAATTCGAACGGGCGTCGGATTCACCGGCGAGGTGACACACGACGACTGGTATCCGAACTACTCGTCGCTCGCACCCGTCATCCGCCGTGCGGGCGTCGACAACTTCTTCTGGTCGCTGATGATCAAACCGGCCTACGTGGTCGTCCAGCGGAAAAACGGCGTCGTCAACGGTGTCTTCCACGAGGACGGCGCGGTGTGGAGTCTCGACGACGCGCGGGCTCTCAAAGCGATGTCCGGCGACGACGAGTTCCACGCCGAGGAGCGCCCCGAGTGGCCCGCGTGGGCGGAGTCAGCGACGCAGTGGGTTCCACGTGGACCCTCCGAGCAGTGATCGGGGTTCGAGTCGAGCGACTCGCAGTCTGTGCGTCTCACCGACTCAGCATCTAGTCCACGCGACCAGTTGCCGGAGGGACGGGAAACCCCGGTGGACGTCGGTCCCCTGGTTACGCTGGGCCTGCACGCCGGAGAGTCGGTTGACCCACCGGACCGTCTCGACGCCGACGATGTTCCCCCGGGGTTCGCTGTCGGCGACCCGGATACCCGCTGCACGCTCGAGAGAGAGCCCGTAGGTGTTGTTCGTCGCTGTGACGGTGCTGATGCGTCCGCAGGTGCTCTTGCGGTAGTCGATACCGCGGTGCCAGTCGCGCACCTCGAGGTCGGTGACCGTGACGTTCCGCGCGTCGGCGGCGGTGACGGCGATACCAGTCGTGTTGCTCACGCCGTTCCCGTCGACGCGGTGGCCGTCACCGTCGAGGACGACGTCGCCGGCGTCGATACGGATACACGCACGAGACAGAAGCGTCCCGCCCCCGTTCTCGATGTCCTCGGTGAGCGCGTATCTGCCGGGTTCCGAGATAGTCGTGCACGAATCTATCGGCGTCACCCCGGAGGTGACGTCGGACGGCCCCGTGGCCGACCTGCCGTCGGCAGCGACGGGAGTCCCTACTGACCCCGCCGTGATCGTCACGAGCAAACCGAGCAGGACGACCGGTAGCCACTGTCCGACCCTTCGGCGCATTGTGGGAGAGAACGACGGAGGTGAAGTTAACGTATCGGAACTATCGAAAATATTACTAAACGAATCGCGAGACTACCGCTCCCGCGGGGAGGCGAGCCGTCGACCTCAGTCGACCAACCTGGCGTCGCGGACGTGCGCGTCGAGCGCCTCCTCGGTGTCGAACTCCTCGCCGCACGACTCGCAGACGTACGACTCCGGTTCGGCTCCGTCCGTCGACTCCGCGTCGTCGCCGGATTCGGTCATCGCATCACGTCAGACTGGTCGACTTCGCCCGTCTCGCCGCCGGTCTGTCGCGCCGCGGCCGCACACTGAACACAGACGCTCAGTTCGCGGTCGTAGTGCTCGTCGCAGACCATCGCGCCGCAGTTCGGGCACGTGTGCGTCGCTTCCGCCGACTCGCACACCTGGCAGACGCCGCTGACACTCATACGCACGGTACGACGGCGAGTCACTTGAGCGCTGGGCAGGTCGCCGGCGCCGCCTCGAACCGCAGGCGCCGGGCGAGAGCCTTAGGTCCGTGCGGTCCGTAGCGCCCCTGTGGAGCGCGACCAGCTCGTCATGGGACTCGCCGCCGTCTTCGCGGGGATAACCGTCCTCCTCGCGGTGCTCGGGTTGAGCTACTCGCTCTTTCTGCTCGTCGTGGCCGTCCCCTTCGGCGCGACGACGTACTTCATGTGGTATCAGGCGAGCGGCCGACTCGCCGAACAGGCGCGCACTCGTCGCGTCCGTCGAGAACCGTCCGGGTTCGGCGCGGGTGCGCGCCGCGAGAACGTCCGGGAGAACCGTCGGCGCGCACGCCGCAACGGGCGCGGCGGCGGACAGAGCAGCGGCCGTTCGAGCACCGACGCACCGCGGACGACGCGGAGGCCGACCCGCGCCGAGGCGTACCGCGCGCTCGATCTGGAACCCGGCGCGAGCACCGCCGAGGTGAAACGCGCCTACCGCTCGAAGGTCAAGGAGGTCCATCCGGACACCGAAGACGGCGACGAGGAGTCGTTCAGACGGGTGAACCGGGCGTACGAGTCGTTGAACGAGTAGGCGGCCCGTTCGACGGTGTCCCGCGGTTCGCGTCGGGTCACTTCGCCTTCCGCGCCTTCGCGGGTCGGACGTATCGAACGGGTCCGAGGGCACGCTCGAAGGAGGATTCGGCACCAGCGGACTTCGAGAACCTCGTACCGTCCGGCGCGACGACCGTGGTATGCTCTTTCACGACACGAAAAAGGTTTTAGCAAACCGACGCTTACCGCCGCCCATGAGCGCCGACCGGGCCGCCCTCGAAGAGGCCCTACAGCGCGGAGAAGAAGAAGGCGGGTACATCGAATTCAAAGAACGGCTCTCCAAGGAGGTCCACCTCTCGGGTGGCCGCATGGAGAGTCTCGCCGCCCAGCTCCGACACCGAGTCCTCTCCGGGGAGGGCGAGGCGACGTACGTCGTCGGCGTCACCGACGACGGCGGCATCGCCGGAATCTCGCCGGACGCCTTCTCGGAGTCGATGGACGTCCTCTCGCTGCTCGCCGAAGAGGCAGGCGCGCACATCGAAGACGTAGATACCTGGGGTGTCGGCGACGAGACGCGACGCGCCTCGAACGGGTCGGGCGGGGGGACGACGCGAGGCGACGACCCCGACGCCGGCCTCGTCGGCGTCGCCACCATCCGCGAGGGGGCGATGCTCGAAACCGACGAGGAGCACATCGTCGTCGGCACCGCGGGCCACGTCGACCACGGGAAGAGCACGCTCGTCGGCTCGCTCGTCACCGGACAGGCCGACGACGGCGACGGCGGGACCCGCGGGTTCCTCGACGTGCAACCGCACGAGGTCGAACGCGGTCTCTCGGCGGACCTCTCGTACGCCGTCTACGGCTTCGACGACGACGGTCCGGTCCACATGCGCAACCCGCACCGCAAGAGCGACCGCGCCCGCGTCGTCGAGACGGCCGACCGCCTCGTCTCCTTCGTCGACACCGTCGGCCACGAGCCGTGGCTCCGCACCACCATCCGGGGACTGGTCGGCCAGAAACTCGACTACGGGCTGCTCGTCGTCGCCGCCGACGACGGGCCGACGAAGACGACGCGCGAACATCTCGGCATCCTCCTCGCGACCGAACTGCCGACGCTCGTCGCCATCACGAAAGTCGACGCCGTCAGCGACGAGCGCGTCGCCGAGGTCGAACACGAGGTCGAGAAACTGCTTCGCGACGTGGGCAAGACGCCGCTGGCGGTCGAACGCTACGGCGTCGACGCCGCCGCCGAGGAGATAAGCGACTCCGTCGTCCCCATCCTCCGGACCAGCGCGGTCTCCACGGAGGGGCTGGACGACCTCGACTACCTGTTCGAGACGCTCCCGAAGACGAGCGACGGCCAGGGGCAGTTCCGGATGTACATCGACCGCAGCTACAGCGTCACCGGCGTCGGTGCGGTCGCTTCCGGGACGGTGAACTCCGGCACCGTCGAAGCGGGCGACGAACTGCTGCTCGGGCCGATGCCGGACGGCAGTTTCCGCGACGTGGAGGTGCGCTCCATCGAGATGCACTACCACCGCGTCGACGAGGCGAAGGCGGGCCGCATCGTCGGCATCGCGCTCAAGGGCGTCAAGGAAGCCGAGATAGAGCGCGGGATGGTGCTCGTCCCGAAGGCCTCCGACCCGCGAGCCGTCCGCTCGTTCGAGGCCGACGTGATAGTGCTCAACCACCCGACGCGCATCGGGACGGGCTACGAACCCGTCATCCACCTCGAAACCATCAGCGAGGCGGCGGTGTTCCACCCCGACGAGGGGCGTCTCCTCCCCGGCGACACCGGCCACTCGCGCGTCGAGTTCAAGTTCAGACCGTACCTCATCGAGGAGGGCCAGCGGTTTGTCTTCCGCGAGGGGCAGAGCAAAGGCGTCGGTACCGTGACCGACGTGCACTACGACTGAGCCCGCGCAGCGCGACGACCCGTGTGGAACGTCCGCCGACCCGCGTGGAACGGCCGCCGACCCGCCGGCGCTGCTCCCGCAACGTCCTTCTCTCCGAAGCGAATATTCGACGCATGGAACAGCGACAGGTCGTGCTGACGGTTACGGGAGCGCTGCTGGCGGGCGTCGTCACGGCGGTACTCGGGTCGACGGGACTCGACGGGCCGCTCGCCATCGTCGCCGGCGTCGCGGTGGCGATACCGCTGCTCAGAGCGGAGACGTTCGGCGGGTTCGACAGCCCCGGGTCGTTCGACAGCGGCGCGGCGTTTCTCGCCTCCCTCGGCGCGCTGGTCGTCGGTACCGTCGCCGTCTACGCGGCGGGTGCGCTCGGGGTGGGCCAGACGGTGACGGTCGGCCTCGGCGGCGGGGGCGCGTTCGCGGGGAGCTATCTGGGTGACGTGTTCGTCCAGCGGCGGTCGTGAGCCGACGCGTCGGCGCTCAACACCGGACGTAGCCGTCCTCGAGACGCTCCGCGAGGTCGAGCAGCACGAACCACTCCAGCACGTCGCCGACGCGTTCGCGCCAGATCTCCTCCCAGCGGTTCGGGTTCTTGAAGTGCTCCCACTGCGGCACCCGGTCGCGGACGCGGTCGTACGCCTCGTCGGCGCTCACCGGCTCTTCGGCGTCGTCGAGTACCGCGAGCAACTCCTCGGCGGTGAACACGCGGCGGACGAACGCGTCGCGCAGGTGGTCGGGCGTCGGGTCGTTTCGAAGCCGCTTGAAGCCGCCCGGCGTCTCGGTGGCCAGTTCCAGCGCCCGGAGGAACGTCAGCCACGTCCGAGCGGCGTCTCGACTCGGGAAGCCGACGCGACGTATCAGGCGCTCGCAGCAGTCGTCCTCCGAGTCGGGAACCAGCGGCACCGCTCTCTGGGCGTCGGCGACGACGCCGAGGTCGTCGGGCGCGGGCGGGACGAGTTTGAACTGCACGGCTCAGAGCTCGCGGAGGCCGAACGACTCCGCGAGCAGGTCTTCGTCCGTCTCGCCGAAGACGCGCGTCGACCCGTCGACGACGTCGACGGTCACCTGCGCTGGCGCGAACGCAGACACCGGCACCTGCGAGAAGTCCCAGTCGTTCTCGGCGAAGATGTCCTCGAAGGGCGTGCCGTACTCGTCGGCGGCGGTCGACGGAACCTCGTCGAAGCGGTCGAACTCGTCGCGGACCGTCAGGTGGACCTGGCCGCCGTAGGCGAGCGCGTCGTTCGTCCGGCCCATCGCCACGCCCTCGTCGTAGCTGACGGGTGCCATAGGGGCGCTGCCGCTGACCGAGAGCACGTCCCGGGGGTCGTAGCCGAGCTCGAAGAGGCGGAAGACGGCGAGTTCAGATGCCCGAGACGCGATGTTGACGCTACCGGCGATGGAGCCGACGGCGAACGCCGGCAGGAAGACGGCGCTCGGTTCGACCTCCGCGAGGTCGGCGACGTGTTCGGCCACCTCGTCGCCCGGCAGGTCGATGCTCTCGACGGCGAGGACGGTGAGGTCGAACTCGTCGTAGTAGCCGACGGCCTCGAACTCCGACTCCTGGCCGACGAGCGCGCGTGCGGGGCCGCTGCCGAGGCCGTCGAAGCGGTCGAACTCCAGCTCCCAGCCCGCCTTCTGCGAACAGAGCAGCGCGATGGCGGGGTGGTCCGTCGACAGTTCGACGTGCGGAATCGGCGCGCCGTCGACCGTACCCATCCGCGTCTGGACGGTGGCGAGCCCGGCGGTCTGTATCTCCGTCAGCAGCAATCCCGCTTCGACCCCGCCCGTGGCGTCGACGCCGAAGTCCAGCACCGTCGCGCCCGACTCCAGTTCGTACGAGCCGACGTTCAACTCGTCGGCGAAGTCGAGCGCCTCGTCGACGAGTTCTATCGCCATCCGATTGAGACTGTCCATACCTCCGGTTGCGCCCATTCGGATAAAGGGTTTGGCGGTCGGCGGTCGCCCCGACACCGACTTCGGGGACTACGACCCCGGACGCTGCGGTCGGGCGCGTCGCTCTACTCGCCTCCGCTTCGTGCCTCGCGGCCGAGTTCGCGTTCGACGGCCTCGACTTTCTCCCGCGCTCGTTCGTCGCTGGTCCGCTTGTCGTCGATTTTGAGGAACGTACTCACTCGGTCGGCGTCGACGGCGTTGTGTGCGGCGGCGACGGCGTCGAGCAGCGTCTCGACGTCCGCGGCTTCGACGACGGTTCCCATCGGATTCGTCTCGTACTCGACGTCGAACTCGTCGAGCGCGGCGACGGCGTCGGCCACGTCGGCGGCCATGCTCTCTTCTGTCACTGGTGCGACGCTCAGCAGTGCGATGACGGTCATACCGGGGGGTCTGCAGCCAGCGTCCTAACTTTGCGGGTCGATCTCGTCGGCGAGCCGAGCGGTCTCGTTTCCGTTCTCGCGCCGGCGAGCGCAGTTGAACTCGACGGTGACCGTGTCGACGACGCTCCCGTCGGGGGCGACGCCGTCGAGTCGGTAGACGCCGTTCTGCGGACGCGGTCCGAGCGTCTGTTCGTACTCGATAACGCCGGTACTCGGATACTTCCCCTGCGGCGCGTTCGGTTCGTGTTCCGAACGAACCGGCACGACGAACGCCGGGGCGTCCTGCCCGCGTCGATACGCCTCGACGTACGCCGCGCCGGACTGCTCGATTCGGTCCCGTTGAAGCGGTATCACCAGTACGACGTTCTCCCCGTCGGCTTCGATGTGCGCG
This sequence comes from Haloprofundus halophilus, assembly GCF_003439925.1. NCBI lineage: Archaea > Methanobacteriati > Methanobacteriota > Halobacteria > Halobacteriales > Haloferacaceae > Haloprofundus > Haloprofundus halophilus. The sequence continues at coordinate 503,698 of NZ_QQRR01000002.1, forward strand.
CCGTTGTTGAGGAGGCTCCCCTCGCCGTGGCTCGTCGCCCACGTGCTGCAGGCGTCCACGTCGTTGCTGGAACTGCTCTCGGAGCTTTCCCCGGAGAGACAGCCCGCGACGGTTGCGGCCGCGACGACACCTGCGGCGGTCAGTAGCTGTCGGCGCGTACGGGTTCGTGGATGGGCGTCTCGGGAGTCGTACTCTGTCTCCCGTCGACGTGTCGTCTCGGAGGGCACGGGGGACGGTTCGGCGACTCGTCGCATCAAACTGCTGACTTCGGCCGCCGACGGTGGGTGGCCATCTCGCTCCCGGCGGGCTTCGCTCCTACCGTTCCCGCGGTTCCGAACGCCCTCGGTTCCGACGAGTCGCCGTTTTATCACCGCACACTGTGTATAGATACCGATGGACGCGATTCACTCATCTCGAACACGGACCAGCGACTCGACCGCCGCCGGCGCGATTCCCCGACGCTCGGTCGTCAGAAACGAACGACTCAGCAGCTCCGCGTTCGGCGAAGCGTACCTCGTCTGGCGCTGTCACCGCTGCGGCGAGACCGGCGATTTGGAGGCGTTCCCCGTCGCCTGCTCGAACTGCGACGCGCCGCGCGAGGAGCTGTACTACTGGACGGAGGACTGACCGCTTCGCCCGACTGGAACCGAGCTCGTTTTTGTGCGCGACCGAACTGCATCCAGTATGTACCTCTCACACCCTGTGCGTCGGATGCGCGACGACCCCATCGACGGCGAAGAGGTGACGCTCGTCGTCGAACTCGACGGCGGCGCGGACCGCGACGCGTTCGAATCGACCGTTCGGGAGGCCGGCGGTACCGTCGAGCGCGACCTACAGTTTCGCGCCGTGCTGGTGCGGGTCCCGGAGTCGGCGGTCACGTCGCTCTGCGAACTCGACGACCTCGCGCGAATCGAGACCGGAGAGACGCTCTCGCTCGGCGTCGACGAGGACGCGACGCTCCCGAGCGACGACGCTGGCGACGAATCCGGGTTCGACGACCGACTCGAACCGGGCGACGAACGGCGTTAACGCGGCCGTCGGGCGACGAGCGCGTGGGCGGTCCACGAGATGACGACTTCCTCGCGCTGGTTGACGCCCGTGATTTCGACGTCGACGTAGCCGCGCTCGGGGTCGGAGTCGGAGACGCGCATCTCGCCGAGTTCGACCCACCCAGAGAGGGTGTCGCCGGGTCGAACCGGGCGGTGCCACCGGAAGTCGTCGAGGCCGCGGCCGCAGAGAAACGCGACCCGCTGAAAGAACGCCTCGGTCGCCAGTCGGTTGCAGACGCAGTAGGTGTGGAGACCGCTCGCGATGAGTTCGCCGAACATCGACTCCCGCGCCGCGTCCTCGTCAACGTGGAACGGTTGGGGGTCGTACTGCTCGGCGAACGCGACGATGTCGTCTCTCGTCAACGTCGCCGTCTCCAGTTCCCAGCGACCCGCCGGGTCGAGGTCCTCGTAGTACTGTCGGGTGGAGGTGGCGGCGTCGGGTTCCATACCGAACGACGGTTCGCTGACGGAATTACCGTTCCGGTATCGACGAACGAGCGACATCGCGGCGGGTCGCGCCGACCTCGCCGCGACTGGCGTACGACCGCATCGACCGGCCCCGCGGACCGCGACGGCCCGGTGTCTGCTCGTCGCTGGGCGGGCCGGTCGGTGGACTTCCCCCACGATGCGGTGTACGGCGTGCCGACGAAGCGTCGACTCTCTGCTTCGCTACAGAACTCTCGGTGCCACAGTCGCGTGCCCGATTTCGGTTCGTCGGCAGCGATTACCCTCTTGCGAGATGTCGTTATCAACTTGCGGGCCACCCGTCCGTTCGGAAGAGTGTGAGCCGAACGAGAGTCTGTGTGCTCCGTGACGGAACCCGTCGCTCGGAGTACTAAATTTAGAGACGTGCGCCGGCCAGGACCGAGCAGACCGGAGGTCTGCGAGGGTTGGGCAGCGTACGACCGAAGGGAGTGCGCTGGCCAGGATTCGAACTGGGTCAGACGGTCGCACTCGCTGCGCTCGTGCGCTGCGACTGATCGGCTCAAATCCTGCACATCGAATTTACCGCTTCAGAGCCTCGCGGCGCGACGAGACGCACCGCTCGGAGGTACTGAAATCGTAGAGATGCGCTGGCCAGGATTCGAACACTGGGTTGCGGCCGTGGAAACGACCGCGTGTTGACCGCTACACTACCAGCGCAGGGTGACTGTCTGCACTCTCACCAACACGCGCCAGTAGTAAAGGCGTTTTCTCCCTTATCACGTCGCGAGACTGGCACTAGAAGAGATGCGGGTGGTGAAGCCGCATCTCAGATTCGAGTTGTGTAACCGTGTTCGACAGCGCTACGGAGGAGTTTTCTCGTCCGCAGGGTCCACTCTCGGCGGACGGACTCTCGGAGAGACGACTTTCCGTGGAGAGAACACGCTGACTGGGTATTCACCGAGCGCGACCGAAGGGAGTGCGCTGGCTGGGACCGAGCAAATCGAAAGTTTGCGAGGGTCGGCGGGGCTACTGAACGAAGTGAGCGAAGCGAACTGAGAGAAGCAGCCTCGCCGGGATTTGAACCGGAGCCGGACGGTCCTGCTCGGCTCACGTTGTTCGCTGCGGGCGATTTGCAGGGCTCAAATCCCGTCACCTATTCACCGATTCGGAGCCTCGCGGCGCGATAAAACGCGCCGCTCGGAGTATTGAAATCGTAGAAGTGCGCTGGCTGGGATTTGAACCCAGGTTGTGACCATGGCAAGGTCACGTGATACCACTACACTACCAGCGCCTGACTGCTGCATTTCCACAATCGCGGCATTTGTTGATAAGGCTTGCGAATCAGCCCCGAATCGACAGCGGGCGTGGGGGTAGTTCGCATCCCAAAAACAGGCTGAATGTGTCGTCAGCAGTCATGTGAGCGCGTCTCACGGGCATTTGTATTCCGCTACCCTTTTTAGTGCGTGTCGGATAGCAACGTCACAGTCTAGTGGCGAGACACCCAAACGACGGCATGACACTCACCGTATGCGTGCCGTCGTCGCTCGTCCGGGAAGCCGAGGACCAACGCGAGGCGACTCGCAAAATCGGCTACGTCGCCCGCGCGGCGACGGTGTTCCGGGCGGACCGGTTGGTCGTCTTCCCCGACGGGGAAGGCGAGCGCCGATGGGGCGGCGAGTTCGTCGCTACCGTACTCGAATACGCCGCGACGCCCCCCTACCTCCGACAAGAGGCGTGGGGCAAGCGCGACGAGTTACGGTACGCCGGCGTGCTGCCGCCGCTCCGTGTCTCGCCACGGACCGGCTCCGAATCCGACGATTCGGGGTCGTTAACACAGGGAATCGTGACCGAGGTCGGACCTGAAGGTCGCGTCCGGGTCAATTGCGGACTGCAACACCCGATCTCGCTCTACACGCCTCCGGAGATGGAGGCCGAGGAGGGAGAGCGCGTCACCGTCAGGATCTCTTCGAGAGAACCGGTCCGTGCGCGCATCGTCGACGAGACCCCACCGGGGTTCGTCGTCGAGCGCATGGACCTGTCGGAAGCGCTCGGCCGTGAGGACGCCGGCGTGAAAATCGCCACCTCCCGATTCGGACAGGAACTGTCCATCGGGCGGCTGTCGACGCTGGCCGGACGAACCGCCGACGGAATGACCGTCGCCTTCGGTTCGCCCGAGAGAGGGCTTCCGGACATCTTCGGGTTTCCGCCCGAAGCCGTCGCCGACGAGGAGTCGGCGGGCACACGAGTCGAACCCGGTCCGGGGTTCGACCTCTGGCTCAATACGGTTCCGCGACAGGGCAGCGAAGTGGTGCGAACGGAGGAAGCGATGTTCGCCTCACTCGCCTGCCTAACACTCACGGAGTGAAACAATGCCACAACCAAGCAGACCACGAAAAGGCTCGATGGGCTTCGGCCCGCGTACGCGCGCAGCCAAAGAGGTTCCGCGCATCAAGTCGTGGCCCGACGACGAGGGCTCCCCTGCACTGCAGGGCTTCGCCGGTTACAAAGCCGGGATGACCCACGTCGTCATGGTCAACGACACGGCGAACTCGGCCCGCGAGGGGATGGAAGAGTCCGTCCCCGTCACGGTCGTCGAGACGCCGCCAATGCGCGCCGTTGCACTCCGAGCCTACCAGAACACGCCGTACGGACAGAAACCGACGACCGAGGTCTGGGCGACCGACCTCGACGAGGACCTCGACCGCGTCCTCGACCTGCCGTCGGAAGACACGTTCGAGGAGGACGCAGACGACCTCCGCTCGCTGCTCGACGACGGCGAGGTCGATGACCTTCGCGTCATCACCCACACCGTCCCGAGCGGCCTGAAGAACGTCCCGAAGAAGAAACCCGACGTGATGGAGACTCGCGTCGGCGGCGGTTCGCTCGACGAACGCGCCGACTTCGCGCTCGACCTCCTCGAAGCGGGCGGCGAGCACGCGATGGCCGACGTCTTCCGCGCGGGCGAGTACCTCGACGCGGCCGGCGTCACCAAAGGCAAGGGGACGCAGGGTCCCGTCAAGCGCTGGGGCGTCCAGAAGCGCAAAGGCAAGCACGCCCGCCAGGGATGGCGGCGTCGCATCGGTAACCTCGGCCCGTGGAACCCGAGCCGCGTCCGCTCGACGGTTCCCCAGCAGGGGCAGACCGGTTACCACCAGCGCACCGAACTGAACAAACGCCTCGTCGCGATGGGCGACGGCGACGACGCGTCCGTCGACGGCGGCTTCGTCAACTACGGCGAAGTCGACGGCGACTACGCGCTCGTCGAGGGCTCGCTCCCGGGCCCCAACAAGCGCCTCCTGCGCTTCCGCCCGGCCATCCGACCGAACGAACAGCCGCGCCTCGACCCCGAGGTGCGCTACGTCTCCACCGCGTCCAACCAGGGGTGACTAACGAATGGAAGCAACAATCAAGGACCTGAACGGCGACGATGCCGGCACGCTCGAGCTTCCGGAGGTCTTCGAGACGACGTACCGTCCGGACCTCATCAAGCGCGCCGTCCTCGCCGCACAGGCGAACCGAACGCAGGCCTACGGAGCCGACCCCCTCGCCGGGATGCGAACCCCGGCCGAGTCGCTCGGCAGCGGCCGCGGTATGGCGCACGTGCCCCGAGAGAACGGGCGCGCACGTCGTGTCCCGCAGGCCGTCAGCGGTCGCAAAGCGCACCCGCCGAAGGCCGAAAAGGAGCACGGCAAGAAGATCAACAAGAAGGAGCGCCAGTTGGCGGTCCGCTCGGCCATCGCGGCGACGACCGACGCGGAAGTCGTCGCGGAGCGCGGCCACCAGTTCGACGACGGCGTCGAACTCCCGCTCGTCGTCAGCGACGAGTTCGAGGAGCTCGTGAAGACGCAGGAAGTCGTCTCGCTGCTCGAAGCGCTCGGCGTCGACGCCGACATCGAGCGCGCCGAGGACCGCAAAGTCCGCGCCGGACAGGGGAAGGCCCGCGGTCGCAAGTACAAGCGACCCAAATCCATCCTCTTCGTCACCAGCGAGGAGCCGTCGAAGGCGGCTCGCAACCTCGCCGGTGCCGACGTGGTCACCGCCGCCGAGGTCAACACCGAGGACCTCGCGCCCGGCACCCACGCCGGTCGCCTGACCGTCTGGACCGAGAGCGCCGTCGAGGAGGTGGCCGACCGATGAGCGTCATCCGCCACCCCCTCGTCACCGAGAAGGCGATGAACGAGATGGACTTCGACAACAAGCTCCAGTTCATCGTCGACCTCGACGCCTCGAAGCCCGTGGTCAAGGAAGAGGTCGAATCGCGCTACGACGTGACCGTTTCGAGTATCAACACGCAGGTCACGCCGAAAGGAACGAAGAAGGCGACCGTGCGTCTGTCCGAGGACGACGACGCACAGGAGATCGCCTCCCGAATCGGGGTGTTCTAGATGGGACGTAGAATCCAAGGCCAACGTCGCGGACGCGGCACGTCCACGTTCCGTGCGCCGTCGCACCGCTACAAGGCCGAACTCACGCACAAGAAGGAATCGAAGGACGGCGACACCATCTCCGGTACCGTCGTCGACATCGAACACGACCCCGCGCGCGCCGCGCCGCTGGCCGACGTCGAGTTCGAAGACGGCGACCGGCGGCTCGTGCTCGCCCCAGAGGGCGTCACGGTCGGCGAGACCATCCAGGTCGGTGTCTCCGCCGAGATCAAGCCCGGCAACACGCTGCCGCTGGCCGAAATCCCCGAGGGGGTTCCGGTCTGCAACGTCGAGCGCCAGCCCGGCGACGGCGGCAAGTTCGCCCGCGCCTCCGGCGTCTCGGCGCAGCTCCTGACCCACGACAAGCGCGTCGCGGCCGTCAAGCTGCCCAGCGGCGAGGTCAAACGGCTCAACCCGCAGTGCCGCGCCACCATCGGCGTCGTCGCCGGTGGCGGTCGGACGGAGAAGCCGTTCGTCAAGGCGGGGAAGAAGCACCACAAGATGCGCGCCCGCGGTACCAAGTACCCGCGCGTCCGCGGTGTCGCGATGAACGCCGTCGACCACCCGTTCGGTGGCGGCGGTCGTCAGCACCCCGGCAAGCCGAAGTCCGTCTCGCGCAACGCGCCGCCGGGACGGAAGGTCGGAGACATCGCATCGAAACGCACCGGACGAGGTCGTAACAAATGAGCACAGATTACCGCACCGGCCGCGAGGGCGAGTTCACCTACCGCGGCCACACGCTCGACGAGCTGCAGGAGATGGAGCTCGAAGAGGTCGCAGAACTGCTCCCCGCGCGCATGCGGCGAACCATCAACCGTGGTCTGGGCGTCGAGCAGGAGAAACTGCTCGAGAAAGCCCGGAACAAGACCGAAGAGGAGACCGCGAACAACCCGATTCGGACGCACCTGCGCGACATGCCCGTCGTGCCCGCGTTCGTCGGACTGACGTTCGCCGTCTACAACGGCCAGAGCTTCGAGCGCGTCCAGATTCAGCCCGAGATGATCGGCCACTACCTGGGCGAGTTCCAGCTCACCCGCAACTCGGTCGAACACGGGCAGGCCGGCATCGGTGCGACCCGGTCCTCGAAGTTCGTGCCACTCAAGTAACACCATGGGAATCAACTACAGCGTCGAGGCCGACCCCGACACGACGGCGAAAGCCATGCTCCGGGAGCGGCCCATCAGCCTGAAGCACAGCAAGGCCATCGCGCGCGCCATCAAGGGCGAGCGCGTCGACGACGCCGAGTCGTACCTGCAGGACGTCATCGACGAGAAGCAGTCGGTGCCGTTCAAGCAGCACAACTCCGGCGTCGGCCACAAAGGCGACATCGACGGGTGGGACGCGGGTCGCTACCCGAACAAAGCCTCGAAGGACTTCCTGAAGCTGCTCGAGAACGCGCGTAACAACGCCAACGAGCAGGGCTTCGACGGCGAATCGATGGTCATCAAACACGTCGCCCCCCACAAGGTCGACGAGCAGATGGGGCGCAAGCCCCGCGCGTTCGGACGAGCGGACCCGTGGAACACGACGCTCGTCGACGTGGAGCTCATCATCGAGGAGGTCGAAGAATAATGGCAGACGAACACCAGTTCATCGAAGACGGACTCCAGCGCTCGCAGATCGACGAGTTCTTCGCCGAAGAGCTCGGCCGCGCCGGCTACGGCGGCATGGACGTCGCCAAAACGCCGATGGGGACGCAGATCGTCCTGAAAGCCGAGAAGCCCGGCATGGTCATCGGCAAGGGCGGGAAGAACATCCGGAAGGTCACCCGCCAGCTCGAAGAGCGGTTCAACCTCGACGACCCCCAGATCGACGTTCAGGAGGTCGACGAGCCCGACCTGAACGCGCGCATCGTCGCGGACCGCCTCGCCAACGCGCTCGAACGCGGCTGGTACTTCCGTAAGGCCGGCCACACGACCATCGACCGCATCATGGACGCCGGCGCACTCGGCGCGGAGATCAAGCTCAACGGCAAGGTCACCGGCGCCCGCTCGCGCGACGAGAAGTTCAACCGCGGCTACATCAAGCACAACGGCGAACCCGCCGAGGAAGTCGTCGACACCGGCCAAGGTGTCGCCGTCATGAAGCTCGGCACCATCGGCGTGACGGTGAAGATCATCCCGCCGGGAGCGCAGCTCCCCGACGACTTCTCCGTCGCCGAGGACGTCGAGGTCGAAGCGGTCGAACAGATCGCCGAGACCGAGGGCGTCGAGGACCTCCTCGAAGAGCCCGAAGACGAGAAAGTGCCGGACGTCGGCGAAGATGCCGACGACGTGCCCGCCGAACACGCCGGCGAGGACGACGCCCAGGACGCCATCGACGAGGAAGTCGTCGAAGAAGTGGTCGAGGAGACCGGCGAGACGGCCGACGCGCAGGAGGAACCGGTCGCCACCGGCGACGTCGACGACGACGAGCACGCGCTCGACGAAGACGAGGAAGCCACCGACGACGTGGAGACGGAGCTCTCCGAACTCGACGAGGAAGTCGAGCAGGAGGCCGCCGACCTCGTCGCCGAGATGGAAGCCGACGAGGAGGAGGGTCAGTAGATGGCCATCTTCTACCCCGACGAGATCCGCGACATGACGCCCGCAGAGCGCGAGGCGGAGATCGAGGAACTCGAGACGGAGCTCCTGAACGCCCGCGCCGTGCAAGCGGCGGGCGGCGCGCCGGAGAACCCCGGCCGAATCGGCGAGATTCGCCGGACCATCGCCCGAATCAAGACCATCCAGAACGAAGAGGGCGACGACGAGTAAGATGGCCCTGACGCCCGAACGCCTCGCGCGACACGAACTCAACGGCCTGCCCGTCCGGGTGGCCGCCGCCGACAACCCCGACCTCGTCGGGATAGCCGGCCGTGTCGTCGTCGAGACGATGCAGACGCTGCACGTCGACTGCGACGTGCCCGCTGCCGCTCGACTGTTCGGCGACGAAGTCGCCGAGCGAGGCGCTCGGGTCGTTCAGGTGCCGAAACGCGGAACGACGTTCGAGTTCGCGCTCGAACGAACGGACGGCGGCCCGACAACCGGGCCGTCGCGCACAAATGAAGCCGCCGGGAACCGTCGAGACCACCTCGACGAGTCGTCGGACACGCGCCGACGACGCCGCAAGGCCCCGGGGTCTGCGTCCAAACGGGAGTCGGAAACTGCCGGTGATTTAGCCGGTCAGTCTGGGTCGACCCGCGAGGGCTCGTCCGACGACGGTTCGTCGGACGACTGCGAGGGCGCAGTCTACGTTACGGTGGATGGTGCAAAGCTGCTCTCACGACCCGCATTGCGCACCGAAAACGTAGGTGAATCTACATGGCGATAGGACTGAACGTACCAGAACCGGAGGAGAGCTGCTCCGACGCGAACTGTCCGTTCCACGGCTCGCTTGCCGTGCGAGGACAGACGCTCGAGGGCACCGTTGCCTCCACAGACATGGACAAAACCGTCATCGTGGAGCGCGAATACGACGTTCGCGTTCCCAAGTACGACCGCTACATGAAGCGGCGTAGTCGCGTTCCCGCCCACGCACCCCCGTGCGTGGAGCTCGAGGAAGGCGATACGGTTCGCATCGCAGAGACACGACCGCTGTCGAAGACGAAATCGCACGTGGTCGTCGAGAAAATCGCGTCGCTGGAAGTCACCGAGGGCCTCGCGGCCCCGGAGACGGCCGGCGACGAGTCGGACGAAGAGGGTGAGGCGTGATGGAGGCGCTGAAAGCCGACGTCACGCAGGGCCTCGAACGGGGCTCGCTCATCGTCTGCGCCGACAACACCGGAGCCCGCGAGCTGAAAGTGATCAGCGTCGCCGGCTACTCCGGAACGAAGAACCGACACCCCAAAGCGGGCGTCGGCGACAAAGTGACCGTCTCGGTCACGAAGGGCACCCCCGAGATGCGTCGACAGGTGCTCGAAGCCGTCATCGTTCGCCAGCGGAAATCCATCCGCCGGCCCGACGGCACGCGCGTCAAGTACGAGGACAACGCCGCCGTCATCATCGACGAGAACGGCGAGCCTCGCGGGACCGAAATCAAGGGTCCCATCGCGCGGGAAGTCGCCGAGCGCTTCGGGAGCATCGCATCCACGGCTACGATGATCGTATAGCATGAGCAAGCAACCACGCAAACAGCGAATCCAGAACCGCGACGCGCCGCTGCACGAGCGACACACGCAGGTCCGCGCGACGCTGTCGAGCGACCTCCGCGAGGAGTACGGTCGACGCAACGTCCGCGTGAACGCGGGCGACACCGTCGAGGTGCTCCGCGGCGACGACGCCGGAACGACCGGCGAAGTCGTCGACGTCGACCTCAAGCGCGAGGTCATCACCGTCGAGGGCGTCGTCGTCGAGAAGGCCGACGGGGAAGAAGTCCCCCGGCCGCTCGACACCTCGAACGTCCGCGTGACGGAACTGGACCTCGAAGACGAGCGCCGTCAAGCGCGTCTGGAGGGTGACGAATGACGAAGCATCAGAAGCGACTCTCGGTCCCGAACTCGTGGCCGGTCGAACGGAAAGAACAGGTCTGGACGGTCAAAGCCGGCGCCGGTCCGCACGGCGAACAGGGTGTCCCCCTGCTCATCCTGCTGCGGGACGTTCTCGGCTACGTCAACACGAAGAAGGAAGCGCGCTACGCGCTCAACGAGGGGACCGTCCTCGTCAACGGCGACAACGTCGCCGACGAGCGTCGTCCCATCGGGATGTTCGACATCCTGGCGTTCACCGCCCGAGACGAGTACTACCGCGTCTTCCCCGACGAGGGTGGTCGCCTCGCGCTGACCGCCATCGACGAGGACGCGGCGTCGAGCCGCCTCGGCAAGATTGTCGGCAAGCGGCAGGTCGCCGGCGGCGCGTTCCAGCTGACGCTGCACGACGGAACGAACGTCAGCCTCGAGGACGCCTCGGAGTACAGCAGCGGCGACTCGGTCGTCGTCGACAACGAGTCGAAAGAGATCGTCGCGCACTTCCCGTACGAGGAAGGTGCGCTCGTGACGGCCGTCGCCGGGGGCCACTCCGGCGAAATCGGCGAGATCACGGAGATCACCGTCACGCTCGGCAGCGGCGACAACACCGTCACCGTCGAGCAGGAAGACGGCGAGAGCTTCGAGACGGTCGCCGACTACGTCGTCGTCATCGACGAGAACTTCACCGGCGGCGAGCCGGAAGTCACCACCACCGGAGGTGACGACGAATGAGCGAGTCCGTCCACGAGATGCGCCAAGCGCGCGTCGAGAAGGTCGTCGTCCACATGGGCATCGGCCAGGGTGGCCGCGAACTCGCCAACGCCGAGGACATCATCGAGGCCGTCACCGGCCAACAGAGCGTCCGCACCACCTCGAAGCGTGCCGGACAGGACTTCGGCGTCCGCATCGGTACGCCGGTCGGCGCGAAGGTGACCCTTCGCGGCGAGACGGCCCACGAGTTCCTCGAGACGGCGCTGCCGCTGGCGGACCTCTCGGAGAGCAACTTCGACGACACGGGTAACTTCAGCTTCGGCGTCGAAGAACACACCGAGTTCCCGAGTCAGGAGTACGACCCCGAGATCGGTATCTACGGGCTGGACGTGACGGTCAACCTCGTCCGCCCCGGCTACCGTGTCGCGAAGCGAGACCAGGTGACGCGGAGCATCCCCTCCAGTCACCGCCTGACCCCCGAGGACGCCGTTTCGTTCCTCGAGGAGTCGTTCGACGTAGAGGTTGAACAATGAGCGAGAGTGAATCAGACGTGACGGGCGAACACGCCACGCAGCGCACCGGCCAGCGCCACGAGTGCCGCCGATGCGGTCGCAAACAGGCGCTCGTCGGCAAGTACGACATCAACCTCTGCCGGCAGTGCTTCCGCGAGATCGCCCGCGAGATGGGATTCAAGAAGTATCGATAACAATGGCTGACAACGACCCACTCAGCAGCGCGCTCTCCGGCGTGGACAACGCCGAGAGCGTCGGGCATCTGTCCCACGAGGTACAACCCGCCTCGAACATCATCGGCTCCGTTCTCGAGGTCTTCTACGACCGCGGGTACATCGACGGCTTCGAGTTCGTCGACGACGGCAGAGCCGGTCGGTTCGAGGTCGAACTGAAAGGCGCTATCAATCACTGTGGCGCAGTCAAGCCCCGCTACTCGGCGGGCGCTGGCGAATTCGAGAAATGGGAGAAGCGATTCCTCCCCGCCCGTGACTACGGGGCGCTCATCGTCACGACGAGCCACGGCGTCATGAGCCACTACGAGGCCCGCGAACAGGGCATCGGTGGACAAGTAATCGCATACGTCTACTAATATGAGTCGAGTCGAAATCGAAATTCCAGACGACGCCTCCGCCGAGGTAGACCACCTCGACCTCACCGTCGAGGGACCGAACGGGTCCGTCACGCGACGACTCTGGTACCCGAACGTCTCCGTCAGCGTCGACGACGACCGCGTGGTCGTCGAGAGCGACGCCGAGAACGCGAAGACGAACGCGACCATCGGAACGTTCGAGAGCCACATCCGAAACATGCTCCACGGCGTCACCGACGGTTGGGAGTACCGGATGGAGGTCTACTACGCTCACTTCCCGATGCAGGTCAGCGTCGAGGGTGACGAAGTGGTCATCGAGAACTTCCTCGGTGAGAAGGCACCGCGCCGCGCGCAGATCCGCGGCGACACCGACGTACAGATCGACGGCGAGGAGGTCATCCTGACCGGCTCCGACAAGGAAGCCGTCGGGCAGACCGCCGCGTCCATCGAACAGCTGACGCGCGTCACCGACAAGGACACCCGCGTGTTCCAAGACGGCGTCTACATCACCGAGAAGCCACAGGCAGGTGGTGCATAAATGGCCGACGACGAACCGGAGACGCTCGAAGAGATCAGCGGCGTCGGGCCGAGCAAGGCCGAGGCGCTGCAGGAAGCCGGCTACGAGTCCATCGAGGACGTGAAGGCGGCGAGCCAGTCGGAGCTCGCCGACGTCGAAGGCATCGGCAACGCGCTGGCGGCCCGCATCAAAGCGGACGTCGGCGGACTCGAAGTCTCCGAGGAGACCGAGGCCGAAGTCGAAGACGAGGGCGAACCCGAAGCCGACGAGGCCGACGAGGACGTCGAGACGGAGCTCCGTCCGCGCGGCCACGCCGACAAGACGCCGAGCCTCGACGACGAGACGGCGCGCGCGCTCGGGCAGAAGCACCGCGAGGGCATGCCCGCGTTCCGCCGCCAGAAGTACCACGCGAAGAAGCGAGTCCCCGAGTCGTGGCGCAAGCCGCGCGGCGGACTCTCCAAGCAGCGACGCGGCATCAAGGGCAAAGGCTCGATGGTCGAAGCGGGCTACCGCACGCCGAAGGCCGCCCGCGGTCTGCACCCGAGCGGCTTCGAGGAGGTCTACGTCCACAACGTCGGCGACCTCGAAGACGTCGACGGCGACACGCAGGCCGTCCGCATCGCCAGCAAAGTCGGCGCTCGCAAGCGCGAGCGCATCGAGGACGTCTGTGAGGACCGCGAGATTCGCGTCCTCAACCCGACCTACGTCGAAGTGGAGGTCGACCAATGACGGATCTGAGCGCACAGCGACGCATGGCCGCCGACGTCCTCGACGTCGGCAAGAGCCGCGTCTGGTTCGACCCGGACGAACAGGCCGAGATCGCCGAAGCCATCACGCGCGAGGACATCCGCGACCTCGTCGACAGTGGCACCATCCGCGCGAAGGACGCCAAGTCCAACTCGCGCGGACGCGCCCGCGAGCGGCAGGCCAAACGAGAGTACGGCCACCGCAGCGGCCCCGGCACCCGCAAAGGGAAAGCCGGTGCGCGGCGAGACTCGAAAGACGAGTGGATGAGCCGGATTCGCGCCCAGCGAGCCCGACTCAAGGAGCTGCGCGACGACGGTCCGCTGAACCGAACCCAGTACCGCGAGCTGTACAACAAGGCCAGCGGTGGGGAGTTCGACAGCGTCGACCGCCTCGAAGCGTACGCACGGAACAACTACGAAATCGAACTGGAGGACCAATAGATGGCGACAGGACCACGATACAAGGTACCGATGCGACGCCGTCGCGAGGTCCGGACCGACTACCATCAGCGGTTGCGCCTGTTGAAATCCGGCAAGCCGCGGCTCGTAGCCCGCGTCAGTAACAAGCACGTCAGGGCGCAGCTGGTAACCCCCGGACCCGACGGCGACAACACACACGCCGCCGCTTCCTCCGAGGAACTCGCCGAGTACGGCTGGGAAGCCCCCACGGGCAACCTCCCGAGCGCGTACTTGACGGGCTACCTCGTCGGCAAGCGAGCGGTCGAAGCCGGCCTCGAAGAGGCCGTCCTCGACATCGGCCTGAACACGGCGACGCCCGGCAACAAGGTGTTCGCCGTTCAGGAAGGAGCGATAGACGCTGGCCTCGAAATCCCGCACAACGACAGCGTGCTGGCCGACTGGTCGCGTAACCGCGGCGAGCACATCGCCGAGTACGCGGAACAGCTCGACGAGCCGCTGTACGGCGGGGAGTTCGACGCCACGAAACTACCCGAGCACTTCGACGACGTGCTCGAACAACTACAGGACGACGAATGAGCAGAAACAACAACGGCTGGGAGCCGCGAACGCGCCTCGGCCGAATGGTCCAGAACGACGACGTCACGTCGATGGAGCAGGCGCTCGACACGGGCCTGCCGCTGAAAGAGCCCGAGATCGTCGACCAGCTCCTCCCCGGACTGGACGACGACGTGCTCGACATCAACATGGTCCAGCGGATGACCGACTCCGGCCGCCGGGTGAAGTTCCGGTGCGTCGTCGCCGTCGGCAACCGCGACGGGTTCCTCGGCTACGCCGAGGCCCGCGACGACCAGGTCGGCTCGGCGATTCAGAAGGCCATCGACGTCGCAAAGCTGAACATCATCAAGGTCGACCGAGGCTCCGGTTCGTGGGAGGACCGCGCGGGCGGTACCCACTCGCTGACCCGGAAAGCCGAGGGCAAAGCCGGGTCGGTGACCGTCGAGGTCATCCCCGCGCCGATGGGTCTCGGCCTCGCGGCCGCGCCCACCGTCCGCAGCATCCTCGAACTCGCGGGTGTGCAGGACGCGTGGACGAAGTCCGACGGCAACACGCGGACGACGGTCAACCTCGCGAAGGCGACGTACAACGCGCTTCGGAACGCCTCGCAGTCCCGGACGCCGCGGCACGCCCGCGAAGTCCAGCAAGAGGTGAGCGAGTGATGCGCGCAGTCGTTCAGATTCGCGGTGACGTCAACATGAGCGAAGCGGTGCACGACACCCTGAAGATGCTCAACATCCACGGCGTCAACCACTGCGCGTTCGTCCCCGAGACGGACACTTACGAGGGCATGGTGACGAAAGTCAACGAGTACGTCGCACACGGCGAACCGAGCGCCGACGTCGTCGAGACGCTGCTGCGCAAGCGCGCGGAGCCGCTCGAAGGCGACGCGACGGTCGACGACGACTACGTCGCCGACAACACCGACTACGACGACCTCGGCGCGCTCGCGGAGGCGCTCGTGGACGAGGAGACGACGCTGCGCGAGCAGGGTCTCTCCCCGTCGCTTCGGCTCCACCCGCCGCGCGGCGGGCACAAGGGTCTCAAGCACCCGACCACCGAAGGCGGCCAGCTCGGCAAACACGAGGCCGAGGACATCGACGAACTCCTGGAGGCGATGCGATAATGACATCCAAGAAACGTCGACAGCGCGGTTCCCGAACCCACGGCGGCGGCACGCACAAGAACCGGCGCGGCGCCGGTCACCGCGGCGGCCGCGGCCGCGCGGGACGCGCGAAACACGAGTTCCACAACTACGAACCGCTCGGCAAACACGGCTTCACCCGTCCCGACGACACGCAACTCGACGTCGTCGAGGTTCGACTCCAGAAGCTCGACGAGGACGCGGCGCTGTACGCCGCGGAGGACCTCGCCGAGGAGGAGGGTGACGGCTACCGTCTCGACGCCCGAGACGTCGTCGACGCGCGAAGCGACACCGACGTCGTGAAAGTGCTCGGCGGCGGGCAGGTCCGCAACGAACTGCACGTCGTCGCCGACGCGTTCACGTCGACGGCCGTCGAGGACCTCGAGGAGAACGGCGGCAGCGCCGTCCTCTCCGAGTACGGTGAGCATCTCGTCGCCGAGGCCGAAGCGGCCGAGGAAGACGAAGACGCCGAAGACGACGAGTAACTCCGTCGTCCACGCGCGATTTCTCGCGTTATCGCTCTCGCGAGCGACTGCGCCGTCGACGACGTCGCGCCGAGAGTAACAATCAAACCCCTGGCACGCCGACCTGCTGCCGTGACCGAGACGACCGAGGAGTCGACCCGACAGAGTCGCTCGGAGACGGACTCCGAGGAGACGCCGCGCGGGCGACCCTGTCCGTTCTGCGGCGCGTCGATGCAGCACCGCCACTGCAAGTACGTCTGTCCGACCCACGGCGTCGTTTACGACTGCAGCGACACGTTCTGGTAACTAGGTCCCGTCGGCGCCGCGGCGGCGGCCAACCGAGCGACGAGAGGAGGAGCGCCGGCCGGTTTCCAACTTGTATCGGTACTAACGATTATGAGCCTGCACTCCCTAGAGATGGTAGCTCATGCGCTGTTGTGACCCGAGTAGACGATGGACAGGGCAACCGCAGGAAGCGAGCCCATGGTGAGAGACGAGCAAGTCGCCCGAAGTAAAGCAATACAACAGCGAACTGGAAAGACGTTCCACTTCGCCACGCGACTTCTCCCCCAGCGGGTTCGCCACGCGACGTACGTCCTGTACGCGTTCTTCCGACTGGCCGACGAAGTCGTCGACGACGCCGGCGACGCGAGCCCCGAAGAACAGCGCGCGGAACTCGAACGGCTCCGCGCCGCGGCGCTCGGGGAAGCCGAGACCGACGATCCGGTGCTGTCGGCGTTCTCGGAGATGCGCGAGGAGTACGGCATCGACGACGCGGACGTGAACACGTTCGTCGACGCGATGGCGACCGACATCACGAAGAGTCGCTACGAGACGTACGCCGAACTGGAGGCGTACATGGACGGCTCGGCGGCCGCGGTCGGTCGGATGATGACTGCCGTCATGGACCCCGAAGAGAAGGGGCGAGCGCTGCCGCACGCGACGAAGCTCGGCGAGGCGTTCCAGATGTCGAACTTCCTGCGCGACGTGCGCGAGGACATCGACGAGCGGGACCGCATCTACCTCCCGCAGACGACGCTCGACGAGCACGGCGTGACGGAGGCGCAGCTCCGGCGCTACGAGCTCACCGAGGGCTTCACCACCGCCATGGAGTCGGAGCTCCACCGAACGGAGACGCTCTACCGCGAGGGCGTCGCCGGCATCAAGTACCTCCCCGAGGACTGCCAGTTCTCGGTGCTGTTGGCCGCCGTGCTGTACGCCGACCACCACCGCCTCATCCGCGACCGGAACTACGACGTGCTCTCGGCGACGCCGCAGTTGAGTCGACTCCGAAAACTGAGCCTGTTCGCCCGCACCCGCTACCACTGGATGTGGACGAAAGACCCCGAGACGGTGTTCTGGCGCGTCAGCTCGGTGTCGAAACGCGGGTCGCCGACGGCGGGGGCGGGACGCCACGACGGGCTTCCGGCGCGCTGAGTGGACCGCACTCCTCTCCTCTACTTCCAGTTCGAACTCACCGAAGCCACGACGGCCGCAGCAGCCCCGCGTCGAACCGCTCGGTTCGCAGCAGACCGACTCCGAACAGCACCGCGACCAGCGCGGGGACGTAGTTGCCGAAGACGACGTTGACGCTCCCCCAGAGGATGACGAAGCTCACGAGGTCGTCGAGCATGAACTCGCAGCGCGAGAGTCGCGCGAGCAACGCCCGGCGGTCGAACGCCCAGTCGAGCGTGACGACGGCGACGGTGGCGCTGACGACCCACCCCGCGTAGTTCGACAGCGGGACGCCGTAGAAGCCGCCGCCGGGCGGGACGTCGGGGTACACCCAGAAGCCGAGCGCGACGGCACCGGGGTCGAGCACCACGTCCATCGCCAGCACGGTCACGACGACCGAAAAGAGGCGGACCGCCGGGTTGTCCGCGCGGTCGCCGAGCAGCAGCAGACAGAGCAGATACGAGTTCATCACCAGCGGGAGAAAGAAGATAGGGAGCCCCAGCGGAATCCCCTCGACTGTCGGCCCGAGGTCGACGCCGTAGTAGAACTCGCCGTAGGGCCACCCCGTCTCCACGCCGGTGTACTCGATGGCGTAGGCGTACAGCGCGAGCGCCGAGACGCCGACGACGGCTCGACGGTCGAACAGCGGGAGCGTGCCGACGACGAGCGGCGAGCGCATCACGAACGTCCCGAGGAGGATGAGGAGGGCGTTGAACGCCAAGGGCGGCGGGAGCAGTTCGAGTCGACTGGCGACGAGCAGCACGCCGCCGACGACCGGGAACACCACGGAGATGGTGAAGCGGTTCTCGCGGACCAGACGGTCGAGACGGGCCTCCATCTCCGTGCGGTTCGAGGGAACGTACTCGGAGACCGTCGACATCGAATCAGCCACGCAGCAACCTCCAGAGTGCGCCCATCGTGAGCACCATCCCGACACCCGTGTTCAGCGCCGGATACCACCAGTACGCCCGCGAGACGTCCACGTCGGACAGATAGATGGCGAAGACGACGACCGGATACGCCAGGAGCAACAGACCGATGCGGAGGTCGACGAGACCGAACGCGAGCGCCGCCGCGAGCCAACACCCCGCGCAGTACGCGTAGGTCCGCGTCTCGCCGAGCACGGTCGCGGTCGTCCGAATGCCCGCCTCGCGGTCGGGTTCGATGTCGGGGATCGCCGAGAACGTGTGCATCCCCATCGTCCAGAGCCAGCCGCCGAGGACTGCCGCGAGCGGCGGCTGTTCGCCCGCGACGGCGGCGTAGGCGGCGACGCCCGGTAGGACGTACAGCCCGTTCGAGACGGAGTCTAAGAGCGGCTTGGTCTTGAACCGAAACGGTGGCGCGCTGTACTCCACGGCGAGAAGGAAGTGCGCCGCCAGCCAGACCCACGCCACTCGCGGGGTCACGGCGAAGAGCGCCAGCCCCGCGAGTCCGGAGGCGACGACGACGCCGACGACGACGGGGTCGCCGCCGAATCTGACCTCCTTGTCCTCCTTCTTCGGGTTCTCGGCGTCGATTTCGGCGTCGAACACGTCGTTGACGCCGTACAGGAACACGTTCGCCGGGACGAGGAAGTAGCCGAACAGCGCCAGCGCGAGGGGGGCGAACAGGTCCGAAACCGACTCGGCGGCGAAGGCGACGCCGACGACGACGGGGCCCGCGAGGTAGAACCAGAAGCGCGGGCGCGAGAGCTTCAGCAGGTAGCCGAGGCGACCCATCAGTCGTCCGTTCGACTCGCCTGCTCTCGGCGTGTCGTCTCGTCGTCGGCACCACCGGACTCGGTCACGCTCCCGTCGGCCCGGACCGTCTCGTCCTCGACCGGCGGCCGCGGCTCCTCGCGCCCCGAGTGCTTCGCCATCGACTCGGCGGTGAGTCGGCCGCTGATGAGACACATCGGCACCCCGATGCCGGGTGTCGTGTACGACCCCGTGAAGTACAGTCCCGACACCTCCTTCGAGCGGTGCGGCGGGCGGAGCAGGGCGGTCTGGCGGAGCGTGTGTGCCATCCCGAGCGCCGTCCCCTGCTGGCTGTTGTAGCGCTCCGCGAAGTCGTCGACGCAGAACGACTTCTCGAAGACGATTCGGTCGCGCAGGTCGACGCCGGTGTTCTCGGCGACGTCGTCGAGAACGAGTTCGCGGAACGACTCGCGGAGTTCGGGGGTGTCCTCCAGTCCAGCGGCGATGGGAACGAGGACGAACAGGTTGCTGTGGCCCTCGGGGGCGACCGAGTCGTCGGTCTTCGAGGGGACACAGAGGTAGTACGCCGGGTCGTCGGGCCACGAGTGGTCGCCGAAGATGGTGTCGAAGTGCGGTTCCCAGTCCGTGGGGAGGACGAGCGTGTGGTGGGCCAGTTCCTCGACGTCGCCCTCGACGCCGAGATAGAGGAGGTACGCCGACGGGGCGTAGGTTCGGGAGTCCCAGTAGTCGGCGTCGTACTGTCGCTTCTCCGGCGGGAGGAGTTCCTGTTCGGTGTGCGCGTAGTCGGCGTCGGAGACGACGAGGTCCGAGAGATACTCCTCGCCCGACTCGGTGCGGACGACGAACCCGCCCTCGCGTCCTCGGATTTCGGTGACGGCGTCGCCGGTGTGGAAGGTGACGCCGAGTTCCTCGCCGAGGTCGACCATCGCGTCGACGACGGCACCCAAGCCGCCGTCGGGGTAGTAGACGCCGAGTTCGAAGTCGACGTGGCTCATCAGGTTGTACAGCGCCGGCGTGTTCGACGGCGCGCCGCCGAGAAACACTAACGTGTACTGCATTATCTGCTGGAGCTTCGGGTTGTCGAAGTACTCCTCGACGTGGCCCTGCATCGACCCGACGAGCGAGAGCCCCCACGCGTGCCGGAGCACGTCGGTGTCGACGTAGTCGCGGAGGCGGGGACGGTCTTTGTAGACGAAGTGCTCCATCCCGATGCGGTAGTTGCGCTCGGACTTTTCGAGGTAGCGTTCGAGCGTCTCACCCGCGCCCTCCTCGTAGGAGTCGAACAGCAGTTTGTTCGTCTCCATGTCGGGGACGAGGTCCACGCGGTCGCCGTCTTTGAAGAAAATCCGATAGTGAGGGTCGAGCCGTTCGAGGTCGTAGTACTCGGTGGGTCGCTTCCCGAAGTAGCCGAAGAAGTCCTCGAACACGTCGGGCATCAGATACCACGACGGCCCCATGTCGAAGCGGAAGCCCTCGGCCTCCAGACGGCTGGCGCGCCCGCCGAGCTGCTCGTTTTTCTCCAACACGGTGACGTCTGCTCCGGCGTCGGCGAGGTAGCAGGCCGTCGAGAGACCGCCGAAGCCGCTGCCGACGACGACGACGGATTGGCCCGACAGCGCCGACAACGCCTCGCGGACGCCCTCGCGGTCGCCGTCGAGACCGGACCCGAACCGTCGCCCGACGTCCGCGGCCGGGGTGTTCGCCTCGACGTCGCCGACGGCGTCGGCGTCGCCGGTGCCGTCGCCGTTCGTTGGAAAGGTCATGACACGCACTAGGGGCGTTCGGAGCATAAAACGACTGACTGTGTCACTGTCTCGCAGTCTGTCGTCGTCGACCGCTCTCGACGGCGGGCTACCGTCGAACTACGGCTCCGCGTCTTCGGGGTCGACTGTCGTCCCGTCGACGGCGGCTTCGACGGCTTCGACGACGGCCGTCACTGCTTCGTCCGGCGAGAGCGCGAGAAAGATACCCTCCTGGTCGAAGTAGATGCGGAGAAACTTCAGGTAGTCCATCGCCGTCGTGACGTAGTTCACGCGGTCGGCGACGGGGAACAGCTCCTCGGTGAGGAGGTCTATCTCCGCGAAGTCGATACCGGCGTAGCTGTGTATCTGGTCGAAGTGAGCGACCATCTGCTCGCGGTCGCGATAGAACGTCTGTGTAGCGTCTTCGACGTGGAGCAGTTCGTACACGTCCGGCGTGTAGACGGCGAACGAGTAGAGCGGCCCGTCGACGGCTTCCCGGGCCGCCCCGAGCGCAGCGTCCGCGTCGAACGTCACGACATCGGAACCGTGTGTCATACTCCCACAGAGACAGCCACCGACAAAAGTCTGTACGCTTCCGCTCGGGCGAGGAGACGCACCTTTAGGTCGGATTCGCCCTAACCGAGGGTATGGACGATACGACGGTCGTCGTCACGGGTGCGAGTCGGGGAATCGGTCGCAGCGTCGCCGCAGCGTTCGCCGCGGAGGGCGCACGCGTCGTCGCCTGCGCCCGCGACGACGAGGCGCTGGACGAACTCGCGGCAGCGGTCGACGAGAGCGGCGCCGCGATACTCACCCAGCGAGCCGACGTCCGCGACGAGTTCGACGTTGAGCGTCTGATGGAGCGCGCGGCGCGGGAGGGTCGGCCGATAGACGTCCTCGTCGCGTGCGCGGGCGTCAGCCACGGAACGCCCGGCGAGATGCCGACCGCCGAGGAGTCGTACGCGCGCTTCGACGACACGATGCGGACGAACGTCCGCGGCGTGTTCGCGGCGGTCAAAGAGGCAGTCCCACACATGGCCGACGACGCCCGTGTGCTGGTCCCGTCCGGGTCAGTCGCCCGCGAGGCGAAAGCCGGGATGGGTTCGTACGCCGTCTCGAAAGCCGCCGCCGAGGCGTTGGCGCTCGGATTCGCCGCCGACCTCTCACAGACCGTCGGCGTCGTCGACCCCGGCCTCGTCGCCACCGACCTCACCGACGAACGGGGCCGCGACCCCGACGACGCGGCGTCGATGTTCGTCTGGGCGGCGACGGAAGCGGATGCGAGCGAACTCGACGGGGAGATTCTCGACCTCCGGACGTGGAAGGAGGCGACGAGGTAGACCCGATTCACACCGAAGGCGGCTGGAAGCGGTCCGTCGTGGAGGAATCTGTCCGCGGACCGACGACCATATTAATCCGAGCCGTCCAGTTCACAACGTGCAACGACGCTCGGCGATAGGCATCGGTTCGGTCGCGCTGCTGGTCGCTCTCTCGGCCGTCGCGCTCCAACGCGGAGCGAGAGACCTCCTCGTCATCTCGTGGGTGGCGTTTCTGGCGATGGCCGTCGCGGGGTGGTTCGGCGCGCGGCGGACCGACGAGCGAGCGGACGTTCTCGTCTGGGGCTACGGCCTCGCCAGCGGCGCGATGATAACCAGCGCGGCGGTGTTCCTGCTCCCGCAGGCCATCGGCGTCAGCGGCGGGGTTCCCCAGTACGGCGGCTTCGGCGTCGCACTCGGGCTGTTGGTCGGCTTCGGTTCGCACACAGTCGGCCACCGCCTCGCCCATCTCGACTTCCCGTTGGACCGAACCGCGACGGAGCTATCGGCGCACGCGCTCTCGGCGGGCGCTATCATCGGCATCGTCTACGGCAACATGGAGGTCGGCCTGACGCTCGGACTGGCCATCGTCTCGCACAAGGGGCCGGCGGGGTACGCCGCCGCGACGCGACTGCGCCGCGCCGGTCGGGAGTGGTCGGTGCTGCTGCTGCCCGCGGCGGGCGTCGGTCTCGCGGCCATCCTGTCGAGCGTCGTCGTCCTCCCGGCGACGGCCGCGGTCCGAGGTGTCGTCTTCGGGTTCGCTGCGGGCGTCTTCCTCCACGTGGCGATGGATTTCCTGCCCCGCTGCGAACTCGGCAGCGAGATTCACGAGACGCTCAGCGTCGAGGGTGACGCCCACGCGCTGCTCGACCGACTCCGGCTGCACGCCGTCGTCAGTACGAGTCTCGGCGGCCTCGTCGTCTTCGCCGCGTGGGTCGCGCTGTGAACCGAATCAGAGGTTGAGGCCGATGGGCCACTCGCAGGAGGGGCAGGTGAACGCCACCGAGATTTTCTCGGGGTCGCGCCCCTCGAAGAACGTCGGTTCGTACGTCGAGAGCGTCGCGTAGTGCCCGCACTCGGGACACTCCTCGGTGAGTTCCGAGAGGATGTCGTCTCGAATCAGTTCGACCGCGGCGTCTCTCTCCGTTCTGGGGACGGCGATAGCGCACTCGTGCTGTCGCTTCGTCTTCGGGTCCATCGCCCCCGTCGTCGGGTCCATGGTGGTTGGGGTCGGCGGCCCACTCATAGGCCTTCTGAACCGTCTCGTGTCGGCGACGTAACCGGAGACGCGTCGGGTCGACGCCGTCAGTCCAATCGCCGCAGTTGCAGCGAGATGCCGCCGACGCAGAGCAGGAGCACGACGAGGTTGAACGCCGCGCGGAAGAAGATGCGGTAGTCGGGGGCGACCCAGCGGTCGATGACGCCGCCGACTGCGGTGTACAGTTGGACCGCGGTGACGAGCGCGAACAGCACCAACACGGCCAGTGCGGCGTAGTTGATGAGCGTCCGCACGTCTCGACCCGACCGGTCGCGGTCGTCGCTCGGATTCGTCTTGCTGTTCGCCGTTCCGCCGTCGGTTCGTGCTGTCGCGCTGGTGTCTGTGTTCATCGCTGTAGTCGTCGGTTCGTCGTTCGCGTTCATTCCGAGCGCCTCCGGGCGAATAGCGCCGTCGAGAGCAGGGCGACGACGGCGACGACGACGCCGAACCCGGGCGTGTCGGACTGCGTGGTTCCCCTGTTCGCGCCGCCGTCTTCGGCGGCGGGCGGCTCCTCGTCGTCGGACTCGAAGTCCTCCACCTCGAACTCGACTTCCTGTTCGGTGACGTCCGCGCTGATGCGCTCGGTCGGGTCGAGGTTCGCCACGCTCTGGGCGGAGTCGACGTGGACGTCGTCGCGCCAGAGGATGGCGTCGACGTAGTAGTTGTACTCTGCGGGCACCGTCACCGAGGCGTCGGCGGTCGAGGTTCGCCCGGCGCGAATCTCGTCGACGGGGACCGTGACCCGGTCGGCGACGACGTTCGACTCCGCCTGCCGGACGACGAACGTCACTTCGAGGTCGCCGGTCGGCGCGTCGCCGCCGTTCGTCAGCGCCGCCGAGAGGTCCAGTGTCACCTGGTCGCCGTCGGCGGAACCGACCGAGACGGAGACGGGTTGCAGCCCCGTCGACTCGGCGAACTCGACGTTCGACCGCGCGTAGGCGGGGGTGAGCGCTTCGAGGCCGCTGACGCGCCGACTGGCGGTGTCGACGCGTTCGCCGTCGCGGAAGACGACGGTCTCTATCTCGTAACCGCCCTCGCGGGCGACGGTGAGATTCGCGCGAACGGGCGTCTCGCGGTCGCCCGTCAGTTCGCCGACGTCGACGGTGCGACTCGTCTCGACGAGGTTCGACTCGCTGTCGATGGCGCGGAACAGTACGGTCACGTTGTCGGTGGGGTTGCCTCGGTGTTCGAGTCTGGTTTCGACGGCCAGCGTGGCCGTCTCACCCGTCACAGCGCCGGGCGTGATGGGGACCTCCTCGACCTGGACGGGGCCGGGACGGAGCGGCCCGTCGTCGGTCGGGTCGGCGAGGGCACCGGGGACCACCGCGGCGGCGACGAGCGACACCACGGCCACGACGGCGGCCGCGGCGACGAACGTCGTTTCACGGTTCATGTCACGGCGGTTACGTGCCGAAGTTAAATGTTTTGTGTAGTTCCGGCGTGAAAAGAGTAGAAGGCACGAACCCGGGTGCGGTCTCGGGCGGGCGACCGCTCGACTTCGGTTTCGGACGCTGCTCGGTTGGGATACTGGACTCGTCTCTCGGCCCCGCCTCCGGCGCTACTGCTCGGCCTCGGCTTCGAACACTTTCTCGGCGAGCGTCGGGACGAACGTCCCGATGTCGGTCACCATGCCGATGGCCTGCGACGACCCGCGGTCGAGCAACTGGGTGACCGTCGCGGGGTTGATGTCGACGCAGACGGTTTTCGTCGTCGACGGGAGGCAGTTACCGACGGCGACCGAGTGAAGCAGCGTCGAGAGCATCAACACGAGGTCGGCCTCGTGGGCCTGCTCGCGGATGGCGTTCTGCGCCTCGACGGCGTCGGTGATGGTGTCCGGCAGCGGGCCGTCGTCGCGGATGGAGCCCGCGAGCACGTAGTTCACGTCGTTCCGGACGCACTCGTACATCACGCCCTCCTGGATGAGTCCGGCGTCGACGGCCTCGGGGATACCGCCCGCGCGGATGACCTCGCTGATGGTGTAGATGTGGTGTTTGTGCCCTTTTCGGGGGTGCTCCATCGTCTCCATGTCCATGCCGAGGGAGGTGCCGTAGAGGCCGCGTTCGATGTCGTGGGTGGCGAAGCCGTTGCCCGCCGAGAGCCCGTCGACGAACCCCTCGCGGACGAGGTCCGCGAGCGCGTCGCCCGCGCCCGAGTGGATGAGCGCCGGCCCGGCGACGACGAGCACGTTGCCGCCGTCGCGCTTCGTCTCGACGAGCGCCTCGGCGACTTCGCGGATGAGCGACTCGGAAGGGCGCTCCGAGGAGACGCCGCCCTGCATGAAGCCGAACGGCCCGGAGGCGTCGCGGGGGCGCTCCGGCGGCTTGACCCTGATTCCCGACTCGCCGACGACGACGAGGTCGTCCTCCCGAATCGCGTTCAGCACTTTCGTCCGGGCGCTGCGTTCGCCGTCCGCACCCTCCTCGATCACGACGGCGCAGTCCATCTCGATGTCGTCGACGGGAATCCACTCGTCGCGGTAGAACACCTCGGTCGGGTGGTTCGTCGTCGAGTAGAAGCCGGCGGGGACGACCCGGTCGTCGGGGGCGGGTTCGACTGAGGCCGGGCGCGGGTCGGCGGGGTTCGCGCCGTTCTGGTGGAGTTCGTGGACGATGGTCTGCAGGTCACCTTCGGTGTCGGCGGAGACGCGCATCCGGCAGTAGGTGGTGGCGTCTTTGTGGCGGCCGACCTCGAACTCCTCGACCTCGAACGAGCCGCCGAGGTCCATCACGATGCCGAAACACTGGCCCATCATCCCCGAGTCGATGATGTGGCCCTCCAGTTCCACGGTGCGGGAGACGGTCATAGCGGAGAGACGCGGGAGACCGAAAAGAGAGTTGCGTCGCGGGGGAAGCTTGCGACGCGAGCGGTGAGCCGGGTCGTCGGTCGTCCGCTCTCGCCGTCAGTTGGCGCCGGTCGCCGTCCGCCTCCACCGTCTGGCGTCAGTCGTCCGCTTCCGCCATCAGTCGTCCGCCGGGTCGCCGACGACGCGGTCGAGGAAGGCGAACTGGTGGGCCAGCGCCTCCTCGAACGTCTCCCCGCCGTAGACGTCGAAGTGCCCCACCGGAAGTCGGAGGAACGTCCCGTTGGGGAGCTTCGACGCGGCGCTCTCGACGTCCGAGAGCGAGACGAGTTCGTCGTGTTCGCCCGCGACGACGAGCGTCGGGCAGTGGACCTCGTCGGTTTTCGTCCCGGGTCGGTAGCCGGGAATCGAGAGGAACACCCGCGCGGGCGTCTCGTTCTCCCAGTCCGAGCCCGACGGCACGAGGTCGAAGAAGCCCGTCTTCGCGCCCGGTTCGTTGATGACGGCGAACTCCTCGGGGGTGCCGACGACGGGAACCGTCTTCGAGCGTCCGACGAACGAGAGGAGTTTGTCGGCGAGCGCCAACGGCAGCGACTTGGCGGCGAACTTCAGGCCCTTGCCGAGCGTCATCGACCGGCCGTCGACGAACGGAACCTGCGAGACGACCGCCGCGACGTGCGGTTCGCCCGCCGCGACCTCCAGGACGTGACCGCCCGCGAACGACGACCCCCAGAGGACCAGTCGGTCCGCGTCGACGCCGTCTAACTCGTCGGCCCGTTCGATGGCCGCCCGCCAGTCGGCGATCTGTTTCGCGGGGCTGACCAGATTTCGCGGCTCCCCCTCGCTGTCGCCGAAGTGGCGGTGGTCGAAGAGGAAGACGGCGTAGCCTCGCTCCGCGAACCGCTCGGCGTAGACGGGGAGGCCGAACTCGCGGTCGGAGCCGAACCCGGCCGCCATCAGAACCAGCGGCGGGTTCTTCGGTCGGTCCGGGCGGTACAACGTCCCGACGCAGCGCTCGTCGTCGCTGTCGAATCGGACGCTGACCGTCGAGAACTCGTAGCGGGAGGGACGACGCTGCTCGCCCGTCGTCGCGTCGACGCCTTCGCGGTGTCGCCACGCGCTCTCCTCTCGGCTCATCTGTCGCCTCCGGCGAACATCGACGGCTCCTCTTCGAGCGTGTCGAGGACGAGTTCCGAGAAGTCCTCGTCGGAGAGGTTGTACGAGAGGTAGTCCTCGAACCAGCCGGCTTCGACCCGCCAGCGACCCTGCACGTCGTCGTCGATTCGAATCGACGTCGCGCGGACCGGTTCGGGGCTCCACGCGCCCTCCCGCGCGAGGTCGATGAAGGCGGTCAGTGCCTGGCCGACTTCGCGGCGATTGACGTGGGCGGCGGGGAACGCCGTCATGTACGTCAGGTCGACGCCGCCGGTCTCGTCGACCCCGTCGTCGACGTCCACCGATTCGACGCTGATTCCGTTGCCCCGGAGTTCCTCCTCGATGACGCTCGGGTCGGTCATAGGACGGGATACGAGCGCGGGGGGCTAAACGCTTGCCGCGCGGACAGTTCGGTTCGGGGTAGAACCAGACCGGCGACTACGCCGACGGCGGCCGCTCCGTCGACCGCAGGTCGTCGGCGTCGAGCCCCAGGGAGCGACAGAGAAAGCCCCACTGCTCGGCCTGTTCGGTGACGTACATCGAGGTGGGTTTGCCGAGGCCGTGTCCCGCTTTCTCCTCGGTGCGGAGCAACACCGGTTCGTCGCCGGTGTTGACCGCCTGCAGTCGCGCGGTCATCTTCCGGGCGTGGCTCGGGTGGACGCGGGTGTCGCCGGCCGCCGTCGTGAACAGCGTCGCCGGGTACTCGGTCCGCTCGACGTTGTGGTACGGCGAGTACGCACGGATGTACTCGTAGTCGACGGGGTCGTCGGGGCTGCCGTACTCCGTCGTCCACGACGGACCGAGCAGGAAGTTGTGGAAGCGCAGCATGTCCAACAGCGGGACGAGACACAGCGCCGCGCCGAAGAGGTCCGGGCGTTGCGTGATGAGCGCACCGACGAGCAAGCCGCCGTTAGAGCCCCCGGAGACGGCGAGGCGGTCCGGGTTCGTGTACCGGCGCTCGACGAGGCCCTCGGCGACGGCGGTGGCGTCGTCGAACACGTTCTGTTTGTTCCCGCGTCGACCCGCCTCGTGCCACTGTTCGCCGAACTCCGCGCCGCCGCGCAGCGTCGCCGACACGTAGACGCCGCCCGCTTCGAGAAACGGGACGGCAAAGCGGTTGAACGTCGGCGTGCGGTTGACCCGGAAGCCGCCGTAGCCCGTCAGAACCGTCGGGTTGTCGCCGTCCAGCTCGAGGTCCGAGCGGTGGACGACGAACGCCGGGATACGCGTGCCGTCGGCGGACTCGAACCACTCCTGTTTCACTTCGAGGTCGGCTTCGATTCCGACCTCGGGTTCGTCGAGCGTGCGCGTCTCCTCGGTTTCGAGGTCCGCACAGCAGACCCGCGGCGGGCGCTCGAACGACTCGACGGTGTAGAACAGCTCGCCGTCCCACGCGTACGTCCCGGCGACGGCGGCGTACTCGGGGAGGTCGATGCGACCGACGCGCTCGCCGTCGCGGGTGAACGTCGACAGCGCCGAGTGCGCGTTGCGGTGGTAGTGGGCGACGATTCGGTCGTCGCCGAGGGCGATGTCGCGGAGAATCTCCTTGTGTTCGGGGACGACGACGTCCATCTCGTCGGGGTGCGCGTCGCCAGAGAGCGCCGTCTCCACGTCGCAGCCGAGCAGTCGGGAACGCGGCGCGTCGAAGTCGGTGAGCAAGTAGAGGTAGCCGTCGCGGAGCGTCGGCTCGAACGTCGCGTCGAACTCCGTGACGACGGGGACGAGGTCCACCGGTTCGGTGCGTCCGGCGTCCGGCGTCTCGTCGAGCGCGTACACCTCGGAGCGGTCCCAGCCCTCGTAGTACTGGACGACGAGGACGTCGTCGTCGGTTTCGAGCACGGGCCAGACCTGCTCTTCGAAGTCGTCGACGACGAGCGCGTCGGTGTCGCTCGGCGACCCGAGCACGTGGTGTCTGATCTCTTTGTCGAGTTGGCGGACGCCGTCTCCCTCTCGGGTGCCGGTAGAGACGTAGTAGAAGCCGTCGGCGGTCCACGCGAAACCGGTCGCGGAGATGCGCCCGACGCCGACGAGTTCGTCGACCAGGTCGCCGGAGACGACGTCGATGATACGAACGTCGTACTGCTCGTCGCCGCCGGTAGCGACGCCGTAGGCGAGGAACTCGCCGTCGGGGTGCGGGACGAACCAGTCCATCGAGACGGTGCCGTCGTCGGACCACTCGTTGGGGTCGACGAGCGTCCGTCGGTCGCCGTCGAGCGAGTCCCGGACGCACAACACCGGCTGTTCGTCGTCGTGGGCTTTCACGCGCTGGAAGTAGCGGCCGGCCGCGGGCCGCACCGCCTCGTAGTCGGTGGCGCGAGCGAGTTCGTCGAACCGCGCTTCGAGAACGCGTCTCGCCGGAACGTCCAGCATAGACTCGGCGTAGGCGTTCTGTCGTTCGACCCACTCGCTGACTTCGGCAGACTCGGCTTCCAACCAGCGGTAGGGGTCGGTAACCTCCTCGCCGTGGAGGGTGTCGACCACCTCACGGCGCGGCGTCTGCGGAGGTTCGTGCATACTTCGCGGTTGCGGACGCTCGTTATATAACTGTGGGCGTCGGTGATTCTCCGCCGGGGCCGGCGTGTACCGCGGTTCGACGCGTTCGAGCGGCCGTTTCGTCGCGCCCTCGTCGGCGGCCCGTCGGCGGCTCGTCGGCAACTCGTTCGACGGCGGGCGGCCTTCGAATAATAACGATTAATAGCTCAAGGGCAGTGAGTTAATACATGACCGTCGTCAGCGTCTCCATGCCGGAGGAACTGTTGGCACGCATCGACGCGTTCGCCGAGGACCACGGCTACACCGGCCGCAGCGAGGTCGTCCGCGAAGCCTCCCGCAACCTCCTCGGCGAGTTCGAGGACACGCGCTTGGAAGACCGCGAACTCATGGGCGTCGTCACCGTCGTCTTCGACTACGAGACGACGAGCGTCGAAGAGCGGATGATGCACCTGCGCCACGAACACGAGAGTCTCGTCGCCTCGAACTTCCACAGTCACGTCGGCGCGCACTACTGTATGGAACTGTTCGTCCTCGAAGGGACGCTCGAAGAGATTTCGACGTTCGTCGGCAAGGTCCGCGCGACCAGAGACACGCTCTCCGTCGACTACTCGGTGATGCCCGTCGACAAGTTCGGCCCGCTGGCCGACGTCGAGTGAGGCGGTCGCTTTCCTGCGCGGTGTCCGGTCGCGGTAGTGAGGCGGTTGCGGTAGAGAGCCGACTGTGTCGCAGCGATGTTACGGCCGGCCCTCTGCGTTTCTGACGTCCCCGCCGTCGGCGGTGGCCTCGGTCGCCGTCTCGGAGCGCCGGGGGGCGACCCGGTCGCCGACGACGGCGACGGCGTAGAGGCCGATGGCGACGAGGACGATGGCCCCGCCGGCGGCGACGCCGTACTGGTAGGAGGCCGCGAGGCCGAGGAGGACGGCCAGTTCGCCGACGACGACGGCGACGAGCACCGACTCGCGGAAGCTGCGGGCGACCTGCGCCGCGGCGGCGACGGGGACGACGAGCATCGCCGCGACGAGGATGACGCCCATAATCTGCATGGCGGCGACGACCACGAGCGCCGTCAGCATCACCATCAGGCGGTTGTACAGCGGGACGTTCACCCGGGCGACGCGTGCGGCCGTCTCGTCGAACGTGACGAACAGGAGCTGTTTGTACGTCAGGCCGACGACGCCGACGACGAGCGCGCTGAGCAACAGCAGCACCGAGGCGTTCTCCAGCGTCACCGTCGAGAGACTGCCGAAGAGGTACTGGCTGATACCGACGGCGATACCGCCGTCGGTGAGACTGATGACGACCGTTCCGAGCGCGAAGCCGCCCGAGAGGACGATGGCCATCGAGACGTCGCCGTAAGCGTCGGTGTAGTCGGCGATGAGTTCGATGAGTAGCGCCGAGAGGACGGCGACGACGAGCGCCGTCACGTACGGCGAGACGCCGATTTCGAACGCCGACCCGAGAAACAGCCCGATAGCGACGCCCGCGAAGGCGGTGTGCGCCAGCGTGTCGCCGATGAACGCCATCTCGCGGTGGACGAGGAAACTGCCGACGAGCGGCGCGACGACGCCGACGCAGAGGCCGGCGACGAACGCCTGTTGCATGAACTGATAGCAGAGAATCTCGAAACCGAGCGGTCGCGTCGCCGCGCACATCCCGTCGCCGAACAGCTGCACTAACCGGTTCACGAACTCCAAGAGGAGCACGGTCGAACTCTGTGGGAGCGGCGCGGCGGTCATGGTTGCGAGCGGGTGCTGTCGTGGCTGTGGTCGTGGGTGTGGTCGTGGGCGTGGTCGTGGCTGTGGTCGTGTTCCAGCATCCGCTGGTTCGCGCCGTACGCCCGCGAGAGCGCGTCGCTCTCGGCGAAGCCCGAAGGCTCGCCGTGGAAGAACAGCCGACGGTTCAGGCAGGCGACGGTGGTCGCGTGCTCGGTGACGACGCCGATGTCGTGTTCGATGAGCACGACGGTCAGGCCGTCATCGTTGAGGTCCCGGAGGAGGTCGTAGAACGCCTCTCTGGAGTCGGCGTCGACGCCGACGGCGGGTTCGTCCAGCGCGAGCAGGTCCGCCTCTCCCGCGAGCGCGCGAGCGATGAACACGCGCTGTCGCTGCCCGCCCGAGAGGTGCGCGAGACGGCGGTCGGCGAGCTCGGCGACGCCGACGGTGTCGAGCGCGTCGGCGACGATGCGGCGGTCTTCCGCGCCGAGTCGACCGAAGCCGACGTGGGGGTAGCGACCCATCTCGACGACTTCGCGGACGGTGATGGGCATCTCCGTCGCGGCGTTGGCGACGTCCTGGGCGACGTAGCCGAGGCGCTCCCCCGCGTCGAACGACCGCGCGGACTCGCCGAACAGTTCGACGGTCCCCGCGTCGGGGCTGGCGAGTCCGAGCATCAGTCGCAGGAGCGTGCTCTTACCGGAGCCGTTCGGCCCGACGAGGCCGAGGAACTCGCCCTCCTCGACGCTGAGCGACACGTCTTCGACGACCGGCGTGTCGGTGTAGCCGAACGTGACGTCGGATAGCTCGATTGCGGTCATACGTTACTGGCGTCCGTCCCCTCGGTGGCGATCGTCTCTGCGTTCACTCGTCTCTCCATCTCTGCGTTCACTCGTCTCTCCATCTCTGCGTTCACCCATCTCTTCATCTCTGCGTTCACCCGTCTCTTCGTCCGCTCCGACGGTGCCGCGGGTGAAGCGTCTGACGGAACGGCCGTGTCGACCGGCGTTCATTCTGCCCCGAGCGCGGTCTCGAGGCTGCCGAGGTTCACCTCTCGCATCACCTCGACGTACCCCCACCCCTTCTCGTTCCACTCCTCGGTCACGCCCGGAATCGACGTGACCGGGAGGGTATCCTCGGCGTCGGTCTCTTCGACCAGCTGTCGAGCGGCGCGGTCGGACTCGAACACGGGCGCGAAGACGTGCGTGATGCCGTGCTCCTCGACGAGCCCCTGTGCCCGTGTGATGTCCTGCGCCGACGGTTGGTCGTCGGGCGAGAGGCCGGTCAGCGCGTGGACGTGGAACCCGTAGCGGTCGTCGAGATACTGGAGCGCGTTGTGTCCGGCGACGAGGACGTCGTCGCGCTGTCGCCCCGACAGCCTCTCCTCGAACGTCGCGTCGAGTTCTTCGAGCGTCTGAACGTAAGCGTCGGCGTTCTCGGCGTAGACGTCGGCGTTCGACTCGTCGAACTCGGCGAAGCCGTCTCTGATGGTCTCGACTGCAGTCGCCGCGCGCGTGGGGTCCAGCCAGAAGTGGGGGTCCGCATCGCTGTGCTCGTGTTCGCGGCCGCCACTGTCCTCGGACTCGTTGTGATGCTCCTCTTCGTGAGTTTCGTTCTGATGCGCTTCGTCGCCGTGGTCGTCGCCGTGGTCGTCGCCGTCGCTCGGAGCACCGAGCAAGTCGACCCCATGACGCGCTTCGATGACAGCCACGTCGCTCTCTGCGTCTTCGAGGTTCGTGACGACGTTGTCCGCCCACGGCTGGAACCCCTCGCCCATGTAGACGAACGCGTCCGACTGCAACACCGTTCGCTGGAGGTCCGGTCCGGGTTCCCATCCGTGGCCGTGCTGGCCGAACGGAACGAGGTTCTCGACGGCGGCCGCGTCGCCGGCGACGCTCGACGCGAAATCCGAGAGGACGAAGAAAGACGCCTGCGCCGTCGGCTCGTCCTCCCCGTTCGCCCCGCTGGACCCCCCGCTCGCGTTCGTATCCGTACACCCGGCGAGTGCCGCGGTCAGGAGCCCGGCGCCCATCCCCAGGACATCTCTGCGGTTGTGAAGACTCATGCTCTGGTTACTAATCCGCCCTCTCTGGTTAATAAGTTCTACTATCCAGTTGTGAACTGTTGTTAGCTGGTGGCGAAAGTGTATGAGAAGAGAGGCGGAGAACGACGCGACGAGGACCGAGCCGTCACTGTTGGGCGGGAAAGAATCGACACCGGCGACGGACTCTCGGTGACCAGCGAGACATCCGGAGGTAACTACCGAGAGGAGTGCACACACGAGAGGGAGTCGAAGAGGAGGAGCCGCTCGTCTACCGACCGAACATCTGGCGCATCATCGGATGCATCTCCATGAGCTGCTCCTCGGCGATCTCCTCGTACAGTTTGTACGTGATGGAGACCGTCAGCAGCAGACCCGTCCCGGAGACCTGGCCGATGGTACCGAGCATGTTCGCCATGACGGCGAGCAGGCCGACGAGCGCGCCGCCGATGACCGTCACCTGCGGGATGTAGCGCTCCATCACTTTCTCTATGACCTGCGGGTTACGACGGAACCCGGGGATCTGCATCCCGGAGTTCTGAATCTGTCGCGCCGTCGACTCCGGGCCCATCCCGGTCGTCTCGACCCAGAAGATGGCGAATATCGCGCCGCCGATGACCATGAACGTCAGGTCGATGGCGACCCGGATGAGAATCTGCCACGGCTCCGCCGCCGTCCCGGCGAGGAACCAGAGCCAGTCCTGCGGGGCCTGAATCGGCGCGAAGTAGTAGAACAGTCCGCCTACGGGCTGTCCGTCGGAGCCGTACTGACCGAGCCACGGCATCGACGTCCCGAACAGCGTAATCGCGTTAGCGCCGGCGGGACTCTGCGAGTAGAGGATGCGGCCGAGGAACTGGACGTTCGCCTGCAGCGCGCGGACGAGAATCATCGGCAGGACGGACGCGTAGATGAGCTTCACGGGGAAGCGCCCGCGAGCGCCCTTTACGCGGGCGTGGCTGAGCGGAATCTCGACGCGGACGGATTCGGCGTAGACGACGATGGCGAAGATGAGCACCGTCGTGAACAAGGCGAGAATCTGTCCCGGTTGGAACAGTAGCGCCTGGATACCCGCACCGGTGAGTAACTGACCGTCGGCCAGTTGCTGCGAGCCGGTGAGGATACCGATCCACGTCGGGATGAAGCCGGGCGCGCCGCCGAGCGACGGCCACGCGAACAGCCCGCCGACGAGCTGCTGGCTCACGCCGGCGATGATGAACAGCCCGACACCGGAGCCGACGCCCCACTTGCTCACGATCTCGTCCATGAACAGGATGAGGACGCCGCCGACGAATATCTGGGCGAACAGCAGCGTTCTCACGCCGGTCGCCGAGATTCCGAGCGCCTCGGCGACGGCCTGACTCGGCGGGAGGAAGTTCCCGGCGAACACCATCGGGATGCCCGTCAGACAGATCATCACGACGACGAGGAACTTCTGCAGTCCCTGATAGAGGATCTGGTCGCGCGGGTCGTTCGTGTCGAGTCCCAGCAGGTCCGCACCACCGAGCAACTGGAGGACGATGCTCGCGGTGACGATGGGACCGATACCCAACTGTAGAATCGACCCCTGCGCCCCGGCGAGGATAGACCGGAAGCGTCCGAACAGGTCGCTTTGCGTCGAAACGTCTAACCCGAAGAGGGTGACGTTCGTGAGGAAGAAGTACAACACGAGAATCCCGGCGGTCCAGCCGAGCTTGCGCCGGAAGGGTACGTGCCCCTCCGGACGCTCGACTGCGGGCATCCGCGTTAAAACTGGTTCGGCCGTCTCTTTCCAACCCATATACCGGCTACTTCGCATCGGGATTTGTATGTTCTTCGCTTTTGTTGCCGGCCGGTTGTGGACTGGTATCATCGGCCGAGTAACGAGAATCAGACGCCGAAATCGGTAGACTGGAAGCCGTTCGCCGAGTCGTTCGCCGAACTACGGGAGGCGAGTCGACCCGTCAGCGACGCACGCCCCCGATACCGAGTGAATTCGACCGAACGGTAGTCGTCGTCTGCGCTCGGCGGGATGTACCGGTGTCTCCTACCGAGAGTACTGCACTCGGGGCGTTACATTCGGAACACTACATTCGGAGCGTTACATTCGGAATACTGCAATTGGAACACCACGTCCGGAACACCACGTCCGGAACACCGTACTCGGAGCGCGGTTTCGCGACCGCGTCGACGAACGGCGACGACCTCGGTGACGCTCAGGCTCTGCGACCGCTGTCACCCCTCGAACCGAGTGAAACGCTTCACGAGCGCACCACGACTGTAGCCGAAACAGTACCGGGTTCTCGCGTATATTATATATTTATCTATACAAGCAAAAACAACAACAGAAATTTTCACAGTTCGCCGACTCGAACCGCAAAACAGAGGCTTTTCTCATCACCGTGACAGTGTGGAGCACGGAGTATATATACGGGCGGCGTTCGCTCGGGTTCTCGACGACTCTCCCACCCCATTCACTCACCATTTCACTCGGTACGGGGGGTGGGGGATTACCGCTCCCGCGGCTTCCGACCCGGACGGCGTTCCCGTGCCGTCGTTTGGAATGGGTCGAACTTCACTCGGTACGAGGTCGGCAGTTTTATCTCACTGCCGTGTAGCTACGTGAGTCGATGACCGACTCGGAGGCCGGAGGACGAGAGCGTCGTGACCGGAGACGACGAGGCGGTGAGTACGACGCCGACCTCCGGTCGTACGCGACGAGCGAAGATACGGAGACGAGCGAAGATACGGGGACGAGCGAAGGTGTAGAAACCGCTAGAACTGACACACCCACCGCAGTGACGACCGACGGCGGGGACCCGCGTCGAGACGACGACTCGTACGGGGATCCGTTCGCCGTCGGTTCCATCTTCGCGCGCGAGGAACTGCTCCGCGTCGGCTACGTTCCCGACCGGGACCGCATCATCGGCCGCGACGACGAGATTCGCGCGGTCGGGAAGGCGCTCGGTCCGGCCGTCAGGGGCGGTCCGCCGCGAAACCTCCTCCTCTACGGCAAGACGGGCACCGGAAAGTCGCTCGTCTCCAAGCACATGGCCCGCGAGGCGGGCGCGCGCGCCGGCGAGAACGGCGTCGACCTCATCTACCAGTACGTCGACTGCTCGAACGACGACACCGAGACGCGGGCGGCCCGCGAACTCGCGCTCGGCGTGCGCGACACGCTCGAACCGGACCTCTCGATTCCGCGGAAGGGAATCGGCGCGGCCGAGTACTTCAGACACGTCTGGGACCTGCTCGACGACCACGACGTGCGCTCGCTCATCGTCATCTTGGACGAGGTGGACAAACTCGACGGCGACGACGACATCCTGATGACGCTCTCGCGCGCCGAGGAGTCGGGTAAGACCGACTCGTACGTCGGCATCATCGCTATCAGCAACAAGATCCAGTACCGCGAGTCCATGGGCGAGCGGGTCGACTCCTCGCTGCAGGACCGCGAGTTCGTCTTCCACCCCTACGACGCGACGCAACTGCGGCAGATACTCGAAAACCGGCGCGACGCTTTCCAACCGGACGTGCTCTCGGCGGACGTCATCCCGAAGGTCGCCGCGCTGGCCGCCCGCGAACACGGCGACGCGCGGAAGGCGATCGACATCCTCCGCTACGCGGGCGCGATAGCCGAAGAGTCCGACAGTGCGCAGGTGCTCGAAGAGCACATCGACAGCGCGATGGAGCGCGCGGAGGCCGACCGATTCGCCGAACTCGTCTCCGGCAGCACGCCCCACGTGAAGTTCATCCTCGTCGCGCTCGCGTCGCTGACGATACACCGCGACGAGGAGGAGTTCGCCAAACAGGACATCTACTCGACGTACAAGCGGGTCTGCGCGAACGAGGGCTCCGACCCCATCTCGTGGGACCGCGTCTCCCGCCTGCTGAAAGAGCAGTCGTTTCTCGGCATCACCGAGAGTCGCCACACCGGCGGCGGCTACGAGAAGGGAAGTTACCGCGTCCACTCGTTGAACCGCGACCCCGAAATCGTACTGAAGGCACTAGACTCGGGCTCTGAACTGTAGTCGGACGCTTCGTCGCTCCCGCACCGAAACGAAGCGTGTTGGCGTCGCCGCTCCGTTTCGGTACTGGCGCTCTGTTCCAGTACTGGTAGTTTGCCTCGATACTAACGCTCTGTTCCAGTACTGGTAGTTTGCCTCGGTTCTGACGCTTTGTTCCGACGCTCTGCTCCGGTACCGCCGCTTCGCTCCGGCGAACCTCGCGGCGTCGAACGAAACGAGAAAAGAGGGAGCGAGAAAAGAAGAAACGAGACGAAGAGAAGAATCGGAGGGTCGCTACGGCACTGCTATCTCAGCACTCCGACCAGCCGCAGGACTCGCACGTCTTGCAGCCCTCCGAGAAGTACAGCGTCAGGTTACCGCACTCGGGGCACTCGGGGCTCTCGCCCGCGGCCAAGAGGTCGTCCATCGCGTCCGACTTCGAACCGTCGGAAGGTGAAACCGACGCGCCGCCGTCCGGTTCGGGAGCCTCTTCGGCGTCCGCTTTCGCGTCGGCGTCCGTCGCCTCTTCTTCGATCTCGGTGAGGCTCTTCTGCTTGGGGTACGGCTTCTCGATCTCGCCGTCGAGGTAGCGCCGCATCGCCACGCCGATGGCGTCCGGGATGGAGTTAATCTGCTCGCCTTTGTCCCAGGCGACCTTCGGACTGCGGATGCCCTGCAGGTCGGCGGCGATCTCGCGCGGGTCGACGCCCGAGCGCAGCGAGTAGCTGATGACTTTCGCCAACGCCTCGGTGAAGGAGTTGGTGAAGCCGCCGGAGTTACC
This sequence comes from Haloprofundus halophilus, assembly GCF_003439925.1. Taxonomy (NCBI): domain Archaea; kingdom Methanobacteriati; phylum Methanobacteriota; class Halobacteria; order Halobacteriales; family Haloferacaceae; genus Haloprofundus; species Haloprofundus halophilus. Next base: position 542,129 of record NZ_QQRR01000002.1, read on the forward strand.
GATGGTGGCGAACAGCTCGAACGGCTCGCCGTCCTCGTCCTCGTTGATGTTGACGTAGAGCTTCCCGTAGCCGGTGTCGATTCGCTGGGTGATGCCGTGGAGCACGTCCGGACGCGGACGCTCCTGCGCGTAGGCGCGGCCCTCGCGGGTCGCCTCCACGAACTCCTCGACGTCCCCGCCGAGGGCCTCGCGGACGCCCTCGTTTTCGAGGAACGCGTCGAGTCCGCCGAACGCCTCCCGAATCTGGTCGGCGATGACCTCCGCGGCTTCGTCCTCGTCGGCGAACTCCGCGTTGTCGGCGCGCGTCGTCAGCACCTGCTTCGAGCGGGTGCCGTCGCGGTAGACGGTGACGCCCTTCCCGCCGTGGTCGTAGATGTACCTGTAGACTTCGTCCATATCCTCCTTCGACGCGGAGTTCGGGAAGTTGCAGGTCTTCGAGATGGCGGAGTCGACGCCCTGCTGGCAGGCGCACTGAACCGCGGCGTGGTCCTTGCCGGAGAGGTCGGCGGTGACGACGAACAGTTCGGAGATGGCGTCCGGAACCGTCGACAGCGAGTCGACGCCGCCGAACTCGTTGTTCGCCATCTGCTCTTGCGCCTCGCGTTTGACCTCGTCGACGTCGATGTCGTTGGCCTCCAGCACGCGCAGGAAGTAGTCGTCGAACTCGACGAGCATCTCGTCGCCCTGCACGTCGTCGGAGACGTTCTTGTAGTAGGCGACGTTGTAGATGGGTTCGCAGCCGCCCGTCGTGTTGCCGACCATCGACGTGGTGCCCGTCGGGGCGATGGTCGTCGTGTTGTGGTTGCGGACCGAGAAGCCGTCTGCCCACTCGTCGGCGTCGAGGCCCGTGTGGTGCTCGAACCACTGGCGGTACTCGGTCGGGTCGGCGTACTTCGAGTCGTCCCAGTCGTCGAACGAACCGCGCTCCTCTGCGAGTTCGTGGCTGGCCCACTTCGACTGGTGGTTCATGTGGGTCATCAACTGACTCGCGACCTCGTTGCCCGCGTCGGAGCCGTAGCGGATGCCGAGCTGGATGTACAGCTGGGCGAGACCCATGACGCCGAGGCCGATCTTGCGCATCTCGCGCACCTTCTGCTCGATCTTCTCGACGGGGAAGTCCGACATCGTGACGACGTTCTCGAGGAAGCGCGTCCCGAGGTCGATGCGGCGGTCGAACTCCTCGAAGTCGATGGCGTCCTGCAAGAAGGCCTCGACGGCCGCCTCGTGGGAGTCGTACTCGTCGAGGTGCTCCTCGGACCAGACGCGCCAGTCGGGCGCGTCGAGCGACGCCAGCGTCGAGAGGTTGATGTGGCCGAGGTTACACGCCTCGTACTCCTCGAGCGGCTGCTCGCCGCACGGGTTCGTCGCGAGGATGCGGTGGTCGGGGTGTTTCTCGACGTCGAAGGAGTGCTGTTTGTTGACGCGTTCGAGGTAGATGATGCCCGGTTCGCCGTTCTCGTGGGCACCGGAGACGATGTGGTCCCAGAGTTCGGCGGCCGGAATCGAGAGCACCTCGCCGACTTCGACGTGCTCGCCGAGGCCGAACATCTCGTACAGCTCCTTCGTCTCGGGCGTGGCGACGTGCGGTTCCTCGGTTCGAGGATTGGTGAAGACGAACTCCTCGTCGTCGTACAGCGCCTCCATGAAGTCGTCGGTGACGCCGACGGAGATGTTGAAGTTCGAGAGGTGGCCCTCGACGGCGTTGCGGAGGTGTTTGGGAACCCGACCCTCCTCGTCGATGAGCTCGCGCGCCTCGTCGAGCGCGTCGGCGAACTTCGTGTGCGTGTAGTCGTCGGGGTCGTTGAGACGGAGCGAGTGCGCCAGCGAGACGTCCTTGTTCTTCGCGTGGATGAACTGGATGACGTCGGGGTGGCTGACGCGCATGACGCCCATCTGCGCGCCGCGGCGCGCGCCGCCCTGCGCGATGGTCTCGCACATCTGGTCGTACGTCCGCATGAACGTGATGGGGCCGGAGGCGATGCCGCCGGTGGAGCCGACCGCGTCGCCGTACGGGCGGAGCTTCCAGAACGCGTAGCCCATCCCGCCGCCGGATTGGAACACCTCGGCGGCTTCCTTCATCGTCTGGTGGATGTCGGTGATGTCGTCGCCCGGCGAGTCGACGAAACACGCCGAGAGCTGCTGGAGCTCGTCGCCGGCGTTCATCAGCGTCGGCGAGTTCGGGATGAAGGAGAGCTGCTCCATCAGGCTCTGGAACTGCTCGCGCCGAGCTTCGACGGTCGACCGAACCGCCTCGGGGAGTTCGGGAACGACGGTGTCGTAGGCGAACTTGTTGACGTTGTAGACGGAGAGCGTCGTCTCCGCGTCGCTGTCGGCGGTGACGCCCTTGCCGAACACCTCGGCGGCGAGTTCGTCGCGGCGCGGGTGGTCCGGCTTCAACTGGTCGGGCGTGACCGTCACCGACTCGCCTGCCCGCTCGGCCTCGTAGACGGCCTCCGCGAGTGCGATGTTCTTCGCGACGCGGGCGAACAGCTCCTCCTGCGTCTCGGTGAGGTTGCCGTCGGCGTCCTTGCGGAGATACCGCGCGGGCAGGATGTTGTTGTACGCGTTCGAGGTCATCCGCGCTTCGAGGGTGTCGCCCTCGGTGCGCTTGACCGGGAGTACGAGTTCGTCCGCGCTCAAGTTGGCGTTACTCATCTGTCGCTCTCTCCTCCGTTCGTGGGCGTGTAAGTGGCTGCGTATAGGGCATGTTGTCGACTCCGGCTCGTCATCTATGACGGAACGTTTGATACGGCAGTGACCCATTAATGCTTTCGAAGCCGGGTATTACCAACTAAATGACTTATGTGATATGTGAGTGTTCCGTCGGCTCGACTCGCCTTCACTCGCCTATCGAGTCGGCGACGACATAACGATGTGCAGAGTGTGGTGAAAGTGATTATCAGGTGCTTCGAACCACCAGCGGGCGCGGCGATGTCCAGCGGAACAGAAGGGGGGTTTCGGGCGTCGCCTCCCGCCGTCCGCGGCGAAAACCTGTCGGCTCTCGAATTAGTGTCCGACACAGGCTTATGAGGTCGGAGATGCTATCGAGGTGTATGGACGCCCTCCCCGTCGCCGAACTGCTACTACAGACCGCACTCAGCGAGACGCCGTACGGTTCGCTGTTCGTCGGACTGCTGACGCTCGGCGCGGTCGTCCTCGTCGGCCGCGTCCTCCTGCATCTCGCGTGGCGACTCGTAACCATCGCAATCGTCGTCGTCGGCTTGCTGGTCGTCGTCTCGATGGTCGCACCGGGACTACTGTAAGAGCGCTCTCAGCCTCAGTCGGCCGCGGACCGCGGCGCGTCGGCGACGCAGTTCCGCAAGAAGTTCTCGACGACGTCGTGACCGACGGCCGTCAGCACGCTCTCGGGGTGGAACTGGACGCACTCGATGGGGTGTTCGCGGTGGCGGACGCCCATCACCAACTCCGTCCCCTCGTGGTCGGTCGTCGCCGTGACCTCGAAGCAGTCCGGCACGTCCGTCGCCACGAGCGAGTGATACCGCCCGGCCGGAAACCCCTGTTCGAGTTCCGCGTAGACGCCTCGCCCGTCGTGGTCGACCGCGAACGCTTTCCCGTGGACGGGGTCGGGGGCGTGGCCGATCTCGCCGCCGTAGGCGTACACCGCCGCTTCGAGTCCGAGACAGACGCCGAGCGTCGGCACCTCGGGGCTCAGTTCCCGGAGCACGTCGAGCGTCACGCCGACGTCGCGGTCGTTCTCGGGGTGGCCCGGTCCCGGACTCAGGACGATGGCGTCGGCGCCGACGCCGCGAACCTCGTCGAGCGACGCCGTGTTCTTCAGCACCTCCACGTCGACTCTCTCGGAAGTCCCTCCGCGTTCGACCCGCGCCTCCGAGAGGTACTCGACGAGGTTGTAGGTGAACGAGTCGAAGTTGTCGACGACGAGCGCCTTCATCGCGTCGCCTCCGCTGGCGCTTTCTCGTCGTTCGCTCCGCGTTCGATGCGTTCGAGCGCGTCGAGCACGCCGCCCATCTTCTGTTCGGTCTCCTCGTACTCGGCGGCCGGGTCGCTGTCGGCGACGATGCCCGCTCCCGCCCGAACACGGACCGTGTCCTCGTCGCCGTCGCGTTCGATAGTCGCCGTCCGGATGACGATGGCCACGTCGGCGTCGCCGGTCCACGAGTAGTAACCGACGCCGCCGCCGTACAGTCCCCGAGGAGTGGTCTCCAGCGCGTCGATTATCTCCATCGCGCGGACCTTCGGTGCCCCTGAGAGCGTCCCCGCCGGGAACGACGCCCGGGTGGCGTCGAACGCGTCCGATTCGCCGTCGAGAGTGCCCGAAACGGTCGACTCGATGTGCTGGACGTGGCTGTACTTGAGGACGTTCATGAACTCCTCGACGCGGACGCTGCCGGCTTCGGAGACGCGGCGCACGTCGTTTCGCGCCAGGTCGACGAGCATCGTGTGCTCGGAGCGCTCCTTGGCGTCGGCGAGCATCTCGCCCGCGAGTCGACGGTCCTCGACGGGGCTGTTCCCGCGCGGACAGGTCCCCGCGATGGGGTTCGCGACGACCCGGTCGCCGCGCACCGAGACGAGCGTCTCCGGACTCGCGCCCACGACGGTTCGGTCGCCGTGGCGGAGCAGGTACATGTACGGCGAGGGGTTCACCTCGCGCAGCGACGCGTAGAGGCCGAGCGGATCGATCTCTCCGCTGAGCTCTCGGGTTCGGGAGATGACGCCCTGGTAGATGTCGCCGTCGAGGACGTGCTGTTTCGTCTCGCGGACCGCCGCCTCGTACGCCTCCCGCGATTCTGCCGTCTCGCGGCGCTTCTCGAACCCGCCGTGGTCGGGCGTCTCGGCCCCGGCGAGCTTCTCGCGCAGGCGCGTTGCCTCCGTCTCGAGTTCGTCGTAGACCGCCTCGGGGTCGTCGTCGGGGCCGACGACGGGCGTGAAGACGAGCGACACCGAGTCGGTGGCGTGGTCGAAGACGAGCGTCTTCGTTGTCAGGACGAACTGCGCGTCGGGCGTCGAAGATTCCTCGGCGCGGGCCGCGGGCCGTTCGACACCGACTTCCTCCAACCAGAGGTCGTAGACGGCGTCGTACGCCAGAAAGCCGACCAGGCCGCCGTCGAGGCGCTGGCGGGCGGTCCCCTCGCCCTCGTCGAACCCGACGCGTTCGACGTCCGGGAGCGCGCCGCGGAGCGCGTCGAGCACGTCGCCGTCGTCGGGCGTGACGTAGTCCGACGCGCGCCCGCCGAGCGACTCGACCGTCGCCCCGTCGGCGTCGACGGTGACGACGGCCTCCGGGTCGTAGCCGACGAACGAGTAGCGGGCGTGGCGGTCGGTCGCCGTCCCGGGCGAGAACGCCCCGTCGGGGTCGCTCGACGGCGTCTTCTCGGCGCTCTCCAACAGGAAGCCGTAGTCGTTCTCGTCCGACAGCGCCGCGTACGCCGACAGCGGGGCGGTCGACGGGAGGTCGAGCGTCGCCGTGATTCGGGCCACCGCGGGGCCGTCGACGCCGTCGAACAGCGACGCGAAGGACGCCCGAGTCCGGTCGAGCGAACTCACGCCGACACCTCCTCGCGGAACGTCGCCGCCTTCGCCCGGTAGACGAACTCACGAACCGCGTCGCGGTCCTTGATACCTCCGGCGAGTTCGACACCGCTGGCAGCGTCGACGCCGTACGGGTCGACCGTCTCGACGGCCGCCTCGACGTTCTCCGGCGTCAGCCCGCCGGCGAGGACGACCGGCGAGCAGAGCCGCTTCGCGAGTTCGGCGGTCGCCTCCCAGTCGTGAGTCTCGCCGGTTCCGCCCGCGCCCTCGTCGGTCACCGAATCCAGGAGCACCGCGTCGACGACGGGGTCGAGTTCCCGCGCCCGTTCGGGCTCTTCGGCGTCGACCGCGGTGACGAGCTTCGTCTCCGCCTCGGCGCGGACGTACTGGAGTTCGTCGACGGTGAACTCGCCGTACAGCTGGAGCACGTCGGGGTCGACCAGACGCGAGAGTTCGACGGCACGCTCCGGCGTCTCGGGCATGAGCACGAGGACAGTCGTGACGAACGGCGGCGTGGCGGCGACGAGGTCAGCCGCCGAGGAGGGCGTGACCTCCCGCGGGCTCTCGACGTCCGACGGGAGTTCGGTGATGACGCCGACGGCGTCGACGCCGGCGTCGGCGGCCACTCGGAGGTCCGCGGCGCGGGTGAAGCCGCAGAGTTTGACGCGCGTCATCAGTTGCTCCGGGCGGGTTCGGCCGGTGACTCCGTAAGCCGTCGGAGTTTCTCGGCGGCCGCGCCCGAGTCGATAGCCTCGCGCGCTCTGTCGACGCCGCCTTCGATGCTGTCGGCGAGGCCGGCGACGTAGACGGCCGCGCCCGCGTTCGCGAGGACGATGTCGCGCTTCGCACCGGTCACGTCGCCTTCGACGATGCCGCGGAGGTCGGCGGCGTTCTCCTGGGGGGTACCGCCGGAGACGGCCGCGATTGGTGCCGAGTCGAGCCCCATCTCCTCGGGCGTGAGCGCGTACTCGGTGATGTCGTCGCCGTCGACTTCGGCGACGGTCGTCTCGCCGTGGAGCGCGATCTCGTCGAGGCCGTCGCCGTGGACGACGAGCGCCCGCTCGACGGGCATGTGCGACACCGCGCGTGCGATGATCGGGACGAGGTCGTCATCGTAGACGCCGAGCACCTGCGCGTCGGCCCCTGCGGGGTTCGTCAGCGGGCCGAGCACGTTGAACAGCGTCCGCATCCCCAGCTCCTTCCGCGGGCCGATGACGGCTTTCATCGCCGGGTGGAACACCGGCGCGAGCATGAACCCGATGCCGTCGCGTTCGATGGCGCGTTCGACCGCCGGCGGTTCGGCGTCGATCTCCACACCGGCGACTTCGAGCACGTCGGCGCTCCCCGACGAGGACGACACGGAGTAGTTCCCGTGTTTGGCGACGGCGACGTCCGCACCGGCCGCGACGATGGCGCTCGTCGTCGAGACGTTGATCGTGTCGTAGTCGTCGCCGCCGGTACCGCAGGTGTCGACCAGCGGCGTTCGGTCGGGCGAAATCGTCCGCGCGGCGTCGCGCATCCCCCGCGCGAACCCGGCGATTTCGGCTTCCGTCTCGCCTTTCGCTCTCAGTGCGGCCAGCAGCGCACCGATCTGTGCCTCCGTTGCACCCTCGAAAACCGCGCTGGCGGCTCCGTGGGCCTCCTCGACACTCAGGCTCTCCCCCTCCGTGACGCGTTCGATGTATTCCTGCATGGTGGACACCAATGTACGTATTCGTGTTGTAGTGTACAAATCAGTACATCGGGATAAGCCTGTCGCCGAGAACCGCGGCCAGCGGGTCCATCGCACGCCGAACGCTCCTATTTGAGGGCGTCGAAAGTCGCCGACGGAACCGCGTTCCGAAACCTTCAATTACTCGGCGGGGATACGTGATAGTGCGTTCAGCAGGTGAGCGCCGGACTGGGTTTGTGGTCTAGTCTGGTTATGACACCTCCTTGACATGGAGGAGGCCGGCAGTTCAAATCTGCCCAAACCCACTACCGTTTTCGAACTCTCCGCGTCTCCGCTCTGAACTGATACGACAGTCAGTTCTCCAATCCACCGTTCGACCGAGAAACGACGGAGTAAAACGACGCCCGACGACCGCCTCGACAGCGTATCGTCCCTCTGCGCCCGTCGTTCGCGGCCCGGCCTCCCGCCCTTTCTCTCCGAATCCGCTGACTGACAGCCGAGAGACACATACCGCACGAACGTTATGTTTCTCCGATAAACGTCACAATTCAAAAGTTCAACCGATGAAAAACAAAGTAGTTGCGGAGTGACACTGGACGGGATGGGTCAAACACAGGAGACGTATCGGGTCCGAGGGTACGCCGAGTCCGACCGGAAGACGTTCTGTGACCTCTTCGGCGAGGAGTGGTTCGAGATAGACGAACAGTGGTTCGAGTGGCGGTATTCGAGTCCGTACCTCGACGAGAAGGCGATCGCCGTCGCCACGGCGAACGGGAAACCGGTCGGGTTCTTCCCGTGTATGGTCTTTCCGCTCCGGGCGAACGGCGAACGAACGCTCGCGCTCCAACCTGCGGGCGTCGTCATCGACGCGAACCACCGAAGGCGCGGACTGTTGACCAAACTCGCGACCTGGCTGTTCGAGACCTACGAAGGGACCGAGACGTCGGTGTTGTTCAACTTCCCGAACGAGGCCATCAGTCCGGGTCTCCAGAAACTGGGATGGAGGGAGATACTCTCGCTGACCTCGTACTTCCGCGTCCAACACCCGAACGCGCTCTTGCGCGCGCGCGGCCGAGAACTCGGTGCCCTCGGAGACGTGGCGCTGGACGCGCTCTCGAAAGTTCACCTCTCCTGTAGCCGGCAGTTTAGAGCCGACGAATCCGGTGTGACCGTCACCCATCACTCGACGGTACCGGCGGAGGAGTTCGAGTCGCTGTACGCCGAGAACATCCCGAACGCGATTCACGTCGCTCGTGACGCCGCGTTCTATCGCTGGCGCTACGACGCGCCGGAGCGCGACTACTGCGTCTACGTCGCTCGGCGCGACGAACCGGTCGCAGGCGCCATCACGTGCACCGAGCGGACGTCGAACGGACTCGTTCTCACCAACGTGATGGAGGCGCAGCCGATGGGCGTCGACGACAGAGATCCGGCGTTCGAGCGGCTACTGGACGCGATAGCGGCCGACCACCCCGAGAGCGACCTGATACGGGCGACGAAGGCGACGCTTCCTCGCGGGGCGGCGCTGCGTTCGGGTTACCTCCCCGACGACGAACTCCCGCTCTCGAAGGTCCGGAAACCGTCGACGAAGATGGTGGCCCGTCCGGTCTCGACGACCGGTCGGCCGTGGCGGCTGAACGGATTACCGCTCACCGACCCGGACAGTTGGGAACTCATGCTCAGTGAACGGGACCCGACGTACTGAGACGACCGCCTCAGAACGACCGCCTCAGAACGACCGCGCCGGTTCGTCGACCACTCGGTCGAACTGCGCCTTCAGTGCCCCGTCGACAGCGACGCCCGGTTGGACCGCGTGGACGCCGTGGAGCCGTCGACCCGCCGTCTTCTGCAGTACCGCCGAGAAGAACCGAGAGACGATGTCCGGTTCACAGTACATCTCTAAGACGCCGAGCGCGTCGGTGACTACGCAATCGCCCTCCGAGAGCGTCGAGAGCGCGTCGACGAGACGCATCCCGACACCCGTCACGTCGCCGGGGTGGACGACGCCCGAGAGAGTCACGGGTCCGTCGTAGTCGAGTTCGACGGGCCAGACCGACAGCAGCGTCGCGCTCGCGGGGTCGAATCCCGACTCGCGCAGCAGGCGTTCGAGCCGCTGCGGGTGGAGACGGGCGCTGACGACGAGGAGTCTGTCGGTTCGTGGTAGTGCCGCCGCGGGAAAGGGGTCGGCAGTGCGCACGAGCGTCTGTTCGCCCGGCGCCGGCGCGTTCGTCGCGTTCACATCTACGTCGAGAGCCATTGGAGATCCTGCGGCGTCGCCGCCGCGTACTCCCTCGTAAAACGGCCTCCCTTATCGACATACGCCGCCTACCGAGACCATAGCCACTCGTTACCGGATGGTTTGCTCCGCCTTCCGACGGCCTCGATGGGAGTCGAACCGACGGGAGACGACCGCCTCGCCCGCGTTCACTCGGTCTCTTCGCTCGGCGGTCCGTGCACGAGTTCGTGGATACCGACGACGAGTGACGGCACGACGACGATGAAGATGTGTTCCTCCAGGGGGATGCCGAGCAGTTCGACGCCCGTCCGCAGCGGAATCGAGAAGACGCCCACTTCGAGCGTGTACCAGTCCCACACGTAGGCGATGGGGTAGAGCACGGCGACGGTCTTGCCCGCCCGGCGGAACGCGTTCGCCCGCCAGAGGAGGACGGCCGCGAAGCTTCCGAACAACACTTCGGTTAGTAAGTACGTGTACGGTCCGAAGACGCCGATATCCGGAAGTGTCGTACCGACCAGCCGAGCACCGCCGACCGCCCGTATCCCCATGCTATAGCACACCATACCTACTATACGACGCGGTATCGGAAAGCAGCGGGGGGTGAACAACCTTCAAGCCCTCCGACGGTGTACGTAAAAATTGGACCATGGACATTACTGACATAGCACTCCAGGACTTCGTGGAGCTGGAGGCCGACACCCGACTCGGGAAGGTCCGGTCTGCGTTCGAGCGCGAGAACCCGAAGGGTATCATCATCACCGACGACGGCGACTACGTCGGGGTGGTCGGCGAGAAGCAGTTGATTCAGTCGCACATCGAAGACAACACGAAGGCCGCCGCGTTGATGCGCTCCGCGCCGCGCATCGACCGTCACGAGGATGTCCGCGAGGCGTCGCGGATGCTCATCGAGGGTGACACCCAGATCGCCCCCGTCTACGAGGGCGAGAAGCTCTGGGGCATCATCACGAGCGACGCGATTCTCGAAGCCGTCCACGACAACCTGGACGCGCTCACCGTCGAGCAGATCTACACCGAGGACGTGGTGACGATTCGGGAGGAGGACCGCAACGGGCAGGCGATAAACCGCCTCCGCGAGAACGGTATCTCTCGACTGCCCGTCCTCAACGAGAACGGCCAACTCACCGGCGTGCTGACGACGCACGACATCACCGAGTTCGTCGTCCGCAACGAGGCCCGTCAGGGAACCGGGGACCGGAGCGGCGATCTCGAACGGATGCTCGACCTGCCGGTGTACGACCTGATGACGAGCCCGGTGTTCACGACGAACCCCGGCGAGTCGGTCAAAGATGCCGTCTCCCGGATGTTCGAGAACGACATCGCCGGGCTGGTCGTCACGCCGTCGGACAGCGACTCGGAGGTGCTCGGCGTCCTCACGAAGACGGACGTGCTCCGGGCGCTCACCTACACCGAGGAAGAGCAGATGGACGTCCAAATCACGAACGTCGACCTGCTCGACACCGCCTCTCGGACCGAACTGGTCGAGAGCCTCACACAGGTGGTCGACAAGTACCAGGAGATGCAGGTCCACCACGCGCACCTCCGGTTCCACGAACACAAGGAGAAACTCCGCGGGACGCCGCTCATCCAGGCGCAGATCAGGCTCCGGACGAGCCACGGACAGGTCGCGGGCTCCGGGGAGGGCTACGGCGCGGAACACGCCTTCCGCGTCGCCCTCGACAAGCTCGAACGCAACGTTCTGGAGCTGAAGGGAATCAACGCCGACGAGCAGTACCGCGGCCAGCTGCTGCGGAAGCTCGGCGAGCTATAAAACGACCTTTTGCGCTGCGCTCGGGCGACTTCGTCGCCCTCGCTCGGCAAAAGCTCGACCAAAAACACTCCTCCTTCGCTTCACTTCGTTCCGCTCAGTCGTCGGTCGAAAATCGCGGAGCGATTTTCGAGCACGTCGGGGCGAAGTTCCGACGGCGGCCCGCTCGCTCACTTCGTTCGCTCGCGGTAGAACAGTTGGGCTCCCTCGAAACCCTCAATTGGTAACAGAAACGCCGTGATGGATACAGAGGGTGTATTCAGTACCCGGTACGAGTTGGGACCAAAATTTATTCGAGAACAGTACATGTAGCGAATCGGAATCAAGTAGAACACCAAATGAGCTCGAAATTCGAACCTGCTGATGAACCCTACGACACCGGAGATGTCGTTCATATTCATGCGCCAGACCCCGAGTACGAGCACCGTTTCGGATGCGAAGTAATCGAGATACACTGCGATAGTAAACCGACTGCAACGGTCGAAGACCACTCATACACTCTGTATGCGTACGGTGTCGAGTGCGAGCTAGATTCGAAATACCCTCACAAGCACCTAATCCCGTCACCACGCGGATACCCAAACATCAACGACCTACTCGGTGAAACACCAATTAACGGGGAGGAGTTTTTTGGGAAGTTCAGACGCCCCGATCTTCAGCTAATAAACAAGTACCTCACGTTAGTGGACGTTGAATCAGACCCGACGTTGGATTGGTTAAACGAAATCAGGAAGGGTGACGTGGACCGAATTAATTCCGTATTCGCTGAACTGTATCTTCTGTACTACCTGCGGGAAGTGTATGGTACGGAGCAGGTATCGATGAACGCGGCGCTTTCTGACGGCAGTGACTCGAAGGATTTTGACCTTCGGCTCACCACTGACGATCAGGATATCTGGATTGAGGTCACGAAACCCGATCATGCCTCGGTATTAGAAGGAGGGTTTGGAATGGGAACAAGGACAACGAACTCGATTGATAGGAAACTCAAAAACAAGTTCGGGCCCGCCCGTGACGCGGTTAACGACGACGCGGTCTTGGTGCTCGCGGTTTATCAGGAGGAGCAGATAACACAAAGTCTCGAAATCAAAAGGTGGTTTGAGGAGGATTACTACGATGTCGGCGATTTCTCAGACGGGTGGATAACGTTCACGTATATTGGCGACCCGGATTTCGAGTACCACGCATTCACTGAGAACGGTGCGTGTTGCAACGACGTAGTAAAGGCGTTAACCGAGGTTGAGGAACCTCGATAATACTTCCTATCAATCCTTCACGGACCCCTCTGATATTTGGTTTGGTCGGTGTGATGGATATGCGCCTTCTGTTCAGCACGACCGTCGAAACCTATCGTTGGGGGTTTTGACAAAAGACCAAACAGCACCGCTCCGCCGCTTCAGAACTCTTCGGTCGCTTCCAGTCCCGACCCCGTAATCCGGAACGTCACGCTCTCCCCGGCGGCTTTCGCTCGGTGTTTCTCCAGCGTCGCCCGGCGGTTGCCGCCGCGGAAGCGGTCGAGTCGGACGACGACGCCGGTCCAGTGTTCGAGCGTGTTGCCGCCGAGCGCCCGCGTCCGGTCGGTGTCGGGGTCGGTGAACACCTGGTTCGTCAGCACGACGGCGATGTCGTGTTTTCGTGCCAGAGAGAGCAGATGCGTCACCTGTCGGGCGACGCGACGGAGCGATTCGCCGCTCTCTCCGCCCTCGATAGTACGTTCGAGGCGGTAGAACCCGGTGGCGCTGTCGAGGACGACGAGGTCGGCTCTGTCGGCGAACTCCTCGGCGTCGCGGACGGCCTCCTCCTGTTCGGCGAAGTCGTACGCCTCGGTGACGATGACGCGGGAGGCGACGTCCTCGAACGCCTGCTCGTCGTCCGTTCGGGCCTCGACTAACTGGCGAAACCGGTCGATGGAGAGCCCCTCGGTGTCGATGTAGACGACGGTGCCGCCGGCGGCGGCGACGTCGACGGCCGCCGACAGGGCGACGTTCGTCTTCCCCGCCGCCGGTGCGCCGTACACCTGCGTCACGGTCCCGCGTTCGAGACCGCCCCCGAGCAGGTCGTCGAGCGGCGCACACCCCGTCGAGAGTGTTTCGGTCACACTCGGCGTTGGCGCGGTCCCCGGAAAAAGACCCCGGTCCGGCCCCGAGACACGCGATATACGGTGTCCGACGAGGCGACCGACTGGGGCGAACCGCGTTCTCCAGAGCGCCTCGGTGCAGATCCGGAACTGCACTTTTTACTCCCTCGCGGTCCAACGAGACCCGTGATAGTCGTCGCGACGGAGGATTTCGAGCTGTACCACGAGGCGGTCTCCGCGCTGCGCGAGCGCGGCGTGACGTTCACCACGGTCCGACCGGGCGAGGAACTCCCGGGCGCCGCGAACGTCCTCGTCACAGCGTCGGATGACGCCGTCGGCGAGCTCCCGGCCGAGGTGACCCACATTCGGACGACCGCCGACGACGTCCGGAAAGCCGTCGAAGAGGCGCTCGCCGTCCTCCGCGGCGGCGACCGACGGACGGTCATCGGCGTCGACCCCGGCACGCGGCCCGGAATCGCCGTCCTCTCCGGCGGGATGGTCGTCGCGGCGTTTCAGGTCCCGCTCTCGGAGGCGGTGGAGGCGATTCGCCGCGAGGCCGACGACGCCGTCGACCCGCTCGTCCGCGTCGGCGACGGGGCGCGCCTCCAGAGCGCCCAGATCGTCAACGACCTCGAAGACGTGCCGGTGGAACTCGTCGACGAGACGGGGACGACGCCGTACCTCGGGTCGGGCGCTCGCGGCATGGGCGACGTGCTCGCGGCGGTCAACATCGCCCATCTGGAGGGCGAACGCGTCGACTCCCGAGAGATAGAGCCGACGGCCGGCGAACTGCAGATCATCAAGGACCGCTCGCGCGAACAGTCGCCCGAGAACCGGAGCATCGACGAGTCGCTGGCGCGCCGCGTCGCGGCCGGCGAACTGAGCGTCGAGGAGGCGTTAGAGGAGCATCGAACCGGCGGAACCGACGACGCCGAATCGGTCGCCGACGACGAGAACTGACTACTCCTCGGACCGTTCGGACACCGCGTTCTCCGCGCGCCGCATCACCTCTCGAACGGCCAAATCCGTCTCTCGCGCCACCGCCAGCGCGTCGTCGAACTCGGTGCTCCGGTCGTAGACGACGCCGTCGGCGTCGCTTGCGACTTTCACGCTCACCTCGTACGCCTCGCCGCCGATCTCGAGCGTCGCCGTCTCGAATGCTCTGGAAGCGACCCAGCGGTGACCCGCGCCGTGTTCGCGCACGCCGAGCGTCCCCGTCTCTTCAGCCAATTTACGGGCGACGCGCTCGGCGTCGGCGGGACGAACGATGACCTTCACCAGATGTCCGGGACGCGACTTCTTCATCGTCGCCGGGAGGATGGAAACGTCGCGTGCGCCCGCGTCGGCGAGCGTCTCCTGCAGACCGCCCAGAACTTCGGGCGGCGCGTCGTCGAGATTCGTCTCCAAGACGGTGATCTCCTCGCGCGTGAGTCGGCCGCCGCCGTCGCCGACGAGCGCGCGGAGTACGTTCGGGTGCTCCGGGAAGTCGTATCCGCCCGCCCCGTAGCCCGACGCTCGAACCCGAATCGGCGGCAAGTGGTCGACGCCCTCGGCGTAGTGGGCGAGAATCGCCGCCCCCGTCGGCGTCAGCAGTTCGGCCTCGACGGGGCCGCCCTTCAGCGACCAGTCGGCGCGCTCGGCGATTTCGACCACGGCGGGCGTCGGCACGGGGTAGACACCGTGGCTCATCGACGCCTCGCCGCCGCCGGTCGAAAGCGGCGTCGTGACCGCCCGTTCGACGCCCAAATCGTGTATCAACAGACACGCGCCGACGATGTCGGCGATGGCGTCGTCGGCGCCGACCTCGTGGAAGTGCGTCTCGCCGAGGTCGGTGTCGTGAACCGCTGCCTCCGCCTCGCCGAGGATGCGGAAGACCGCCAACGCGTCGGCTTCCACGTCGCTCGGGAGGTCCATCGACTCCACGATGTCGACGACTTCGGTGTACTTTCGGTGCGGTCCCGAGCCCTCGGCGTGGGTGTGTTCGTGGTCGTGGTGATGTCCGTCGCTGTGGTCGTGTTCGTGGTCGTGGTGATGTCCGTCGCTGTGGTCGTGTTCGTGGTCGTGGTGATGTCCGCCGTGTCCGTCATCGTGTTCGTGGTGATGGTGGTCGTCGTGGTGGTGGTGGTGGTCGCCGTCGTGGTGAGGACCCTCAGTCGCGTGGGAATCGCCATCGCCCCGGTCTGCGTCCCCGTTCTCGCTGTCGCCGACGAGCAACACGTCGACCGTGGTCGAACTGATGCCGTTTTTCACCGTCTCCCCGATTTCGTACCGAACGTCCAGCGCCGCCTCAACCGGCGACAGCGCCGCGGGATCTGCGCCAGCGGCTACCAACGCGGCGAGAATCATGTCGCCGCTGGCACCCATCCGGCCGTCGAACGCGAGTGTGTCCATGCAGAGTGAGCCTCTCGGAGAGAGAAAAACCTCCCGTCGTCCGGCGGCTCGCTCGCCGCCTCCGAGTCGACAGACGACCTGTTCAGGCGGTAGCGATTTGTACGACGACGTAGTACCGTGACACACAATGACATTGGTACGTTCGGTTCGGCTGAGTACGGCCGAAACCCCCGGGAGCAAAGAACTTATCCCGTGTGACCGCCGAATTGCACGTATCCCCGCGAGTACATTATGAACGAAGTCCAACTCGAAGTGGCGAAAGCGTACCCGAACGACTCGGGGCGCGGCATCGCCCGTCTCGACCCGGACACGCTTCTCCACCTGAAGCTCTCACCGGGCGACATCATCGAAATCGAAGGAGGTGAGACGACCGCCGCGAAGGTCTGGCGCGCCGACCGCCAGGACTGGAACACCGACACCGTCCGCATCGACGGTTTCACCCGACAGAACGCCGATGTCGGTATCGGCGAACGCGTGACGATCCGGAAAGCCGAAGCCAAGAAGGCGAACAAACTGGTACTCGCACCGCCCGAAGAGGCGAGCGTCCAGTTCGGTTCCGACGCCGCCGGGATGGTCAAACGCCAGATTCTGAAACGGCCGGTCGTCGAACGCGACATCGTCCCCGTGATGTCGAGTACGAACCACCCGTTCATGCGTTCGCCCGGACAGGCGATCCCGCTCATCGCCGTCGAGACCGACCCGTCTGGCGTCTGTCTCATCACCGAGGACACCGAGGTCGAACTCCGCGAGGAGCCGATTTCGGGCTTCGAGCGCGCCCAGGGCGGCATCACCTACGAGGATATCGGCGGCCTCCAGGGCGAGATTCAGCGCGTCCGCGAGATGGTCGAACTGCCGATGAAGCACCCGCAGATCTTCAAGAAACTCGGCATCGAACCGCCGCAAGGGGTGCTCCTGCACGGTCCGCCGGGGACGGGGAAGACCCTGCTAGCGAAGGCAGTCGCCAACGAGACCTCCGCGAGTTTCTTCTCTATCGCCGGTCCCGAGATTATCTCGAAGTACTACGGCGAAAGCGAACAACAGCTCCGCGAGATCTTCGAGGACGCCAAAGAGGAGTCGCCGGCCATCATCTTCATCGACGAACTCGACTCCATCGCGCCCAAACGCGAGGACGTCACCGGCGAAGTCGAACGCCGCGTCGTCGCCCAACTGCTGACGATGATGGACGGCCTCGAAGCGCGGGGTCAGGTCATCGTCATCGCGGCGACGAACCGCGTCGACTCCGTCGACCCGGCGCTTCGCCGCCCCGGCCGGTTCGACCGCGAAATCGAAATCGGCGTGCCGGACGAAGTCGGCCGCAAGGAGATACTCCAGATTCACACGCGCGGCATGCCGCTGTCCGACGACGTGAACCTCGACCACCTCGCCGACGAGACCCACGGCTTCGTCGGCGCGGACATCGAGAGCCTCACGAAGGAGGCGGCGATGAAAGCCCTCCGCAGATACCTCCCCGAGATCGACCTCGACGAGGAGGACATCCCGCCGAGTCTCATCGACCGGATGATCGTCAAGCGCCAGGACTTCGGCGGCGCGCTCGGCGAAGTCGAACCGAGTGCGATGCGCGAGGTGCTCGTCGAACTGCCCAAGATATCGTGGGACGACGTCGGCGGCCTCTCCGACGCCAAGCAGTCGGTCAAGGAGTCCGTCGAGTGGCCGCTGACGACGCCCGAGAAGTTCGACCGGATGGGCATCGAAGCGCCGAAAGGCGTGCTGCTGTACGGCCCGCCCGGGACCGGAAAGACGCTGATGGCGAAAGCGGTCGCCAACGAGACGAACGCGAACTTCATCTCGGTGCGCGGCCCGCAGCTGCTGTCGAAGTGGGTCGGCGAGTCCGAGAAAGCCATCCGCCAGACCTTCCGCAAGGCGCGGCAGGTGAACCCGACGGTCATCTTCTTCGACGAGCTCGACAGCCTCGCGCCCAGCAGAGGGCAGGAGATGGGCAACAACGTCTCCGAGCGCGTCGTCAACCAGCTCCTGACGGAGCTCGACGGCCTCGAAGAGATGGGCGACGTGATGGTCATCGGCGCGACGAACCGGCCGGACATGATCGACCCGGCGCTCATCCGCTCGGGGCGGTTCGACCGCCTCGTGCTCATCGGCGAACCGGACGAGGAGGGCCGCGAGCAGATTCTGAAGATTCACACGCAGAACAGCCCGCTCGCGCCCGACGTGAGCCTCCGCGAGATCGCCGAGATAACCGACGGCTACGTCGGCTCCGACCTCGAGAGCATCGCCCGCGAGGCGGCTATCGAGGCGCTCCGCGAGGACGACGACGCCGACGAGATCGAGATGCGGCACTTCCGCAAGGCGATGGAGAACGTTCGCCCGACCATCACCGACGACCTGATGGACTACTACGAGCAGATGCAGGACCAGTTCAAGGGCGGCGGCCGCGGCGACCAGTTCGCCGAACGCGGCGGCGGTCGTATCGGCTTCCAATGAACCTTTTGCCGAGGGTGCGCGCCTACGGCGCGCGCCCGTAGCGCAAAAGGTTCACCAAAAGCACTCGTCGCTCATTTCGCTCGTTTCACTCGCTCCATTCTCTCCTCGGCCCGCTCGCTCACTGCGTTCGCTCGCGGTACAACAGCTTGTAACAGCGCTAACGCCGCTACTCTTCGACGATCTCGACGTGCTCGCGGAGCCACGTCACCGCCGCGTCGACGGCCCCGGGGTCCTGGCTCGTGACTTTGATTCGGTTGTACTCCTCGCCGCGAGAGGGGTAGCTGCCGACGGCGACGTCGTACTGGTCGCGGACCTGCGCGAGCTGTGAGGTCACCGCGCCCTCGGGGGCGGGTGTCCGGAGCGTCTCGGAGGTGACGTCGCCGCCGAACTCGTCGGCGACGCGGTCGAACATCGCGCGCATCTCGTCCGGGATACCGGGGAGGACGTAGACGTTCTCCATCACGCAGCCCGGCGAGAGCCCGGCGGGGTTGAGAAGCGGTCGCGCGCCGTCGGGAATCGACGCCTGCGCGTCGGCGTCTATCCGGAGGTCGTAGTTCTCGGCGAGTTCCGGATTCGCCTCGCGGAACGCGGCGACGGTCTCTAAGATATCCTCTCTCGCCTCCTCGTCGACGACGAGCGAGACACCGAACGCCTCGGCGACGCCGTCCATCGTCAAATCGTCGTGGGTGCCGCCGAGGCCGCCGGTTACGACGACGGCGTCGTAGTCGTCGCTCCACCTCCTGACGGCGTCGGCGATGACCGACTCAACGTCGGGGACGGTGAGAATGCGCGTCACCGTCGCGCCTCGCTCGGTCAACTGCCGCGCTAACCACGTCGCGTTCGTGTTCTCCGTATCTCCGGCCAGCAGTTCGTCGCCGACCGTGAGAATCGCCACGTCCATGTCCGTACTGTGGGCTACGGCCGATTAAGCGTTGGTCCGGCGGCAGGCGGGGTAGTGCAGTCGCGGGGCGGTGCTGTACGGTGCGCATGTGTTCACTGTACCGCGAGTGAGCGAAGCGAACGAGCGGACCGACGACCGAGCGGAGGCCAAAGGCCGAAGCGAGGAAGGAGTGTTTTTGATGAACCTTTTGCCGAGTGAGGGCGGCGCAGCCGCCCGAACGCAGTGTAAAAGGTTCTAGTAGATGAGCGCGTCGTCGTTTTCGATCATGTAGAGCGTGCGCGCGGCGATGTTGACCGTGTGGTCGCCGACGCGTTCGAGGTCGCGGACCGTGAGCAGGAGCCGAGAGACGTCCTGCATCCGACTCTCGATGTTTCCGCTGTCGGTGGTGTCGGCTTCGATGAGGTCGCGGACGACGATTTCGCTCGCGGCCTCGCACATCGCGTCGAGGTCGTCGTCTCGGTCGGCGATGTCGTAACAGGCGTCGGGGTCGTCGCGGTCGTACGCGTCCATCGCCGCGCTGAGCATCTCCAGCGTGAGGTCGCCGATCCGTTGGATGTCGACGTCCGGGAACACGTCGCGCTCGGCGCTCTTGGCGTAGCCGCCGAGGTTCGTCGCCAGGTCGGCGATGCGTTCGAGGTCGGTGATGATTTTGAACGACGCCGCGATGAAGCGGAGGTCGCCCGCGACCGGCTGTTGGAGGGCGATGAGGTCGATACACTGCTGTTCGAGGTCGAGGTACATCCGGTTTATCTCGGCGTCGCCCTCGATGATCTCCTCGGCGAGCTGTTCGTCCTTCTGTTCGAGCGCGTCCATTCCCATCCGCAGGCGTTCGCTGACCACTTCGCTCATGTAGAGAACGTCCTCGCGGAGAGATTCGAGTTGAGATTGGTATTCGTTTCGCGGCATACCTCCGACATGCGTCGGTCGGTGTAATGTATGTTGTGCCTGAGTCGGTCACCGCGGCCCGTTTGTTTCGACCGTGGGCGGTTCTGCGGGGACCGAGCGGTGGGTGGACGAGCGATGAGTGGACGAGCGGTGAGTGTTCGGACCCTCGTACCGCGAGCGAACGAGCGGCGCGAGTGAGCGAGCGGCCCTTTTTGGCCGAGCTTTTTGCAAGGCGCGGTGTGTGAGCGAAGCGAGACCAGAGGTCTCGCAGGCCGTGCGGGCGACTCGTAGGTCGCCCGCAGACGGAGCGAACACACCCGACGCAGTACAAAGGTCGAGGTTTAGTAGATGAGCGCGTCGTCGCTTTCGACCATGTAGAGCGTGCGGGCGGCGATGTTGACCGCGTGGTCGCCGACGCGCTCGATGTCGCGGACCGTGAGCAGGAATCGGTTCACTTCGCCGAACAGCGACCCGCTTCGGTCGTCGGGGGCGGATTCGACGAGGTCGCGGACGACGAGTTCGCCGACGCGTTCGCAGAGGCCGTCGAGTTCGTCGTCGCGGTCGGCGACCGCGTAGCAGGCGTCGGCGTCGGCGCCTGCGTACGCCGCCAGTGCGTCCTCGACCATCTCCGCGGCGATGTCTCCGAGGTCCTGGAGATTCACCTCCGGGAACAGTTCGCGCTCCCGCGAGAGGTGGTACCCGCAGATGTTCGTCACCAGGTCGGCGATGCGTTCGAGGTCGGTGATGATCTTGAACGAAGCGACGACGAGACGGAGATCGCCCGCGACGGGTTGCTGGAGCGCGAGGAGGTCGACACAGCGGCTCTCGAGTCGGAGATACCACTCGTTGATCTCGTGGTCACGCTCCGCGAGCGACCGCGCTCTCTCGGAGTCGCGGGCTTCGAGCGCCGAAAGCGCCTTTCGAAGGCGGGAGACGACGGCCTCACCCATGGTGAGCACCTCGTCGCGCAGGTCGTCGAGTTCGCGCTGGAACTGCTCGCGCGGCACGGTCGGTTACCCGAACTTGCCGGTGATGTAATCTTCGACGCGCTGGCTGTCCGGGTTCTCGAATATCCGCTGAGTGTCGCCGAACTCGACGAGTTCGCCGCCGGTGAGGAACACCGCGGTCTTGTCGGAGATGCGCGCCGCCTGCTGCATGTTGTGTGTGACGATGACGACGGTGTAGTCCTCCGCGAGGTCGGCGATGAGGTCTTCGACCTGCGAGGTGGCGACCGGGTCGAGCGCCGAGGCCGGCTCGTCCATCAGGATGACGTCGGGGTCGACGGCGATGGCGCGGGCGATGCAGAGTCGCTGCTGTTGACCGCCCGAGAGGTCGAGACCGGACTCGTCGAGGCGGTCCTTCACCTCGTCCCACAGCGCCGCCGACTTGAGGGCGTTCTCGACCTTCTCGTCCAAGTTCTCGGTCTTGCCCTGTATCTTGAGGCCGTAAGCGACGTTCTCGTAGATGCTCTTCGGGAACGGGTTCGGCGACTGGAACACCATCCCGATACGGCGGCGAAGCGCGACGGGGTCGACGTCGTCGTCGTAGACGTTCTTGCCCTCGAACCGTAGCTCGCCGTCGATACGACAGGATTCGATGAGGTCGTTCATCCGGTTGATACACCGGAGGAACGTCGACTTCCCGCAGCCGGACGGACCGATCATCGCGGTCACCTGTCGCTTCGGGATTTCGATGTCGATGCCCTGTAGCGCCTGCGTGTCGCCGTAGAACACGTCGAGGTCCTTGGACGAGACGACCGTCTCGGCGCGCTGGGAACGGTTCTGCTCGGTGCTGTCGACTACCCCCGAACCGGGACGCGGCGACGTTTGCGATTCGACGCTACTGCCGCTCTCGGTGTCTTGTTCGGACGTAGTCATAGTATCCTTACTCATTGTTCACGACCTCCGCTCATATTTGTTGCGGATAAGTATCGCTGCGGCGTTCATAGACAACATGACGACGAGAAGCGTGACGACGCCCGCCGCCATCACGCCGTACTGGAACTCCTGGGACGGCTGACCGACCCAGGCGTAGATCTGACGCGGCATCGCGCTGAAGATGTCGAAGAAGCCGCCCGGTGGTTGGAACACCGACGCGGCGGCACCGATCATCAGAAGCGGTGCCGTCTCCCCGATGGCGCGACCGAACGCGAGGATACTCCCCGTGAGGATGCCCGGCAGCGCCTCGGGAAGGACGACCCGACGAATCGTCTGCCAGCGGGTCGCACCCATCCCGTAGGACGCCTGTCTGAGCGACCCCGGAACCGCTCGGATCGCCTCCTGCGCCGAGATGATGATGATGGGCAGGATGAGCAGTCCGACGGTCATCCCGCCGACGACGACGATACCGCTGGCGAAGTTGAGCCAGTTGACGAACAGCGCCAACCCCAGCAACCCGTAGACGACCGACGGGACGCCCGCGAGGTTCGCGATGTTTATCTCGATGAACTTCACGACGACGCCGAGTGGGCCGTCGCTCGGCGCGTACTCTTCGAGGTACAGCGCCGCGCCGACGCCGATGGGGAACGACGAAACGGCGACGACGACCATCATCATCACCGACCCGATGAGCGCCGGATAGATGCCCGCCTCCTCGGGGAACCGCGAGTTCGCGCTGGTGAGGAACTGGAGATCGAGCCACGCTTCCGGCCCGGCGAATCCGAGCATCTCGACCAGTACCGCACCGAGGAGTATCCCGGCGATGGCGACCAGCGGGAACGCGAGGCCGACGGGACGGTGGTCCCGACGGCGGACGACGCCCTCGACGTACAGCGCCGTCGGCACCCCCGCGAACGTGAAGAGGATGACCCACACCGGCGGTGTGATTCCGGTCGAGGGGTCGATGAACACGCCGGCGGTGACCGTCGCCAGTAGCGCGCCCCCGGCGACGAGGCCGGCGCGCTGGTCGTTTCGCCGCCGGGCGACGATCAGCCCACCGACGACCGCTCCGCCGAGACCGAACGTGAGCAGGTAGATGAGCCACGCTTGCGGAACGGTCGGGAAGGTGGCGACGAACTCGAACGTCACCGGCGCGAGTACGAAGAGCGCGACGACGGCGACGACCGCCTCTTCGAGGAACGACGCTCTCGTTCGGGCCCGCCTGTGACCGAGAAGGACACCCCCGGTGACGACGGCGGCGACGACGAACGCCAGCCACTCGACAATGCTGAGCACGTCGATGAACAGCAGCAACACGCCGCTACCGAGTAGCGAGCCGAACAGCGGGACGCCGAGCGCGGTCAGCGCGACGGTCGCCTCGCCGTCGCCGCGCCGCCTGAAGTAGCCGAGCAACGCCGTCGACGGGAGGACGAACGTCAGGAAGAACACGAGGAACCACCCCGGGTTCGCGGTGAACGGCCGAATCGCGTCCTTCGTCACGTAGACGAGCAGTCCGGCGACCATCACGATGCCGAACAGCGTCGCCGACAGACAGGCCGCCGCGAACACTTTCCCCGGGAGACGGCTGATTCGTTCGGCGTCGCCGAACCAGTCGCCGGTCGCTCCCTCGGTCTCGGCCGCCATCAGCGGCACCCCTCCATCGACGCGCCGGCGGTTCGGCGACTCATTGGTACTCCTCCCGGTACCGCGACGCGACGAACGTACTGGCGAGATTCATTGCGAACGTGATAGTGAACAGCGTGATTCCGATGGCGAACATCGCCTTGTAGGCGGTCGACCCGCCCGCGATGTCCGTCGTCACGAGCTGGACCATCGCGGCGGTCATCACCTCGAGCGACTCGAACGGGCTCGGGACGAGCCGAGGGCGCATCCCGGCGGCGACGACGACGATCATCGTCTCGCCGATGGCCCGCGAGAGCGCGAGGATGAACGACGAGAAGATGCCGGACGCCGCCGCCGGAATGACGACACCGGTCGACACCTCCAGTTTCGTCGCGCCCATCCCGTACCCGGCCTGCCGGAGCGAGTCGGGGACGGCGCTCATCGCGTCCTCGCTCAGACTCGACACCATCGGGACGATCATGATGCCGATCATGATGGAGGCGCTGAGCGCGTTGAACGTGCTCAGTGGGAGTCCGAGCCACTCGAGCGCGGGCGTGAGATAAACCAGGGCGAAGTACCCGTAGACGACCGTCGGGATTCCGGCCAGGATTTCGAGGGCCGGCTTGATCACCGACCGCGTCTTGGTGCTGGCGTACTCGCTCAGATACGTCGCCGACGCGACGCCGACCGGGATGGCGATGAGCGCCGAGAGCGCGGTCACGAACAGGGTTCCGGCGACGAGCGGGAGAACGCCGAACTCCTGCTGTATCGTCGGACTCCACGACGTACCGAGGAAGAAGTTCAGCGGTGATACGGCGAGGAAGAAGTCCACGGCGTCGAACAGGAGCGTCGCGACGATGGCGGCCGTGACCGCCACCGACAGTGCGGCACAACCGAACAACAGCCACTTGATGCTCTGCTCCCGCGCAGAGCGGATCCCCGAACGACCGACGAAGTCGGGTGTGTTACTTTCCTGGCTCATCTTGTGGTGACTGTGTCGTGCATCTTGAAAAGCGGCATGATTCGTTTTCGGTCGTGTGTACGTGTCTATCCGCTGAAATCGGGGTCTCTCCGACCCGACTTACTCGCCGCTGTACTGTTCGAGCTTGCTCAGGTTCTCGTCGCGTAGCTCCGCGCTGGAGGGAACGTACCCAATCCGACTGACGAGGTCCGTCTCGGCCTGTTCGAGGTAGTACTCCGTGAACGCGTAGACCTGTTCTTTCTCCTCGAGCGAGGACTGCGCCGCGTAGATGAACAGGGGCCGCGCCATCGGGTAGTCGCCGCTCTTGGCGTTCTCGATGCTCGGCTCCGTGCAACTGCCGTCCTCACTCTCCTTTATCTTGACCGCCTTGACGTTGTCCCGGTTCTCCTCGTAGTAGGCGTATCCGAAGAAGCCCATCGCGTACTCCGAGCCCTGGATACCCTGGATGATGCGGTTGTCGTTCTCGGTGGGTTCGTAGTCGTCGCGTATCGTGTCAGCGTCTTGGATGACGTTGTCGATGAACCAGTCGAACGTCCCGGACGACGAGGCCGGCCCGTAGAGCTCGAACTCCTCGTCGGGCCAGTCGGAGTTGATATCGCTCCACTTCTGCGCGCCGTCCGGACGCCAGATCTGCGAGAGCTGCTCGAAACTCAGGCAGTCGACCCAGTCGGCGTCGTTGTTGACGGCGACCGTCAGCGCGTCGCTGGCGACCTGGAACTCGACGGGCTCGACGCCGTTGTCGCCGCAGCTCTGGACTTCGGTCTCCTTTATCGGACGCGACGCGCCGTTGATGTCGGCGTTTCCGGGGCAGAAGTGGTTCTCGAAGCCGCCACCGCTGCCGGTCGAGTCGACCGAGACGTTCACGTCGTGTTCCTTCATGAACTCCTCGGCCATCGCCTCGGAGACCGGATAAACCGTACTGCTACCTTTGATGATGACCTCGCCGGAGAGGTCACCGGAGCCGCCGCCCCCGGAGCCGTCTCCGGAGCTCCCGTTCCCGTTGGAACCGCCAGAACTTGCACCGGGATTTGTGGTACAGCCGGCGACGCCGACTACCCCCGCCGTTCCTGCGCCGACGAGGAACTTACGCCGTGATACGCCGCCCCTCTCGCCCGACGTCTGTTGCGTCATCAATCGTTCATGGCCGAGTGAGACATAAGTACCCTGCTATGACAGCTATATAGCGTTATGTACGTGAATCACTATCCACCGCAATCGGTGTACGAGGCGCACCCACGCGTCGTCGGTTCAAACGGATACCGCCGACAATCCCTGCTTAAATCCTTCTTTTCTCCGTTAATCGAAAACAGTACTTCGGGAACGTCTCGTAACGGACGCTTTCCGGAGGAGGCCGGAAAGAGACCGGTCCGACACCGGTCGTCGAAGATAGGTATCTCGCTGTATCTTGCCACTACAATATATAGATGAGGGACAGATTTATTATGGCGATGCCCCACCTTCTCTCATGGTCGAGACGCGAAAGGTGCAGGTGACGGGCGGGTCGACGTACACGGTATCGATTCCGAAAGAGTGGGCGACCGAAAACGGTGTCAGTGCCGGAAGCGAAGTCGAGTTCTACCCGGAGGGGGACTCGCTGTTCTTGACGCCACGGACCGAGGAGGAACGGACCGAGGGCACGCTCGACATCTCGAAGTTGGAGGGCCAGGAACTCGTCCGCGCGGTGATGACGATGTACGTCAGCGGCTTCGACGTCATCGCCCTCGAGAGCGGCCGCATCACGAACGACCAGCGGCGGACCGTCCGGGAAGCGACGCAGGGGCTCGTCGGCCTCGAAGTGTTAGAGGAGACCCGCGACCGCATCGTCATCCGCGACCTGCTGGACTCCTCGGAGCTGTCGATTCACAACGCCGTCACCCGGATGCGACTCATCGCGCTGTCGATGCTCGAAGACGCGGTGAGCGCGCTCGCCGAACTCGACATGGATATGGCGCAAGACGTCATCCAACGCGACGACGACGTCGACCGCCTCTACATGGTCGTCTCGCGCATCTTCCGCGCGACGCTTCGGACGCCGAAAGCCGCCGAAGAACTGGGGCTCCCGCGGGAGGTCTGTTTCGACTACCACTCCTCCGCCCGGCAGCTCGAACGCATCGCCGACCACGCGACGAAGATCGCGCATCTGACGCTCAACATCGAGGAACCGGTTCAGGACGACGTGCTCGACGCGCTCTGGGAACTGCACGAGGACGCGACCACCGTCGTCGACGCGGGGATGGACGCCCTCTTCTCGGACGACAGCGTCGAAGCGACCGAAGTCGCCAACGAGGCCCGCGAGTCCGTTCAAGAGATCGACGAGCACGCGCGCACTATCGACGAACTGCTCCGCGACCTCGACCCCGTCCGCGCGCAGATGCTCGGTCTCATCGTCGACTCGCTCTCGCGCAGCGCCGACTACGGCGGCAACATCGCCGAGACGGCGCTGCAGAAGGCCGCGCCCACGCCGTAACGCCACCTTTTGACGCCCACCTTTTACGCTGCGCGGACGGCTTCGCCGTCCGCTCGGTAAAAGCTGGACCAAAAGCGCTCGTCGTTCACTCCAGCCGCTTCGCGGCTTCCGTTCTCTCCTCGGCCCACTCGCTCGGGCTACGCCCTCGCTCGTGGTAGAACTGCTCGTCTACAGTAGCCGAAGTTGGTTATCGCCGACTCATCGTTCCGCGAGCGAACGGAGTTCTCGTGAGCCGAAGGCGAACGAGAGCTCGGGAGAGCTTCGCTCTCCCGGCGTGAGCGAGCGGGCCGACGACTGAGCGGAACGAAGTGGAGCGAAGGAGGAGTGCTTTTGGTCCAGCTTTTACCGAGGGCTGCCGGAGGCAGCCCGCAGCGTAAAAGGTGGGCGTTCTATTCCTCGTCGACGAGCACGGCGTTGACCTGTCCGGTCTGGCCCGGACGGGAGGTCACGCGTGCGCGACCGGCGGAGGTGTCGATGATTGCGCCTTTCGTGATGATGTTTCGGCGCGCGTAGTTGACGTTCGAGGGGTTGTCGACGACGTTCTCGATGTCGGCTTGGCCGACCTCGCCGCCCTGGGCGACCTGCGCGACGTTCGTCGCCAGCGCGCGGGTCTTCGTGTTGCTGCCCCGGGAGTCGATGGTCCGGAATCGGGGTTCGCCGACGGTGGTCTCGGCCGGTTCACGACCGAGCTGGTAGCGCTTCTTGTTGCTGGACGGTCGGAGGCGACCGCCGGTTCGCTTCCGCTGGGAGCGTCCTTGGTCCTTCATACCCCGAAGAACTGCCAGCAACTACTTGAATCGCTCGAACTTGCATCGCCGGACTCAGACGACGCACGCGCCGGTTCGCGCGGAGCACTCTCGAACGCGCCGCGAGTAGCAAACTTTAGTGACCGCCGCCGCCGTGGTCTCGCTCATGAGTCTGCAGACCGCGACGGCCGTCCCGTTTCGCCAGCGCGGGAGCGAACGCCTCGGCGAGGGCGAGTTCGTCGTCGTGCTGTCGCTGGACCGCGGGTGGTTCTCGCCGGACCAGGCGAAACGCCTCGTCGACGTGGCGGTCGGCCGCGGCCTGCTCGACCGCGACGAGGGCAGCGGCGACCTCGTCCCCGCGTTCGACCCCGACGACGTGGAAATCCCGCGCGAGTTCGTTCCCGACGAGTCCATCCTCCGCGAGCAGTCGACGTTCGAGCGCATCCTCGACGCGATGGTCGCCGCCGGCGTCGACAAGCAGCGCGCGGTCGCGACGGCCAACGAGCGCCAGCACCGCCTCGGCGTGACGCTCGAGACCGCAGCGGTACTCACCGCCCGCAGCGAGGGCGTCGACGTCGACGACGTCGCCGGCGCCGTCCGGGCCGACCTGACCGAAACCGAAGCCGAGTAACCCGAGACGCGCCTTCTCCCCGCATGGCCGACGACCGACCCATCGACGGGAAGCGCATCGCACAGCTACTGGCCTCCGAACTCGAAGGCGGCGGCTCCTCCGCGCGACTTCGCGTCGTCGACGCCGACCCGGACGTCGAAGCGACGGTCGACGGCGCGTTCGCCTACGCCGTCGACGCCGTTGACACTGAGTCGTACGCTGCCGACGCGGACGCCGACAGCGCCGACGAGAACCGGCTCCGACTCGCCGAGGTGTACGTCCAGTCCGACCGCGCACGCGTGGAGTTCCTCGTCGAACCGACGACGGCGGCCGAAGCCGCCGAAACGGAGCACCTCCGCGTCCGGCCGAAGGCGGTTCGACCCCCGCGAACGCTCACGTTCGTCGAAGACGGCGCGCAGGTCAAGTGGATTCTCCCGGTGTTCGAGGCGGTTCTCGCCCGCGACGACTGAGGCCGACCACGACACTCGCTGACAAATCGAACCGTCACGATTGTATTTACTCAACAATGAGTAAGTCTTTTCAAAGGCAGTCGTCTGCTTCTATTCGATGAGTAAGATTTCCTCCGAAAACCCCGCAGGAGTGTTGAACCGATGATGTGGCAAGACCTCATCTTCTTGGCTGGCAGCGTCTTTTCGCTCATCGTCCTCGTGCCGACGCTGCGCGACTCGATGGCGAACGTCCCGCTCGGGACGACGCTCCCCTCCGCCACTATCGGCATCGTCTACGGAACCACGTTCTTCACGCTCGGCATGACGCTCTCGGCGGTCGGGTCGCTTCTGACCGGCGTCATGTGGAGTCTCATCGCCCTGTTGCGCTCGCCGCACCCGTACAGCGACCAGTTCGATATCGGTTCCGAGTCGCCGTCGCCGCGTTCGGCCCCGCAGAACGCCGACTGAGGCGCTCACCGACCGAGACGGACCGCGAAGCGCTCGAAACGCTCGAAACGCTCGAACCCTCCGAATCCTCCGAACCCCCGCAACGCCGCGCAACTCTCGCCGCCGTCGCTGCGACTGGCTGCCACTCCGCCCGACCGTCGACGAGCGACCGCGTGGCTTTTTATCGGATGAAGCACCCAGTCGGGGGTATGACCCTCGACCCCGTCCACGTCGACGGCATCGCGGCGCTCGCCCGCGAACTCGCGGAGAACGTCGACGACGGCGACCACACGGACCTCGCGCGGACGGTGTGGGACGAGTGGTTGGACCCGCTGCGGTACGACGGCCGGACGGTCGTCGAACCGCTCGGCGAGCAGTCGCTGCGCGCCGCCGACGTCGACGACGTCGCCCTCACCGACCGGCCGTTCGAGACGGTTCACGGCCTCGACTCGGGAACGATCAACCCGACCACGTTCGAGAACGGGTTGGTTCTCGACATGGCGCACGCCGCGATGGCGAGCGTCCCCTCGGACCTCGACCTGCATCGCTCGCGCAGCATCGTCCTCACGACGCACACGAACGACCGCTACGCGAAACTCGGCACCGAGTGGCAGACCCACGACGAGGCGTACAGTCGCCTCCGGGTGCTCCAAGCGCCCAACGTGAACCGGTACGCAGAGGGCGTCGTCCACGCGCTGTCGCTGTACCTCGCCGAGAGCGAGCACGCGCTCCGGCACGCCGACGACGTCTCCGACCTCCTGATTCTCGACGGTCCCATCTACCCGAAGGAGCTGTTCAACTGGCGGGACCGGGACGCCGAACTCCGCGAACTCGCCGAGGAGGCGAAACCGCGCCACATCGTGGAGAACTACGTTCGACTCGTCGAGCGGTTCGTCGAGCGCGACGTGCCGCTGGTCGGCTTCGTCAAGAACCCGATCTCGAAGCTCGTCACTCGGACGCTGCAGACGAAAGGCGTCGACGCGCCCTGGGCCGACGATACGGCGCTGTTCTCCCGGCTGTTAGAGCGGCGAACCCGGCCGGACGCCGCCGGAGAGACGACGCGCCTGACCGACGACCTCACGTTCACCTCGTGGTTCGTCTCCCGCGGCGGGTCGGACCGGACGCTCGCAGCCGACGGCGACGCTCTCGGCGTCGAAAGGAAACTCGATCCGGAACTGTACGAGGTGACGTTCTTCGTCCTCTACGACCCGCGACACGGCGTGCTCTACAAAGTCGAAGCGCCGTACGCGTTCACCCGCGACGCCGAACGCCGCGCGAGACTCGCGCGACAGATTCTCCACGACGTCGCCGGGGCCCGCGGCCCGCCGCCCGCGGTCACGAAGGCCGACGAGCTCGCCCGAATCAGCGCCCACGAGAAGGCGTCGCTCCGGCGGAAGTTGGCCGAAGACGTCGGCACCGAGTACGTCCGCACCTACGACGGTATCCGCTGGGGAGGGCTGTTCTGAGGGCGGGTGGTGTACTCACCGACGACCGGGCTCTGCCTTCTCGACTGCTATCGTCACGTCGCCTTCGGCGACGCCGACGCGCGCGAACTGCGTCCGGATGTGTTCCTTCGCCGCCGCCAGCGCCTGGTCTCGCGTGTCGAATCCGCGGGGCATCGGCGACTCGAAGGCGACGCGAATCGTCTCGCCGTCGATCTCGGTCGGCGAACCGCCGCTTTCGACCTCGTAGAACTCGTCGCAGACCCAGACGTACGGCGCGTCCTCGTCGGGCGCGCCCTTGAACGACGGCGCGGTCTCGCCGCGCTCGAAAACCGTGCCGGTGAGCGCCGTCCCGCCGCCCGAACCGCGAACCAGAAGCATACCCGACGTACGTGCGCGAGCGTAAAAAGCGGTAGTCCGAACGCTTCCACCGAGTCGTCCGCCGGAGGGAAAGGTCCATCAAGGGGGCCGTCGTGTCCCGAGATATGTCTAACCTCGGTGACTTCACCGACTTCGACCCCGACGACGACGGCGACTCGTCCGCCGAGTCGCGGACCGACGCCGCCGACGCGGGCGCCTCCGACGCCGACGCCGGCGGACTCGACGACGGGAGCGGCGGTTCCGTGTCGGACGGGACCGACTCCGCCGAGGAGTCGTTCGACCGCCTCGACGTCGAACCGGCCACTGCTGACCGCGGTATCGGCGCGCTCTCGGTGTCGCAGGGGCTCTGCGTCGCCGAAGACGAGCGCGACACCGCCCTCCGCGCGTTCGTCACGACCGGCAACCGCGACACCGTCCGCCTCGGTAAGTACCTGCTCGTCCCCTACCCGGACGACGAGACGCTGTTCTGCCGAATCACCGGGCTGGAGTACGCACAGGAGTTCCAGGCCGACGACGCGACGGAGATTCACGCCCGCCGCGCGATGCGCCGGACCGAGTTCCCCGAACGCGACTACAAGTTCGTCGCGGCGCTCGACCCCGTCGCGGTCCTCTACGAAGATAGCGAGGGGCGAAGCTCCTCGGACCATTCGAGCGGGCGGAGCCCGCGGGAAGACGGCGGCGAACTGAAACGCCGGATGACCGACCGCGTGCCCAAACCCGGCGCGACGGTGACGGAGGCGACCGACGCCGACGAGATAAAGACGGGACTGAAGATTCCGGGCGACGGCGTCTTCTTGGGCCACCTCTCGGTCGGCGGCGAGAAGGTCCGCACCGCCGCCGACCCGCCGACCATCGACTACCGGGTGAAGGACGATTACAGCGAGGGCGACCCGCTCGTCTTCCGGCACACGCTCGTCGCCGGCGGGACGGGGTCGGGGAAGACCCACGCCTCGAAGAACGTGCTTCGACAGTACCTCGCCGAAGAGCGAACCTACGAGATGGGCGACGGCCGGACGGCCCGGCCCGCGGTCGTTCAGTTCGACCCGCAGGACGAGTACGCGCAGATGCACGACAACAACCCGGAATTGGATAGCGAGTTCGCCCGCCGCCTCGAACGCGAGGGCGTCGCCTACGGCGGCCACGACGACACGCTCGCGTTCGTCCCGCAGGTCGGCGACGCCTCCTACCCCGGCGAGGGCCACCGCGCCGAACGCGTCCGCTTCACCATCCCGTTCTCGATGGTGCGGCGCTGGCCGTGGCTCGTCGCGGGCGCGGCGCTCAACGACAACCAGTACAACGCGCTCACGCTGTTACTCGACCGCTACTTCCGGCAGAACCCGTCCGGGACGTACAAGGGGTTCCAGTCGTTCCTCGACGACCCGGCGCTGCGCGATGAGCTCGACGAGTCGGGCCACGTCCACGAAGCGACGTTCGACGCGGTCAAGCGGAAGACGCGGACCAAAGCGGCCAACGACGTGTTCGACGGCGACGCCAAACCCATCACCGAGTTGGTCCACCAGCTCGTCAGACCCGGCGGGCTCACGGTCGTGCCGACGTACCACGTCTCCAACAGCCGCGCGGCGGAGATGGTCGTCCTCGCGGTGTCGAGTCTGCTCATCGACGAGAAGCTCTCGAACGACCCCGAGTACGACCGCATCGACGAGACGCCGGTCGTGCTGGGGATGGACGAGGCGCACAACTTCCTCGCCGACGCCGACAGCGTGCAGGCCAGAAACGTCATCGGAAAGTTCACCGAGGCGGCCAAACAGGGCCGAAAGGAGCGTCTCGGGCTGTTCCTCATCACGCAGGACCCCCAGGACGTCGCCGACTCGGTGTTCAAGCAGATAAACACGAAACTCGTGTTGAACCTCGGCGACGAGGACGCCATCAAGTCGGTGAACATCCCGCCGAACCTCGAAAGCAAGGTGCCGTACATGGAGAAGGGCCAGATGGTCGTCTACTCGCCGGACAACTCCGAGCCCGTCGAACTCATCGGGCTGTCGAAGTGCCTGACGCGGCACGGGCGCTGACCGGCTTTCTTCGCCCCGGTTCCGTCTCGCTGCCTCCCGAGGCTCGTCCGTCCGGAGTTCGTCCAGCTACTCCGGGAGTACTTCGACGGCGCTCTGCGCCCACCGGAACGTATTTTACTCGGAGCGGAACCTATATCGAGGTATGACAAAACGCATCCTCGTTCCGGTCGACGGGTCGCCGCAGTCGACGGCGGCGCTCTCGTTCGTCGCCGAGGAGTGGCCCGACGCGGAGGTAACGATACTCCACGTCATCAACCCGGCGGGCGCGGGAGGCAACCCGAGCGCCGGGATTCCGAGCGGCGCCGAGGAGTGGTACGAGAGCGAGAAGGAGCGGTCGGCGTCGCTCTTGGCGGACGCGGCGTCGATCGTCGAGCAGTCGGTGCGGACGCGCACGGATGTCGGACGCCCGACGCGAGCGATCCTCGACGCCGTCGAGGACGGAGAGTTCGACCACGTGGTGATGGGGAGCCACGGTCGAACCGGCGTCTCGCGGATACTGCTCGGGAGCGTCACCGAGGCCGTCGTCCGCGAGTCGCCGGTGCCAGTGACCGTCGTCAGATAGCCGGCGACGACGGCCGTCCCCGACGAACGTGTCACGCAGATACCGGAATATCCGAGGGACACCGTCCGGTTTAGTGGGCTCTCGCTCCGACCTTGGAACGATGGAGTTCAGAGAAGTCATCGAGACGCGCCGCTCCGTGCACGAGTACACCGACGAAGACATCGACGACGAGACGCTCGAAGCGATATTCGAGCAGGCTCGCTACGCCCCCTCGGGGTACAACCTCCAGCCGTGGGAGTTCCTCGTTCTCCGCGACGAGGCGTCGAAGGCGAAGCTACAGGAGGTCGCCGGCGGGCAGGAACACGTCGGCGACGCGGCCGCGAGCGTCGTCGTCCTCGGGTCGAAAGACCCCGAGGCGCACGCCGACCGAGTACTCGACGACTGGTTGGAGAAAGGCTACCTGCCGAACGAGGACGTCCGCGACGCGGTTCGCGCGAACGTCGAAGGAATGGCCGAGATGCCCGAGTCCGAGCGCCGCGTCTGGACGACGCGGAGCACGTCGCTCGTGGCGATGTCGCTGATGTACGCGGCGTGGAACCACGGCGTCGCCTCCTGTCCGCTCGAAGGGTTCGACGCCGACGCGCTCGTCGAGACGTTCGACATCGACGACGAGTACGAACCCGTGATGCTGGTGACGCTCGGCTACGCGCCCGACGACGCCGACGACGTCGAGAACGAGCGGAAACTGCGTCGGTCGGTCGACGAGATCGTCCACTACGAGACGTTCTCGCCGTAGACGAGCGGTGGTTCGCCCCGTCTTCGTGGCCCTCTGGCGGCGTACCGGACGCCCGCGCCGGAAAGATTCATTCGGAGCGCAACTGTACACCGACCCGTGAAGCCGAGCCACCCCGTTTTCGTGCTGATGGCGCTGACGGTCGGGTTCGTGGTCGGGGGCCTGTTCTTCGGCGCCTTCGGTGCTGCCGTCGGCGGCGTCGCTGCCGCGGTCACCTGGGTTCTCACTGCGGAAGAAGTGACCGAGACGGTAGACGCCGGCCACGGGAAGCCGTGAGTCGCAACGGCTCCGAAACCTGCGGCTCCGGTCACGGAGATGGGAGGTCCACGAAAACGGGGCCGACCGTTCGCTCCGACGCTTCAGGCGCCGGGGATGCCCAGTGCGGTGAGTTCGACGATTCCGAAGATACCGAGCGCGTACAGCACCGCGACGGAAGCCACCCACGCGACGACGCCGATGGCGGCCGCGCTGCCCCAGCCGCCGGGGTAACGCCAGTTGATGACGCCGACCCACGCGAGTAGCGTCAGTACGGGCCCGATTATGGGGAGCCAGCCGAGGAAAAAGCTGACGAGTCCCCAGACGAGCGCGCCGATAGCCGCCGTCACGACGGCGTAGGCGAAACTCGCCTGCTTGTCGATGAGCAGTCTCACCCCGAGGTAGAGACCGAGCCCCCCGACGAGCAGGTTGACGAGCACGATGAGAACGCTGTCGACGAGCGCCATCTCACTTCACCCTCCACTCTGCGGTGAGTTCGACCGTCTCCTTGTTCCCCCGAAGCGCCGAGGACCGCTCGACCACCGACACTTCGGTGTCGAACGACTCCGGCGGGTGAACGGTCACCTCTTTGTTCCCGACGGTCAGTCGGACCTCTTCGCCCGATTCGAACCCGTCGGCCAGTTTCCGCAGATAGGCCGCGAACTCTGGCCCTGTTCGCTCCTGCTTACTCTCTGTTTTGTCGGCCATAGGTGTCTCTCCGTACAACGCAAAAGGAGATAAAAGTCGGGCGACTGTCAATTTCTGACGAAACTCTTCCGTCCGAACACGTTCCTCAGAAGATGTTCGCCTGCCGGTAGACGCTGATACCGTTCTGGGTGATTTCGTACGGTTTCGTCTCTCGGGAGTGGTTGGCGTCGCGTATCTTCTGAATCTCGATAGCCAGTCGCGTCTCGCGGAAGTTCGACGGGCGGACGTACTGCAGGACGAACACCGCGTCGGTGAGATACTCGACGATACCGTGTTTGGAGGTGTAGGGGCTGTCCTCCTTCGCCTCGGAGGTGAGCATCGTCGTCACGCCGACTTCCTTGAGCGAGCGAGCGAAGTCGAACACCTCGCTTCGGCGCTTCGAGGGGTGGTCGTACATCATCTCCAGAAGCGACACCGAGTCGAGAACGAGTCTGTCCGCGCCGAACTCCTCGACGAGTTCGGGCAGGTCGTTGCGAATGCTCGCCAAACTGTTCGCCATCTCGACGGGGTCGAGTTCGACGACCGCCAGTCGGTCCTCCTCGACGTAACGTCGGAACGGCCACCCCTTCTCTTCGGCCGTCGACAACACCGCCTCACGACTCTGTTCGAGCGTGATGAACACCGCGCGCCCGTCGTCGCGCAGCGCCTCGTCGAGGAACTGGAGGCCGAACGTCGTCTTCCCGGTCCCGGCGCTGCCGATAGCGACCATGAGCGACCGCTTCGGGACGCCGCCGAGAATCATCTCGTCGAGGCCGTCGATGCCGATTCTGACCCGCTCGATACTGGAGTCGAGCGCCTCTTCGTCGAACTCCTCGCCACCGAAGG
Organism: Haloprofundus halophilus; assembly: GCF_003439925.1. Lineage (NCBI taxonomy): Archaea > Methanobacteriati > Methanobacteriota > Halobacteria > Halobacteriales > Haloferacaceae > Haloprofundus > Haloprofundus halophilus. The sequence goes on from NZ_QQRR01000002.1 coordinate 578,185, forward strand.
CGTCGTTGCCGCCGCCGAAGCCGAACTCCTCGTCGCGCGGGTCGTCGTCGAACCCGCCGAAGCCGAAGTCGTCGCCGTCGGCGCTATCGAACCCTCCTCCGAAACCGAGGTCCTCGTCGCCTCCCGAGGAACCACCGAAACCGGACTCTCCGCCTCCGAAGCCTCCGAAACCGAAGGTTTCACCGTCGGGCGTCTCGGAGGCGGCCGGCCGGTCGGAGTCCTCGCCGCTCTCCGTCTCGACGCCCGCGCCCTCGTCGTCTTCGTCGCGTCCTCCGTCCTCGTCGCGTCCTCCATCTTCGTCGCGTCTCTCGTCCTCGTCGCGTCTCACGTCTTCGTCACGTCCCCCCTCTCCGTCACCTCCGTCCTCGTCACGTTCCCCCTCTCCGTCGCGGAGCGCCTGCTCGAACCAGTCGTCGTCGTCCTCGCTCATCGTCTCTCCGTCGCGCGTGGACCACGGTCGGGTCCGGCGCGGCGACTCCCCCCTGGCGGTCGACTACTCATCGTCCGTCTCTCGGATGCCGCCGCTATCAATGTTGCCCGTACGGTGCGCTTTTGACGGCCGCGGGCGAAGCCGTTCCATGAACGTCGGCATCGTCGCTCAGAAGGGAAACACCAGAGCGACCACGCTCGCTGAAGAACTTCGAGAGCAACTCTCGGCCGTAGACGCCTCCGTGACCCTCGACGAAGCGACCGGCCGGTTGCTCGGCCTCGACGGTCGCCCGGTCGAGGCGCTCGGCGACTGCGACCTCATCGTCAGCATCGGCGGCGACGGAACGTTCCTCTTCGCGGCCAGCGGCGCCGACGGCACGCCGATTCTCGGCGTCAACCTCGGCGAGGTCGGCTTTCTGAACGCCGTCGGCCCCGACGACGCCGTCGACGCGGTGCTCGCGGAGGTCGCCGCCGTCCGCGAGGGCGACCAGCGCGTCCGCGTCGTCCCCCGACTCGTCGCCGTCGGCGACGGCTGGCGAAGCGACCCGGCGACGAACGAGATCGTCGTTCAGGGCGGCCGTCGAGGCCGCGGCGGCGGCGTCGACCTCGAAGTGAGAATCGACGGTTCGCTGTACACCAGCGGTCACGCCGACGGACTCCTCGTGTCGACGCCGACGGGGAGCACGGCGTACAACCTGAGCGAGCGCGGCCCGCTCGTCCACCCGAGCGTCGGCGGCCTCGTCGTCAATGAGATGTGTCCCGACGAGGGGATGCCGCCGCTTCTCGTCGCCCCCGACGCCACGGTGACCGTGACGGTGACCGCCGTCGGCCGACGGGACGAGACCGACGAACGTCCCGCGAGTGACGACGAGACGGCCGACGACGCCGTCGTCGTCAGCGACGGTAAACACTCCTACCCCGTCTCGCCGCCGACGGAAGTCGAGATTCGCCGGGCGGAGACGCCGCTCCGAATCGCCGGTCCGTCCTCGGACTTCTTCGAGGCGCTCAATAAACTGGACTGAGTCGACGCAACTGCCGCCGCGCGCTCGGTCGATGCTCCGACGAAAAGGCAGGACGGACCGCTGCGGGCACGCGATTCGTAGGTGACCAGGTCACCGATCCCCGTGCAACGGTCCGCCCTGTGCTGCATCTACGCGTTCGGACTGGATAACGACTTTTACACGGGTGACGGACAGTCACCGAAGCGACGCTGTCCTATCGGGTCGGGGAAGTGGCGACCGCTCTCAGTTCCGGCCCCACTCGGCCGTCCGGCGCGGACGGTCCGAGACGGCCATCACGTCGAGCGGCTCGTCGCGGACGTCCAGCGCCGTCAGCGCCGCTTTCGCGCTCGCCGCCGTCGAGAAGTACGGCACTTCCTCGGAGACGCAGGTCTCCAGTAGGTCGCGGTCGTCGGAGACGACGAGGTCGACGTCGCCCTTGCGAAGCGCCGCGGTCACGTCGTCGAACTCGCCGACGTCGTAGACGGTCGAGAGCTCTTCGCGGAGCTCTTCGGCCTCCTCGCTCTCCGGCGCGGGGAACGAGTCGCCGAGGAACGAGACGACAGCCGTCCCGCCCTCGGGAATCGGCGACCCGGCCGCAGACTGCGCCTTCCCGTACGCCTTGCCGAACGAGCGGGCGGTTCCCATCACCTCGCCCGTCGACTTCATCTCCGGGCCGAGGCGGGGGTCGCTGCCCGGGAGGCGGTCGAACGGCAGGACGACCTCCTTGACGCTCGCGTGCTCGGGAATCTGTTCTTCCACACTGAGTTCAGCGAGCGACGCACCCGCCATCACCTTCGCCGCGAGTTTGGCGATGGGGACGCCCGCGGCCTTCGAGACGAACGGTACCGTCCGCGAGGAGCGCGGGTTCGCTTCGAGGACGTACACTTCGCCGTCCTTCACCGCCAACTGGACGTTCAGCAGACCGACCGTCTCCAGCGCGCGGGCGATGTCTTCGGTGACCTCGCGGACGCGCCCCATCGTCTCGGCGTCGAGCGACTGCGGCGGGATGACGCAGGCGGAGTCGCCGGAGTGGACCCCCGCGGACTCGACGTGCTCCATCACGCCGCCGATTATCACGTCCTCGCCGTCCGAAACGGCGTCGACGTCGAGTTCGACCGCGCCGTCGAGGAACTCGTCGACGAGGATGGGTTTGTCGGGGCTGACGCGGACGGCTTCCTGGATGTAGGCCTCCAGTTCGTCGTCGTCGTCGACGACGCGCATCGCGCGGCCGCCGAGGACGTAGCTCGGGCGGACGAGCACGGGGTAGCCGATGTCGCCCGCGAGTTCCAGCGCTTCTTCTTCGGTCGTCGCCGTCCCGCCGCGCGGTTGGGCGACGCCCATCTCCTCCATCAGCGCGTTGAACCGGTCGCGGTCCTCCGCGAGGTCCATCGCCTCGACGGTGGTGCCGAGAATCTCGCAGTCGAGGCCTCTCCGCGCGAGTTCCGCCTCCAGCGGTTCGCCGACGTTCACCGAGGTCTGCCCGCCGAACTGCACCATCACGCCGTCGGCGCCCGTCGCCTCGACGACGTCGGCGACCTCCTCGGCGGTTATCGGCTCGAAGAACAGGCCGTCGGAGGTGTCGTAATCGGTGGAGACCGTCTCGGGGTTGTTGTTGACGACGTGGGCGTCTATCCCCTGCTCGCGGAGCGCGCGGACCGCGTGCACCGCGCAGTAGTCGAACTCGACGCCCTGCCCGATGCGGATGGGGCCGCCGCCGACGACGACGACGCTCGTCGCGTCGCGGTCGACGCGGACCTCGTCGAGGGGGTCGCCGTTGAGGAACTCGGGCTGCCGCGCCGAGTAGTAGTACGGCGTCGACGCCTCGAACTCGCCGGCGCAGGTGTCGACCTGCTTGAACGAGCGGTCGGGGACGCTCATCTCGACCTCCTCGACGCCGACGCCCGCCGTCGCGGCGACGTCTACGTTCGTCAGTCCCGCCGAGGCGGCCGCGGAGAAGTCGCCCTCCGCGGCGGCGACGGTCGACTCAACGACGCGGCCGTAGCGCTCGACGTACCACGACTCGATGCCCGTCAGTTCCGCGACGTCGGCGACGCTGTAGCCGCGCTCGAACGCCTCGAACATGGCGTACGGACGGTCCGGCGACGGCTTTTCGAGGTACTCCGTTTCGAGTTCCTCGTCCGCCACGTCGGCCCAGTCGACGGCGGGTTCGTACTCCGAGGAGCGAAGCGCCTTCAGAAGTGACTCCTCGAACGTCCGGCCGATAGCCATCGCCTCGCCGGTCGACTTCATCGCCGTCCCGAGCGTGAAGTCGACGTCCTCGAACTTGTCCTTGGGCCAGCGCGGCACCTTCGTGACGATGTAGTCGATCGCCGGCTCGAACGCGGCTGTCGTCTCGCCGGTGATCTCGTTCTCTATCTCGTGGAGACGCTTGCCGAGGGCGACTTTCGCCGTCACGCGGGCGATGGGGTAACCCGTCGCCTTCGACGCCAGCGCCGAGGAGCGCGAGACGCGCGGGTTCACTTCCACCACGCGGTACTCGCCGCCGGGGGTGCCGTCGTCGTGCCAGGCGAACTGGATGTTACAACCGCCCTGAATCCCGAGTTCGCGAATGACTTCGAGCGCGGCGTCGCGCATCTCCTGGTGTCCCTCGTCGGGTATCACCTGCGAGGGCGTCACGACGACTGACTCGCCGGTGTGGATGCCCATCGGGTCGAGGTTCTCCATGTTGCAGATGATGATACAGGAGTCGTCGGCGTCGCGCATCACCTCGTACTCCAGTTCGACCCAGCCCGCGATGGACTCGGTGATGAGCACCTCGCTGTTGCGCGAGAGGCGAAGCCCCTTGCGGACGCGTTCGATTAGTTCCTCCATCTCGTCGACGACGCCCGACCCCGACCCGCCGAGGGTGTACGTCGTGCGCGCGATGACGGGCAGGCCGCCGACCTCGTCGACGGCGGCGTCGACGCGTTCTTCGAGGTCCGCTTCGGTGATGTTCGCCACTTTCTCGCCCTCGTCGAGCGAGATAGTCGTCGATTTCGGCATCGGTTGGCCGATTTTCTCCATCCGCTGGCGGAACAGGTCGCGGTCCTCCGTCGCGTAGATGGTGTCCAGCGGCGTTCCCATGATTTCGACGTCGTACTCCTCCAGGACGCCCTCCTCGGCGAGTTCGGCGGTGACGTTTAGTCCCGTTTGCCCGCCGAGTCCGGCGATGACGCCGTCGGGCCGTTCCTTCTCGATTATCTCCGAGATGGCCTCGGTCGTGATCGGTTCGATGTAGACGCGGTCGGCCATCTCCAGGTCGGTCATGATGGTCGCCGGATTCGAGTTGACGAGGACGACTCGCGCCCCTTCCTCTCGAAGCGCCCGGCACGCTTGCGCGCCAGAGTAGTCGAACTCCGCCGCCTGTCCGATCTGGATGGGGCCGCTGCCGATGAGCAGGATGGTCCGGTCGTCGGACGTCGCCTGCTGGTCTGTCGAGGGTTCCTCGTCGGTCATCGTTCCAGGGAAGTTCGTACATCGTAATAAGCCCGGCGAAACAGTGCGATATGCGTAACCTCTTTTCGAATTTCGCAGCACCGGCGCGACGGCCGACCGTCAGCTGGGGCACAGTTTCGGAATCGCAGGAGTTACCACCGACCGAGTATGTCGTTCGGACGGAAGCCACCGCCTCACGCGGCCTGAGACGCGGCAGAAGCGGCGTGTGGGGGCACGTCGCTTCGGCTTCCACTTTCGAAACGCGACGAAAGAAGCCACTCTTCGGTACTGTGTCCGGTCGGATAACTATTGACGTCCGGTTCTTACTCGGCGCGTCTCGACCCGGCTACGCGTCGAACCGGGCGTTCACTGCGCGTACACGTCGTCCGACGAGAAATCCCGTTCGGCGCGGTACTGCTCGACGAACTCGCTCACGTCGAACTGCAGCATCTCCGTCTCGAACTGCGAGAGCGCGGCGTCGTCCTCAGCGTGGCTGACCGCGTGTTCCATCAGTTCGACGACGAGTTCGACGATTATCTCGTGGAGGCGGCGCGAGTCGAAGTCGGTGACCCACACCATCGCGTAGCCCACCTGCTGGTCCTCGCTCACGTCCTCGCCGACGACGCGGCGGGGGAACTCTTCGAGGACGATACCCATCAGGTGCGGCGTGCCGAACTCCGGCATCTCCTCGCTGGTCGTCTCGACGGCCTCGCGCAGCACCTCGACGAGGAACTCGGGGAGAAACCGCTCGGGGGGGTGGGAGTCGGTGACGACGGCGTGCGTCTCGCCGCACGCGCAGTCGAACTCGCGCAGCCCCAAGTCGAGGTCTCTGACGCGCTTTGTCTCGCCGCAGGGGAGTTCGAGTTCGTCGCCCCCGCCTCCGGGGACGCGCGGTTGTGCCATACCTCCGATTGCAGTCTCGAAGGGTTAAAAAGCGCGTTTGTTTACTCCTCGTCGTCGTCTTTTTCGCCTTCTTCTTCGTCCTCTTCCCCGTCGTCCTCTTCTTCCTCTGATTCGGCGTCCTCTTCCTCGTCGTCCTCGTCGTCGCTCGCTTCCGACTCCGCGCCTTCGAGGTCGCTCTCGCTCTCGCTCGCCGCGGCGACGCCGCCGGGGGCGACGTCGTCGGTCGACTCCTCGAACTCGCTCAGTTCGGCGTCCTCCTCGCCTCCCGCTTCGGATTCGACGCCCTCTATCTCGAGTTCCACCTCGATGGAGACGCCGTCGACTTCCAGTTCGGCCTCGGCGCTGCGGGTTTCGCCCACCTCGATCTCGAGCTCCTGCCGGTCGACTTCCACTTCCACTTCGACGTCTACGTCGACGTCTGGTCGGTCTGCCATGGGAGGTGTTACGTTCGAGAGGGGCAAATAGCTCGGTGGTCATCGCACCGTTGTCGGTGATACCCTCCGCCTACCGACTCGAACCAGCCACAAGCGACTTACCTCGATACGCCGCAGTACAGGGTATGATAAGCGTCGTCGGCGGCGGCATCGCCGGACTCGCCTGCGCGTATCGCCTCCAACAGCACGGTCACGACGTGCGCGTCTTCGAGGCCAGCGACCAGGTCGGCGGTCTCGCGGCCGTCTACGAGACGAGGGGCGACCCGATAGAGAAGTTCTACCACCACCTCTCGAAGTCCGAGGAGACCATCGTCGAACTCGCCGAGGAGCTCGGCGTCGGCGACGAACTGGAGTGGCTCATCGGCAAGAACGGCTACTACTTCAACGGCGCGGTGTACCCGATGGACACCCCCTGGGAGATTCTCGCCTTCCCGCATCTGAGCGTCTACGACAAGTTCCGCCTCACGATGCTCACCCAGGAGATCGACGTACGCGGGGGCCGACCGAAGTTCGACACCTATGAGAACCTCGAAGACTTCGAACACGTCCCGCTGAAGGAGTTCATCGTCGACCACACGACCCAGGGCGTCTACGACAACTTCTTCGAACCGCTGCTCGACGCGAAGTTCGGCAGTCGGAAAGACGACGTGAGCGCGGCCTGGCTGCTCGGCCGCGTCAAGTTCCGCGGCGAGCGCGACCTGCTGCGCGGCGAGATTCTCGGCTACTTCCAGGGCGGGTTCGCCCCCTTCGTCGACGCGCTCGTCGACGCCGTCGGCCGCGAGAACATCGTCACGAACGCCCGCGTGACGGAACTGGAGACGGGCGACGACGGCGTGGAGTCGATAACCGTCGAGGGGGACGGAGCGGTCGAGGGAGACGGAGCGGTCGAGGGGGACGCCGAGTCGTCGGACGTCGCTGAGGCGGCGGAAGCGACGGACGGCGGTGTCGCGAGTGCGGCCGCCGAGTCGGCCGTCACGGACGCGACGACGTACGAGACCGACGCCGTCGTCTGCGCGACGATGCCGAACGTCTTGGAGGGGCTCACCGGCTACCAGTGCGACATCGACTTCCAGGGGGCGGTCTGTGCCGTCGTGACGATGGACGAGCAACTCACCGACACCTACTGGCTCAACGTCGCCCACGACGCGCCGTTCGGCGCGCTCATCGAGCACACGAACTTCGTCCCGCCGGAGCGCTACGGCGGCGACCATCTGCTGTACATCGCCAGCTACATCCAGGATTACGAGGAGGAGCTCTGGCAGATGTCCGACGAGGAGGTCGAGGAGACGTGGCTCTCGGAGTTGGAGACGATGTTCCCGAACTTCCACCGCCGCCTCGTCAGCGAGTTCCGTCTCGCGCGCAACCCCCGCGCCGCGCCCGTCTACGAGCGCGGCTACCGCGACATGGTCGTCCCCTACGACCTGAGCGACGACATCGGCGAGGGCGTCTACTACGCGGGGATGGCCAGCGCCGCGCAGTACCCCGAACGGAGCCTCAACGGCGGCATCGTCGCGGGCTACGAGTGCGCCGACCGAATCGACGAGAAGGGGCGGGTCGACTGAGTCGCTAACGTCTCCGCGCCTCTATCACTCGTTCGCGGCGTCCCACTCGCTGCGGAGCAACCCGTACTGAACCGTATCGACGTACTCGCCGTCGGTGTAGAAAGCCATTCGCGTTCGACCTTCTTCGACGAATCCGAGCGACTCCAGCAGTCCCCGAGAGGCGTCGTTGCTCTCGTATGCGCACGCGCCGACCGCCGGGTGCGCGTAGGTTCGGAAGGTGTAGTCGATAGCCAGCGACACTGCCTCCGTCCCGTAGCCGTCGCCGTGGCGCTCGGGAACCAACCAGTACGTCAGTTCCGGGCGACGCCAGTTAGCGTCCTCGACGGTGACGACACCGATGGGCGTGACGCGGGCATCGTCGGCGTCGCCGGGAGCGGCGGTCCCGTCGTCGAGACAGGCGACGAATCGGTCTGCCGCGTCGTCGGTCCAGCTTTCGAGTTCCGCTTGGCTCTTCAGCGGATTCCCCATCGGATACCGAATCTCGGGGTTGGCGTGCGCTCGCTGGAGAAATGGGATATCTTCCGTCTCGAACGTTCGCAGAGTGACTCGTTCATCGCGAACGACGACTGCGCCGGGCATACGTGACCGACTGTGAATAGCAGAATACGTCTTCCGATCAATAGTTTCACACTCGAACTGCCAGAGACCGGCGTTGGGGCGGTGTTCCGTGCCGTCAGCCGACGACCCTGAACACCATGACCCCACGGTTCTCGTAGGCGAGTTCGTACCGCCCCGAGTCGACGAGTTCCTGTCGCATCTCCGCGGACTGGATGCTCTCCATCCCGCGCACCGAGTACTCGCCCTTCGGGACGTAGAGGTAGTCGGGCGTCGTCCCGGACTCGGTGAGATACTTGGTGATACAGGCTTCGCTCCGGCACGTCGAGAGGCGGTTGAACAGGCCGAGTTGGTGTTGGTACTGCGCCTGCCCGCGCCACTCCACCCCCCACGGCCCGACGAGAATCGTCCGGTCGGTGTACAGCGGGAACCACTCGGCGGCGTCGCCGACGACGACGAAGGTGGCGTCGGGTTCGGTGTTTGCGTCGGCCCACTCCATCGCCTCGACGTCGGAGCCGTTGATGAACGCCGGTTGCGAGGTGCTCCCGGCGTGCGAGTCGAGGTGTCCGCCCGCGTAGAACACCGAGACGCTCATCCCGAGAATCGCCACGACGAATATCGCCGCCAGTTCGGCCCGCCGCCGACGCTGCGACGTGATCGACAGTCGCCGGTACGCCAGCCGAAGCACGTCGAAGATGACGACGGCGGCCATAAGCGGCCCGAGGGTGAAGACGAACCGCGGCTTCGAGACGAAGATGATACAGAGCGCGAACCACCCCGGGAGGAAGAACGAGCGCCGCCAGGCGAGGTAGACGCCCGAGAAGATGTACAGCACGAAGAACGCCGAGATGATGATCATCCCGAACGACTGGAGGTTGAACAGCCCCGGACGGATGGAGAACAGCACCGCCGGCGGGTTGAACGACGCCGACCCGGGGACGAACGTCGGGACTAACTCGAACAGCTGCTTGCCGATGCCGCCGTGGGTCCCCGCCGCGCCGGCGAAGATGCCGACGCCGTGGTTCGAGATCACCGTCAGCCACCAGGGCGACGCGAGCACGAGACCGCCGATAGCGACGGCGGCCCCTTCGAGCAGTCCCGTGAGGCTTCGGTCGAAGTAGACGAACAGCCAGATGTACGACAGGCCGAAGAAGGCCGTGTACACCGGGTGGGTCAGTATCGTCAGTGCGAACAGCAGCACCGACGGCCAGAGCCACCGTCGGTCTCGCGTCGCAAACAGTTTGACCCCGGTGTAGAGGCCGGTGTAGAGCCACACCGCGCCGAGCGACCGGACGAAGCCGCCGCCGGAGATGTGCCACTGCAGAATCGGCGGCCCGACGGCGACGAAGATGGCCGCCAGTCCGGCCTGCCGCTCCGAGCCGAGCAGTTCGCGCGCCAGAAGGTAGAACGGCACGAGGTAGACGACCGTCAGAAAGCCGGGCAGATAGCGGCTTATCGTCAGGTACGAGAGTCCGAACGCGTCGTGCAACACTGCGGCGACGTAGAACGCCAGCGGTGGGTAGGCGAAGGGAATCCCCTCCGGCGTGTAGTGCGGGATGATCGCCGGCAGCGCGTACCCCTCGCGGATAATCTGCTCGGCCATGTACAGGAAGAGGCCGGCGCCGAACGCGGGGTACGGGTGCGTGACGACGTAGGCGGTGTACGTCGCCAGCGCGACGATTATCGCGGGTGCGAGCCACGCGAACTCGCCGGCGATGGCTTCGAGGCGGCCGAATCTCGACACCTGTCGTCGCCGTACACCGTCCGTGTTCGTCAGCTTTCGTGGGTCCATCATCGTCGGTTACTTCCTCCGGAGGCGCGCGGGTGTTCGAAACCGAGCCGAAACGGCGGTTGGTGCGGACCGAAGCGGCGGTTGGCGCTGATCGAAACGGTCGTTGACGCGGACCGAGACGACCCACCCGGTGCCGACGGACACGGGCGTTATTAGTCCGCCGTTCGTCTTCGGCGTGTCGCCCCCGTCGGCGATCTGTCGTCTGCCGCCGGACGTCACCGCCGAGCGAACGGCGGGTGCGAGTGTCGGCCGAGAGGCTACTGTGGACGCCATCTCAGGATCCAACCCAAAGCGACCGGGAGCGTTCGAGACGGTAGCGCCTCCTCGACCGCGCCCGGCCGAAACGAACCGCAGACCGACGAGCGCGGACGGCGACAGAGGGAGTCCGCCGACGGTACGCGACGGAACGTTTTCCCGTCGGTCGAAGACGTGCACTCATTCACTCCCCGTTTCGTCCTTCACCGTAATAATCGACGCTATCGTTGCCGCGAGTTTTCCCCCGTTTTACTCGGCCTTCGAACGACACCCGCCTCGGGAAACGTGTAGTTGAGACGCGAGCGGTCCCCGCCGAACTCCGCCGGAGACGCCGTCGGTGGTCGCGCCGCCGTAGGAACTCCCTACGCACGACAGACGCCGGAACTCGGCGGTCAGTCAGGGTCGCCCGTACCCCGAAGAGAGCGACTGACGGCGTCTGACGCGCTCGCCTCGGGCGCTGCGGCATCGCTCCGTCTTCGTCGCGCCGCCCGGGTAATCCGGTCGGAGCTTCGGCGAAAACTTGTCCCGGAAACGACTCGTTGAGCGCATTCACTCGTGTCTGAGTGCATCTATCGGGTCGACCGTCGACGCGCTCCAGGCGGGATAGAGACCGGCGAACACCCCGACGAGCGGTCCGACCACGACGGAGACGACGAACCAGAGCGGACGGATCCGCAGCGGGAGGTCGATGAGTACCGTCGCGGCGTACCCGCCGCTGATGCCTACCAGTGCACCGAAGACGGAGCCGAACAGCCCGAGCAGTATCGCCTCCAGGAGGAACAACTGCATGATGTCGCGGCGCTTGGCGCCGACCGCTTTCATGATGCCGATCTCGCGCGTCCGCTCGGTGACGCTGACGAGCATGATGTTGGCGATACCGATGGCACCGACGATGAGCGAGATGACCGCGATACCGGTGATGTACGCGGTGAACGTGCTACTGACCTGCTGAATCTGGTCGACGAGTTGGTCGTACGTCGTCACCTCGAACTGGTAGCCCTCGGCTTTGAGAACCCGAGCGTCGGACTGCTCTGTCAGGTACGAGATGATCCGACCCTGGACCGCCTCTATCTCCTGAATGCTGCCGGCGCTCACGAGTACCTGCGAGTACACACGCTGCTGTTGGTCCGTGTTGGGACTGATGACCGCTCGCTCGTAGAACGGGTTCGTGGGCGCGTAGATGCTCGGTTGCGCACCGCCGGTGAGCGCGCCCGCCCCCTCCTGAGAGCCCTCGGCGATACCGACGACGGTGGCGTTTATCGGCTGTCCGTTCGCCGCTCGGGTGAGCGTGATGTTCTCACCGACGGTGACGTTCTCGGCGAACATCCGGACCGCAGGCCGATTCAACACCACCTCCCGCTGCCCCGACTGGTACGGTCGTCCCTCGACGATCCGTTGACCTTTCAGCTCGAAGTACTGCGGCCGCGATACCGTCACCCACTGCCTCCCCACCGAGTCGTTTCTGTACCGCACCTGTGCGGTCGCGATCCCACCGACGGGGACGGCGGCTGCGACGCCCTCTATCTGGCGGATCTGCTGGACGTCGTACTGGGTGAACACCGACTGTCCGCCCTGCCCGAGCTGCGGGATGTCGCTCTGCGTCTGCGAGGACGCCGAGACGTACATCACGTCCTGGTTGTCCCCGGCGATGGTGTTGACGATATCTGCCTGCAGACTCGCCCCGAGGGTGACGAACGCGATGACGGCGGCGACGCCGATGATGACGCCGAGCGTCGTCAGCGTCGAACGGAGTTTGTGGCCGACGATGCTCCGCCAACTCATCCGGAGGCTCTCTAGGAGGTCCACGCTTCTCCCTCGGTAGCTCCCTCACCGGGATTCTGGACCGGCTTCGTCTCGTCCACTGACGGAATCCGTCGCTTCTCGCCGAGTTCCTCGATGCGTTCTATCTCGCCGTCGAGAACGTGGACGATTCGCTCGGCGTGCTCGGCGATGTCCCGCTCGTGGGTCACCATCAGAATCGTGTTGCCGCGCTGGTACAGTTCCTCGAACAGCCGCATTATCTGCCGACTCGTCTCGCTGTCGAGACTCCCGGTCGGTTCGTCCGCGAGGATGATGGCCGGGTCGTTGACGAGCGCGCGGGCGATGGCGACGCGCTGGCGCTGCCCGCCCGAGAGCTCCGTCGGCTTGTGGTTGACTCGGTCAGCCAGTCCGACGTCGGCCAGGAGCGACTCGGCTCGCTTCGTCCGCTCCTCCCGCGATACGTCGCGAAACGACAGCGGCATGGCGACGTTCTCCAGCGCCGTCAACCGCGGCATCAAGTTGAACGTCTGAAAGACGAATCCGATCTTCTCGCCGCGGACGTTCGCCCGCTCGGAGTCGGACAGTTTCGTCACGTTTGTCCCGTCGATTCGAATCTCGCCTGCCGTGGGCGTGTCTAAACAGCCGATGAGGTTGAGAAGCGTACTCTTGCCGGAGCCGCTCGGGCCCATGATGCTCGTGTACGACCCTCGCGGCACCTTCAGGGAGACGTCGTCGAGTACCGGCACCGGCTCACCGAGTTCGTAGACTTTGTATACCCCCGACAGTGACACGACGGTGTCTTCGGTCGGTCCTCCACCGTCGGTGTATGCGTCCATGTGCGCTAAGACGAGCGTCGGGCACAAAAGATGTAGTGGCCGTCGCAGGTCGATATCGGGGCCGTTCGCCGGTTAACGCCTCACTGTCGGAGACGTCCCGGGACGAGACCACCCCTTCGACGTCGGCGTCCGCTCGCTGGAGGCGTCCGCTCGACCGTCGGCGTCCGTTCGACCGCGGTGAGGCTACGCGCGAGCGTCTTCGTCGTCGTCGAGGTCCTGCATCCCCGGCGCGGCGCCGACGTCGACGTCTTCGGGTTCCTCTCGGCCGCCGACGCGGAGTTCGCCGTCGTCGCCTTCGACGTACACGTCGTCGGCGAACCCGCCCTGGGCGTGCGGGTGTTCGGGGTCGTCGAGCTTCTCCGGCGTCGACGGCGCGTCCGGAATCTCGCGCGTTCGGAACTCGCCCAGCGGGTCGGCGATGGTGATGTCGTGCCGCCGGAAGAACTCCTCGTAGCGCTCGTAGTGGGCTTCGAGTTCGTCGGTCGGAATCTCCATCATCTCCGTCCAGCCGTGGTTGTAGAAGTCGAAGTTCGCCTGGACGTGCGTGATTTCGCGCGCCTCCGCCTCGGGAAAGCCCGCGTCGAGCGCGGCGACGTACGTGTCGAACGTGCAATCGAAGAACGCCTCCATGTGCGGTTCGCGCTCCTCGCGGCGGCCCTCCTCGGCCTTCTTGCCGAAGATGTTCACGTGGAGGTCGACGAGCTTTCTGGTGGCGATGTCGCCGACGACCGGCATGGTGAGCGCCTGCTTGGCGGCGAAGTGGCGGACGTTCTGACGGAGTTTCATAGCCGGTCTTTGGGACCCGACTGACTTCAACGCCACGCGTATTCCGTGGCCGCGACTCCGGCGCGTCACGCGTCTCACCCTCGTTTCGCGGCGTTCGGGGCTGGAATCTCCATAAGTGGATAGCAACCCACATTAACCCCCGTTACGAACCTCTCTCACATGACCGAATCGTACGTGATTATCGGCGACGGTATCGCGGGTAGTTCCGCGGCGGAGACGCTCCGCGAGGAGGCACCGGACGCCGAAGTCACCGTTATCACGGACGAGGGTGAAGCCCTCTACAATCGGATTCTCATCAAAGAGTTCGCCAAAGGCAAACTGCCGGAGGCACCCATTTCGATTCACGACGAGTCGTGGTACGACGAACGCGACATCGACCTGCGTCTCAACACGCACGTCAAGAGGATCGACCCCGACGCCCACGAGATCACGACGCACGAAGACGAGACGCTGGCGTACGACAAACTGCTCGTCGCTACCGGCGGCACGCCGACGCAGTTGCCCGTCGACAACTCCGACGCCGAGGGCGTCCACCACTTCTGGACGTTTCAGGACGCCCGGCGCATCCGCGAGAGCGCCGACTCGGGCGAGAACGCCGTCATCGTCGGTGCCGGCCTCCTCGGCATCGACCTCGCGGCCATCTGCGGGGCGCAGGGCGTCTCCGCGAAGTACCTGATGCGCGGGAACGCCTGGTGGCGCTACGCGCTCTCGGAGGAGGGCGCCGAAATCATGCACGAGGCAATGCGCGACGTAGGCGTCGAACCCGTCTTCGACAGCGGCGTCGACCACTTCGAGGTCGACGACGACGGCCGCGTCACCGGTGCGGTCGACCCCAACGGCGACCACTACGACTGCGACTGGGCGGGCGTCGCCATCGGGCTGAACTTCAACACCGAAATCCTCCAAGGAACGGGCGTCAAACAGGACGACGGCGTCGTCGTCGACCAGTACATGCAGTCGAGCGTCGACGACATCTACGCGGCGGGCGACCTGACGCGCTTCTACGACACCATCCTCGGCGAGTACGCCCAGAACGGGTCGTGGGGCAGCGCGCGCGAACAGGGCTCCATCGCGGGCCACAACATGGTCCACGGCGAGGAGAAGGAGTTCCGCTGGGTCTCGTCGTACTCCATCACTCACTTCGACTTCCCGTTCCTCTCGTTCGGCCACCCGACCATCGGCGACGAGGAAGCGGAGCGCAAGTACTCCGACACCGAGTGGCGGCGCATCGCGTTCAAAGACGGCAAAGTCGTCGGCGGCGTCCTCATCGGCGACCTCTCCGCGCAGAGCGCGCTGAAGAAGTTGATGCGCGAAGAGCGCGTCGTCGCCGACCAGGCCGACGTCCTCCTCGAGAAGAAGATCGACCTCGACGACCTCGCAGCGACCCAAGAGCAGTAACCCGGCTCTCTTCGCCGTTTCTCTCTATCTTTCGCAATCGTTAGCGCTGCCAAAAGATTCATACTCTACCGTGACAGTAGTTGTCACATGGCACAGTCGACGAATGCGACGGTCGCCGCGACGCGAACGGACACCGTTCCGTCCGGGGCGCGCGTCCGTCACTTCGACGAGTTAGACGAGAGCGCACAGCAACTCGTCCTCGCGGCCGCGAACGGGCAGCTGACGAACACCGCCTCCGCCTCCGACCTCCGGAGCGGAGACATCGTCGTTTTCACCGACTACTACCGGGTCCACTGAGCGACCGCTGCCGGACGGACCGAAGCCGTTTTCGGCCGACGACGACGAGAGGGTGGTATGCAAGGCGGCGGCTCAAACGATATGACCCTCGCGTTCGAGTTGGAGGCGCTGAAACGGCTCGCCGACCCGAACACGGTGTTCAACGACGCTCGACAGTGGACCAAATACGTCGGCGTCGTCAGCGAGAAACCGACGTACGTGGTGACGAACTTCACGCGCAAAGAGCGCATCCGACAGGACTTCTTCTCGGGACCGCGCGGCGTCGAGGAGAGCCTCGAAAACGTCAAGCGCCAGTTCGACACCGACCGGCACGTGTTCGTCGGGACCACGGAGGAGGACCGCGAACTCGCCGAGGCGACCGACTGGGAGTATCTCCCGCTCGAACAGGCCGCGGAGGCGGCGGGGTGGGACCTCGCGGGCGACGCGCCCGAGGAAGACCCCTTCGACGGGGAGACGCGCGACGACTGGCCCTGAGCCGTCTCACGTCAAAATGCGGATCGGGTGCGCTACTGCGCGACCGGTCCCGCGACGCCCAGTTGTTCGAGCAGTTCCAGATCATCCGACTCGAGCCATCGCTCGACGATTTTCCCGTCGTCGACGCGGAAGAAACCCATGTTGGTCCCCGAAACCCGATTCCCGGTGGGTTCGATCCCGCCGAACCGTCCCTCGTGGGTTCCCTCGAAGACGAACCGAACGGCGACGGTGTCCCCTTCCGCGATCAGCTCTTCTATCGTCACGGTCGCGTCCGGAAACGCCTCGTGAGCGACTTCGACGTGGCGTCGGAACCCCTCGAAGCCGCGCGCCTCCTCGGCGGTGAGCGTCTCGTCCGACAGCGGGTCGTGGTTGACGACGTTCTCGGCGATTAGCTCGTCGAGGAGGCCGGTTCGTTCTTGGTTGAACGCCTCCTCGTAGTACCTTCGAACGAGCGCCTTGTTTTCCTCTGATGTCGACATCTCTCTCACCACAGGAACGTACGCGTCACAGCGCTATAAGCTAGCAGAGAACACGGCAATCGGAAGGATAGTGCGGTTTCGTGCACCTACTGACACCGGAACGTCCGAACTTCGTAATTCCGGGTCGCAGGTTCTGCTCGACGACTCTACACCGCGGCGGCTCGCGCTCTACGGCGAGACGGCCGAGACGTCCGTCTCTTTCCGTCACTTCCCCCGCACGTCCGCCGAGTGACGTTATCGAAAGCACTAATCGCGAACGGTCCCTGGATACCGATAATGAGTCACCAGTTGCCTGACGTGCAGGCAAGTCAGCCCGACGTCACCGTCGGACTCAGTCAGGTCGGCGTCACGGGCGTCGAGAAACTCGTGAAACTCGCCCGAGACGGGAAGCGGCCCATCGTCCTGATGGCCGAGTTCGAGGTGTTCGTCGACCTCCCGGCGACGCGCAAGGGCGCGGACATGAGCCGGAACATGGAGGTCATCGACGAGACGCTCGAAGCCGCCGTCGAGGAGCCGAGCTACCGCGTCGAGGACGTCTGCGGCGACGCCGCCGAGCGCCTGCTGGAGAAACACGACTACACCTCGACGGCCGACGTTCGGATGACCGCCGAACTCGTCACCCGCGAGCGGACGCCCGCCAGCGACAAACAGACGCAGGGCACCGCGACCATTATCGCCAGCGCCGTCGCCACCGAGGAGGGCACCCGCGAGGAGATCGGCGCGCGCGTCACCGGTATGACGGTCTGTCCCTGCTCGCAGGGGATGTCGGCCTCTCGCGCCCGCGAGGAGCTCGCCGACCTCGGCGTCGACGACGAGACGGTCGAGCAGTTCCTGGACGCGGTCCCGCAACCGGGCCACTCCCAGCGCGGCCACGCCACGTTCACCGTGACGAGCGAGGGCTCGCCCGACGTGGACCTCATGGACATCATCGACGTCGCCCGCGACTCGATGAGCGCGCGCATCTACAACCTCGCGAAGCGTCCCGACGAGGATTACATGACCTTCCACGCGCACGCGAACGCGAAGTTCGTCGAGGACTGCGTCCGCTCGATGGCCGAGGACGCCGTCGGCCGGTTCGACCAACTGCCGGACGACGCGGTCATCCACATGAAGCAGTCGAACGACGAGTCCATCCACCAGCACAACGCCCACGCAGAGCGGGAAGTGACGATGGAGCAGTTGCGGAGCGAACTCGACCGCTGAGACGGAAACGAGATTCGAAAACGGTCAGAACGAGAGCGGGTCCGCCGCCTCCCAGCGCGGGTCGAACACGGCGCGGACGTCGGCGGCGAACTCGGGGTCCTTCAGGTCTATCATCGCCAGCGCCTCGCCCGGGTCCAGCGGATTCGGCACCTCGATGCACACCTCCACGTCGTCGATGAGGTTGAACGTCCCCGTCACGTTCTCGCTCGTCCGCACCTCGAACTGCGGGTGTTCCGACAGCCCCTCCGTGTAGCGCTCGCCGACGCTCGGCGGAAGCGTCGCCACCAGCTCCGGCGTCATCAGCAGCGAGACGGAGACGCCGCGGTCCAACGCCGCGGCCAGTTCGTCGACGACGGCTTCGCTCACCGTCCCGAGGTCGAACTGCGGCGAGGGCGTCGCCGCCACCATCACGACGTGGTTGTCGGCCGTCGCCAGTCGCTCGACGAGCAGGTCCATCGTCTCGCCCGGGCCGACGGCGGCCGTCCAGAACTGCCCCTCGACGGGTTCGCCCGCGTCGAGTTCGTCGACCAACTCGTCGACGATGCCCTCGTACTGTTGAGCCTTCTCCTCGAGTTCGCGGCGCTTGTCTTCGAGCAGCCGGTCCAGCGCGGCGTCCGGTTCGACGCCCACGTACTTCTTGGGTCGACTCGCCGCCTGACTCCGGACGAGACTGTACTGTTCGAGGCTGTTGAGCACGTCGTAGATGCGGCCCATCGGTACGTCGCTAGCCCGTGACAACTCCTTAGCCGTTGTCGGACCCGTCCGAAGGAGCGCTCGGTACGAACGCGCCTCGTACTCGGACAGTCCAAGGTCTCGGAGACTCGCCATGCGGGTGAATCTCACGCCCGGGTTATAAACACACCGGAAGTTTACACGGGACCGGCGTCGCGGTCAGTTGTTCCCGCCGAGGCTGCGAGTCGCCGCCGACACCTGCGCCATCAGTTCGTCGGGCGTCGACGCCGACAGCGCCGTCTCGCCGACGAGTACGGCCGCCGTGCCGCGTTCGAGGTCGCGGTCGGCGACGAGAGCGCCGGCGTCCGGGACGACGACTTTCTCGTGGTCGGCGACGCGGAGCGCCGCGCGGTGGAGGTCGCTCCCGGGGTCGTCGGCGACGGCGACGACGAGGGGGTCACCGACGAGCCGCGCGGCCACCGCGCCGTAGTCGGCCGCTTGCACGCCGATCCGGTCGGCGGCTCCGGCGAACGCCTCGACTGTCTCGCGGGCGACCTCCCGGTAGCGGTCGTCGTCGGCCAAAACCGCGAGGTCGCAGAGCGCCCCGGCCATCTCGACGTTGTCGTCCAGCGGCCGGAACGGCCGGTCGAGGAGACCCGGCCCCTCCTTCGGCCCGTCGAGGAACGACCCGTCGTCGTGGAGCTCGGCTATCGCCCTGTCGGCGACGCGTTCGGCGACGTCGAGGCCCGCTCCGAGCACCTGCTGTGCGCGGGTGAACGCGGCGACGACGCGGGCGTGGTCGCCGAGCAGGAGTCGTTCCCCCACGTCGTCGCCCGCGCGGTAGTGCGTCACCGCCCCGTCGTCGTCGACGAGGTCGGTTTCGAGGAAGTCGAGGATGCGCTCGGCGTACCCTCTCGCGCTCTCGTCGTCGGTGTAGCCAGCGTAGGTGAGCATCGCCTCGGCGGCCAGCGCGTTGCCGCCCGCGAACGCGGTGAGGTCGACGCGCGGCTGGGTGGTCTCGCCTCGCTCGTCGGCCGACAGCGCGTAGTAGTCGCGCCCGGCCGCCGGGCCGACGCTCCCGCCGACGGCGACGCCGGTCCAGAGGTCGTCGGTGAGAAAGTCGATGGTCCGCTTCGCGGGGCGACGGTAGGCGTCGTCGCCGGTGTAGAGGTAGGCGTTGGCGAACGCGCGGACGAGCGCCGCGTTCGTGTCCAGCAGTTTCTCGTGGTGGACGCCGCTCCAGTCGCGGCCGCTCGCGTAGCGGAAGAACCCCCCGGCAACGTCGTCGAACAGGTGGTCGCGGACCGCGTCGAGGGTCCGAAGCGCCTGACCCCGCTCGCGCTTCAGCGCGAACTCGACGGTGCGCGGGAGCGGGAACTTCGCGTCGTCGCCCCACCCGGCGTGGACCTCGTCGTACTTCTCGCCGAGCTGTCCCGCGATGTACGCCTCGACGGCCGGCGAGAGTTCGCCGACCGGCGTGGGGTCGTCGGCGAGCGCACGCGGGACGCGCCCGGCGTCGCCGCCGCGGTCGGCCCACGTCTCGCGGACGCTGTCGAGCACCTGTCGCATCCCGTCGGGGCCGAGATAGCCCGCCCCCGAGATGATCGCCCCGGAGGGCGTCGCGAACACCGTCGAGGGGAACCCGCCCGCGTTGTACCGTTCGCGGACGCGCGGCTGGCGGTCGACGTCGACGCGGACCGGAACGAAGTCGTCGTTGACGTTCGCGGCGATACGCGGTTCGGCGTACGTCTCGACGTCCATCTCGTGACAGCCGGCGCACCACGTCGCCGACAGCGACAGCAACAGCGGTTGCTCGGCTTCGGCCGCCTCGGCGAACGCGGCCGGTCCCCACTCGCGCCACTCGACGCGGGTCTCGTCGTCCATACACGCCCTCGGTGAGCGTCGGGGGTAAGCGCTTCGAGGTCGTCGAGGCTACGTGTTCGCGCGCTGCAACTGCGCCGCGGTCCGGATCCGAACGTCGACGGGTTTCTTGACGAACTCGCCGGTCGAACGGGCGACGACGTGGTCGACGCCGCGCTGTGCGGCGACGTCGAGCAGGCGCTGGTCGAGTTCGCCGTCGACGACGACCGCGTACGGCACCAGGTCGGCGTCGACGAGCGCGTCGAACGCCGTCGACTGCTCGCCTTCCGTCAGCAGGTCCAGGTCGGCGTCGAGCAGTCGAACGAGACCGCTCGACTCGTCGATGACCTCGACGACGTGTTCTCTGAGGCTCTTCGGTTCCGGCGGGAGCGACGACTGCGAGGCGTCTGCGCTCGCCTCCGCCCCGTCTCCGGCGTCGCTGTCGAGCTCCGTGTCGACGCTGCCGGCACCGCCCTCTTCGCCGTTGGTCGTCTCGTCGCGCCTCGGTTCGGTGCCGTCGGCGGGGTCCTCGGCGGTCGGTTCGTCGGCCGTCTCCCCTACAGCGGGGGAGGGAGTCGCCGGAGCGTCAGTCGCTTCCGGCGACTCCGTTCGAGGGTCCGACGGCGGCTCCGGGGCGGGCGTCGAACTGCCGTCGGTCGCCGCGACGGTCGACCGAACGTCGTTGTCGCCGGCGACGGCGTCGTACGGAACCTTGTCGCGCAGCGCCGACATCACCTCGTGGCGCGCGAGGTCCTCGACGGAGCGGCCCGGCGGCGCGAAGGCGACGTAGTCGACGTTGCCGACCTGCGCCAGTTCGCGGAGGATGAGTTCGCCGCCGCGGTCACCGTCGAGAAAGGCGGTGACGGTCCGGTTTTCGGTCAGTTCGGCGACGCTGTCGGGGACGTTCGTCCCCTCGACCGCGACGCCGTTTTTGATGCCGTATCGGAGCAGCGTCAGGATGTCCGCGCGCCCCTCGACGACCACGATGGCGTCGGAGTCGGCGACGCGCGGACCCGCGGGCAAGCCGTGGTACTCCGTGATATCCTCGACGCGGACGCTCTCGCGCACCTCTTCGAGAATCTCGCGGCTCGTCATCACGCTGTCGTCGAACGCCTCCGAGAGCAGTTCCTTCGCCCGGTCGACGACCTCGCGCCGCTTGGCGCTCCGCACGTCTTCGATGTCGACGACCTCCGCGTGCGCCTGACACGGGCCGACGCGCGTGATACTCTCTAGCGCGGCCGCGAGAATCGCCGTCTCTACCTTGTCGAGACTGCTGGCGATGGTTATCCGCCCGAACGACTGCCCGTTCTCGCTGTCGATTTCGACGTCTATCCGTCCGATCTTCGAACCTTGCTGGAGGTCGCGGAGGTCCAGGTCGTCGCCGAGGAGGCCTTCGGTCTGCCCGAAGACCGCTCCGACCACGTCGCTTCGTTCGACCACCCCGTCGGCGGTTACCGAAGCGTGAATGAGATATTTCGCAGTGTCTTCCATAATTGAATCACCGGTGATTGATGTTGATGTGAAACGTGGACGGTCCGTCCATCCACACCCCCGTATATAAGTTTCGCAGGAGGGATATACCTGTCGCACTCCCCGCCTCGCTCGGACTCCACTCGGTGGAAGCCGACCGTAGAGGCATTTCGACGATATTAAGAAAAATTCTCTTCAAAGACGTAAATCGAAG